>JALOOI010000133.1 GCA_025454495.1 Anaerolineae bacterium
CGGACGATGGTCGGGCTGCCGCCGGCGCTGTTCAGCCATGTGCGCCAGCTTGCGCGGGATTTACCCCCGGCCCGCGGCCGGCGGATTATGGTGGGGCTGCCGCCACATTTGCAGCGGCTGCTCTCTGTGCTGCTCAAACTGCACCCGTCCCTGTGCCGCCGCTACCGCGTGGTGGATACGCTGGAGGAAGCCCTGTACCTGCTGGCCCACGATGATGATCCGGCGTTTTTGAACACTTAAAGGATCATCTGTTATATTGTCTGAACCTGTCCTTTGTGTTAATTTACAGCTATTAATGGAGCGTTTTTAAGGCACGTACCGGTATCGGCCCGTTGTAACGACGTTCAGGCCGGCACTGTGTGCGCTCGCCTGTAGCCTTTATGGAGCTGACACGATGCCCATCACCATCGACTGGTACAACCCGGAAAAGACCCTGATTGTGCTGCGGGTGGAAGAGACGTGGAACTGGCAGGATTTGCTGAACGCCATTGATGCCCAGAACGCGCTCACTGACAGTGTGCCGCATGTGGTGGATGTCATCACCGATGCCACGCGCAGCCAGCCGATGCTGCCGCCGGCCGCGCTCAGCAGCTTTCGCAGCGTGGTACAGCGGTTGAAGCCCGCGCCGGGGCTGCGCGTCATCGTGGGGCTGCCGCCGTATTTCCGCCTGATGCTGAATATGGCGATCAAACTGCACCCGGTTATCCGCGACCGCTATCATTTTGCCGCCACGCTGGCGGACGCGCTGCACCTGGTGGGGCAGGCGCAGGGCCGGCGCGGCGCATAAAGCTCAGCGCCAGAAGGCCGCCACCTGCCCGCTGAGCGCATCGGCAATGCGCTGGCGATGATGTTCCATCACATCCAGCGCGGCCATGTCCGCCGCGGTGTAAAAGCCGGCCGCTGTCGTTTCATCGCTCAGGGACAGCGTGCCGCCGGTGATGCGCCCCTCAAATGAACAGGCGATGATCTGCCAGCGGTTGCCATCCTCATACGCCACGATCATATCCGGCGACGAATACACCCCGATCAGGCGCACAATGACAATCTCCAGGCCGGTTTCTTCGCGCACTTCGCGGATGCAGGCTTCCGCCGCGGATTCGCCGGCATCCATGCCGCCGCCGGGCAAACACCAGCGGCCGTTATCGGTACGGCGGGTCAGCAGCAGGCGGCCCTGCTCATCGAAGATGATGGCCGAACAACCCGGCCGCAGCCGGGCCTCACGGGCGATGCGCTCGCCAAAGATCAATTGCGCCACCGGGGGCCTCTTTCTGCAACGATCAGCCGGCTACCGCCAGCACAATAAGGATGATGAACACCCCCCACAGCGCCACCGTCACCGCGGCCGCGACGCGGGCGGCCGGGTGGCGGGCATCCAGCGTGGCCGCGCTCTGGCGGCGGGCCTCGGCCAGCACCTCCGGCGGGATGAGGCGCAGCAGCAGCACCAGCGCCGCCGGGATGAGGATGAGATCATCCAGGTAGCCCACCACGGGGATAACATCCGGGATGAGGTCAATGGGGCTGATGGCATAGGCCACGATGACCAGCGCCAGCACGCGCACCAGGCGCGGGGTGCGCGGGTCACGCGCGGCCAGGTACAGGGCATACGTCTCCTGCTTCAGGTGGTGGGCGCGCTCTTGCAGCGCCCGCAGCATCGGCTTCAGCATGGGTGAGCTTTCCGGGCGGGTGCGGGCCTATTCCGGCTGCGGCGCTTCATTCGTATTCAGGCGGCTGGCCTGCTGCATGGTGCGCGTGGTCACGCTGGTGACAAAGATGGACATGCCGGGGATTTCCGGGTCAAAGATGCCCTGGCCTTCCACAATCAGCAGGTCATCCGGTTGCTCGGCCAGCGCCGGAGCCACTTTTTTCCACTGCTTGCTGGAGATGAACAGCAGGTACTGCGTGGGCGTATCCGGCGGCACGGGCACCCCGCGCGGGTAGCCGTGGCGGCGCAGAAAATGCTGCATGGCCACCATCACCGTGTTCCCCTGCTCCTCGATGCGCCCGGGCCGGCCGACCAGCGTCATTTTGACGGTGGTGGCCACGCCGGTTTGCAGCAGCAAATCTTCCAGAATATCCACCCGGTCATCCCAGTAGAAATCCATGGCCACGGTGGGGGCCGGCGGCGGGGGTGGCGGCGGGGGCGGCGACACCGGGCGCGGCGCGGCCGGGCGGGGGGTACCCGCCTGGAACGGCTTATCCGATTCTTTCACCACGATGGCCTGACCATCGATCACATAACCGTTGAACTGCGCGATTGCCGCCAGGCCTTCTTCTGCTGTCTCCATGGTGATGAAGGCGAAAGAACGCAGTTCCCCGGTATCGTAATCTCTGGGGCGCTTCAACTGGCTGATGGTGCCGGCCTGGCTGAACAGGTCGCGCAGCGCGTCCACACTGAAGCTGGCCGGAATTTTGGCAACGAACAGATCGCGTGACATGCCATTTACCCCGATGATGACCAACATTTGTAAAAATCCATCGTGACGCAACATCTTAACCGAAACCACCCTGCTACGCAACGGCGGTTCAACGGCCCGCGGCCTGTCTTTTGCCGGGCCGCTGTGGTTAAATAGGCCCCCATGACACTGCGGATCAGCCTCAACAATCGCCATATGGCGGGCCCCTACGGGGGCGGCAACCAGTTCGCCGCCGGGCTGGAAAAATTTTTGCGGGCGCAGGGCCACCAGGTCTACCGTGAACTCGTGCCCGACCTGGATGTAATTTTGATTCTCTCGCCGCGCCGCAACAGCCCCTCCGCCTCGTACTTCATCGACGATATTCATGAGTATGTGCGCCGCTGGCCGCGCACGGCCACCGTGCTGCGGGTGAACACGCTGGATGAACAGCGCGGCGCGGATCTGGGCGATAACCGCGCCATGCTGGCCGCCGCGCCGCACGTCGATCATATTGTGTACGTGAGCGACTTCATTCGCCAGGCGTTTCGGCGGCACGGCATCGACGCGACGAAACCGGACAGCGTGATTTTGAACGCCGCCGATGAGGCGATTTTCCACCCGCACGGGCGGCAGCGCTGGCAGCCGGGGCAAAAAATGCGCCTGGTCACGCATCACTGGTCGCCCAATTTTATGAAAGGCTTCGATATTTACGAGCGGCTGGATTTGCTGCTGGCGCAGGAGCCTTACCGCGACCGATTCGAGTTTACGTTTATTGGCAATGTGTGCATCAGCGTCACCTTTGCGCACACGCGCTGCCTGCCGGTGCTGCACGGGCCCGCGCTGGCGGACGCGCTGCGCGGGTGCCATGTGTATCTTTCGGCGGCCCGCCACGAACCCGGCGGCAACCACTACATTGAAGGCGGCCAGTGCGGCCTGCCGGTGCTGTTTCTGGAGACGGGTTCTTTGCGCGAATACTGCGGCGCGTTTGGCCTGGGTTTTACGCCCATCACCTTTGAGCAGCAGTTGCTGGCGCTGCCACAGCAGTACCCGGCCCTGTTCGAGCAGGCGCAGCACGCCCCGCACACCGCACAGCGCATGAGCCAGGCTTACGAAACGCTGTTCCGGCAGGTGGTGGCGCAGCGCCGGGCGCAGCCGCTGCCCGCCGCCGCCCCGCATACCCCGCTGCGGCCGCTGCGCCGCCTGTGGGGCCGGGCCAAAAAGGCGGCCCGGGTGCTGCGCGATGGCTAACCCCCGCCCGCGGCGGCCCCGCTAAAGGAGGCGGCAGATGTGGCGCTTTTTCGCGCCCCGGCGGCCGACCGGGGTCGCTCACATCAGTGATCCGGCGGACTGGGTGCTGGGCTGGGTGGCGCAGTATGTCAGCGAGGCGGCCCGGCAGCGGGGGTATGCCTCGCAGCGCGTGAGCGAGGTGCGCCCGCTGCGCGGCCAGCTTGTCCATTTTCATGATCGCTACGGGCTGCTGCGCCCCGGCGCACCCGTGCCGCATCGCTCCAACACGGTCTTTGTCACCTGGCTGCATGGCGACCCCGCCGAAGCCGAATTTACGGCACCGTTCCGGCGGCTGCTGGCCCTGGGCCCGGCCGTGCGCCAGGTGGTTACGTCCTGCACCATCACGCAGCAGGCGCTGCTGGCCGCCGGGCTGCCCCCGTCCCGGCTGACGCTCATCCCGCTCGGCGTGGATACCACCCGTTTTGTGCCCCCCGCCCCCGGCCAGCGCGAACATCTGCGGGCCGGCTTCGGCATTCCGCCGGGCGCGTTCTGCGTTGGCTCCTTCCAGAAGGATGGCAGCGGCTGGGGTGAGGGGCTGGAGCCGAAATACATCAAAGGGCCGGATGTGCTGCTGGCCACGCTGGCCCACCTGCAACAGCAGGGGGTGCCGCTGTTCGTCCTGCTGACCGGCCCCGCCCGCGGCTACGTCCGCGCCGGGCTGGAACGCCTGGGCATTCCCTGTCATCATGCTTATGTGCCGCATTATCTGGATGTGATCCCGTTTTATCATGCGCTGGATGCCTGCCTCATCACCTCCCGCGCCGAAGGCGGCCCCATGGCGCTCATGGAAGCCTGGGCGACCGGCGTGCCGGTGGTGTCTACCCGCATGGGGATGCCCGCGGACTGGCTGCGGGACGGGGAAAACGGGCTGCTGGCGGCGGTGGCGGATGCGGCCGGGCTGGCCGCGGCGGCGCTGCGCCTGTGGCAGGAGCCGGCCCTGGGGCCGCGGCTGGCCGCGCAGGCCCGCCGCGATGTGGCCGCGCTGGACTGGGGGCGCGTGGCCGGCGAGTATGTGCAGCGGCTGTATGCCCCCCTGCTGGAGCCGCCCGCATGAGCCGCCCGCTGCGCCTGGTGCTGTTCTTCTCCCGCGGGGTGAGCCTGCAAACATGGGCCGACACGGGTTCGCTGACGCGCGAAGTGGCCCTGTATCGCCGGCTGGCGGCCCTGGGCGTGCAGGTCACGTTCATCACCTATGGCACCGCCACCGATCTGGCGTACCAGCCGCTGCTGCCGGAAATCGCCATCGCCTGCAACCGCTGGAACCTGGCCCCCAAACGTTACATGCAGCGCGTGCATCTGCTCCATGCGCCGCGGCTGCTGCGGGCCCACCTGCTGAAGACCAACCAGATGCGCGGGGCCGATCTGGCGCTGCGGGCCGCCCGCTTCTGGGGCAAACCGCTGCTCGCCCGCTGTGGCTATATGTATTCCAGCGATGCCCGCGCCCGCGCCGGGGCGGATTCGGACGAGGCCCGCGCGGCCCTGGCGCTGGAAGCGGCGGTCTTCGGGGCCGCCCGCGGTATCGTCGTCACCACCGCGGCCATGGCGCAGGACATCGCCGGGCGTTTACCCGCCGCCGCGCCCCGCACGCACATCATCCCCAATTATGTCGATACGGACGTGTTCGCCCCGCCGCCGCAGCCAGAACCGCCGGACGTGGATCTGCTGTTCATCGGCCGGCTGGAAGCGGAGAAAAACCTGCCGGCGCTGCTGGAAGCGCTGCGCCCCACGCCTTACACCCTGCGGCTGGTGGGGCAGGGCAGCCAGGGCGACGCGCTGCGGGCGCAGTTCGGCACGCTGGCTGGCCGGCTGGAATGGCTGCCACGGGTGCCGCATGAGGCGCTGCCGGGCCTGCTGAACCGGGCGCGGGCCTTCATCCTGCCGTCGCTGTGGGAAGGCCACCCCAAAGCGCTCATCGAAGCCATGGCCTGCGGCCGTCCCGTGATCGGGACGCGGGTGCCCGGCATTGCCGATGTGCTGCGGCACGGGGACACCGGCTGGCTGTGCGCCACCGATGCCGACAGCCTGCGCCAGGGCATCCAGGCGGTGCTGACGGACCCGGCCGCCGCGCAGATGGGCTTCAATGCCCGGCAGCAGGCGCTGGCGCAGTTCTCGCTGGCGCAGGTGGCCCGGCAGGAATATCACCTTTATCAATCGCTGCTGAACCCTGCGGGGTGAACAGGATGACGACGATGCTGCAACGACTGTGGCGGAGCCTGCTGTTTCGGGTGGCGCGGCGGCTGCCGCTGCCCGTGCTGGAAAAAACGCTGCTGCTGCTCATCAAAGATGCGGCCGCCCGCACCACCCCCGATGAAGCCCTGCGGCTGCTGCTGCGGCTGGATAACCGGCTGTATGCGCTCCAGGGGGAGTATTCCGTGCGCTATGGCGCGGGCACCCACACCAAGCATCGCCACCTCAACTATCATGATTTTTTCGTGGCGCGTATTCAGCCAGGCGAGCACGTGCTGGATATTGGCTGTGGCATGGGCGCGGTGGCTTACGATGTGGCCGAACGGGCCGGCGCGACCGTCAGCGGCATCGACATTCTGGCGGAGAGCATCGCCACGGCCCGGCAGCGCTATGCCCATCCGCGCGTCACCTACCTGGTGGGCGATGTGTTGCAGGGGCTGCCGCCGCTGACGGCCCCGGTGCAGGTGGTGATTCTTTCCAATGTGCTGGAACACCTGCCCGACCGGGCGCAGTTTTTGCGCCGGGTGGTGGCCACCGTGCAGCCGCAGCGCCTCTTTATTCGCGTGCCGCTGTTTGAGCGTGACTGGCGCGTGCCGCTAAAAAAAGAACTGGGGCTGGAGTGGCGGCTGGATGATACGCACGAAACCGAATACACCCTGGAGAGCTACCACGCCGAAATGGCCGCCGCCGGGCTGACGGTGACGCATCTGGAGGTGCGCTGGGGCGAAATCTGGTCGGTGCTGGTGCCGGCGGCCGCGTAGCGCTACAACGGCGTGCCGGGGCGGGCATACATGTAGCCCTGCACCCCGTTATGGTAGCTGAAGGTTTCGCGCTGAAGCAGCCCGGCCGCGGCCAGTTCTTCGATCACCTCAATGAGGTACGGCGATTTTTTCCGGGCCAGCCGCTGCGCGATCTCGGTGCGCGTCAGCCAGGCCGTTTCCGGCGTAAACAGCGCCAGAATGGCCTGGCGCGTTTCTTCGTGCGTGCGATGCGAATGCGAAGGCATCAGCCCTGTCTCCTGCCACCGTATGCATACCATATGGATTATACACACTGGCGCTGAGGATACCCGCATCCAGCACAACCGGGTTCACGGCGCTTCCTCGCGCAGTTCGTCCAGCAGCGCCAGCACCCCGGCGGACTCTGTGCCCAGGCGTGCGCGGATGCCCGCCTGGAGCGCCGCCACCCGCGCCCACCAGGCCGCCTCATCAAACACGTTCTCGGCCCCCGGCGACAGGGTGGCCAGCACCCGCTGGCGGGCGGCCGGTTCCAGCAGGTAAAATTTTTCGATAATTTCCTGTTCTAAAGCGCTCATCCTGGCAGCCTTTCCACCACGATCACGGGTTGATTGTACCGTAACCCCGCCCGCGGCGGCACCCCATGAGCGCTGGATCAATGGCCTGATCCTTTATATACGGCAGCGCCAAAATGGTATATGATATACAAACTATCGTTGTATTAAGGTTAGTGACCCGCCACGCTCAGAAGGCAGTGAGCCGCCCATGATTACGGTACTCATCGTTACCCGCCGCCAGGATGTGCGGGCCCCCATGATGCAGGCGCTGGCACAGCAGGGCTGCCGGCCGGTGTATGCCGGCACCCCGCAGCAGGCCCTGGCGCTGCTGCACAGCGGCGACATCACGCCACAGATCATCCTGTGCGAAATGGATTCCAACGGCCAGCAGGTGTATGACCTGTGGGTGACGCTGCGCGAGGATGCCCGCTGGCAGCCGGTGCCGCTGCTGTTCCTGCCGCCGCTGCCCACCGATGCCGCCTTCTCCGCCAGCGCTGTCGCGGAGAGCATTCAGCAGCGCCTGCGCTGGTCAGACGCATTAAAGCAGCCGCCGGATTTGTACTGACAGCCGCCCCCGGTGGCGCTACCATGTGCCCCTGGTACAGAAATGAGGCCCCTGTGGGAAAACTGGCCCAACTGGCCGCCGTCAAAACGGCGCGGGTCGAAGCGTTTGTGTATATTCCGCCGGCCGCCGCCTTTGGCGCGGGGCGCATCCTGGTCAAGCCCAACCTGGGCTATGCTGCGCCGCCGCCGGCCGTCGTCAGCCTGCCGGTGCTGGCGGCCGTGCTGCGCGGGCTGCGCCGGGCGGCCCCGGCCGCCCGCATCGTCATCATTGAGGGCGTGTGTTCGGACCGGCCGCTGCTGGAAATTGCGGAAAAACACGGCCTGCACACCATCATGGATGAAAATACTCTGGTGGGCGATGCCGAAACGCTGACCATGCAGGAATACCCCAACCGGCTGCCGCAGCCCGTGAAATATGCCAGCATGACGGCCCCGGCCTACCTGGCGGACTTCGATTGTGTGATTAGCGTGGGGGCGTTTAAGCGCACGCTGCTGCACGGCCAGCCGTTGATTTCGGCCGCGCTGAAGAATTTATACGGCCTGTTCCCGCGCCAGGTGTACCGCGGACGCAGCCCGCACGCCCGCGGCCAGCTTCATGTGCCCTCGGTGCCGGAGGTGCTGAAGGATATTTACTTCTGCATCGGCCAGCACATTGATGGTGCCGTGGTAGACCTGACGGCGAAATACGTCAGCCCGGATGAACGCCCCGACCGCGTGCGCGAGGTGGCGGTGCCGGTGGGGCAGGTGGTGTGGGGGGATGATCTGCTGGCGGTGGATGAAACCGCCTGCCGCGTGGCCGGCGAACCCGTCCCGGATTACATCGGGCAGATTCGCCGGTTGCAGCAGACGCTAAGCTGAGGCGGGCGGGGGCCGCGGTGGCCCCCGCCCCGGGCCATTTTACAGCACCGGCGTAATGGTCAGCGGCAGTCCCGGCTGCCCGGTGGCCGCCTGGAGGCTGTCCGGCGAGCCGACCACGGCCACCCGCGCCTGCTCGCTCAGCGCCGCCAGCGCCGCGCCAAAAGCATGAAAATCGGCCAGGGTGGTGGCGAAAATTTCGTCCCGCGCCTGCTGGCGCAGCGCATCGGTGTAGCCGGTCAGGTAGCGCTGCGTGGCCAGCAGCCCTTTCGCATCCGGCAGCAGGTAGCGGTCAACCTCGCCAATGGCCCCGATGATGGCTTTCTCCAGGTCATCGGCACTCAGCGACAGGCCGCGCAGGTAATCCGCCGCGCCATCGAAGTTGTGCAGCGTGCCGGCCAGGTTGGGGTCACGGTATGACCAGAAGGTGAGCACGCCGGAGAAGGGGTTAAACTGCGCCCGGCCGCCATACGCGCCGCCCTGCACCCGGATTTTCGACCAGATGTAATCCAGGTTCATGTGTTTGAGGATGACCACCTGCGACCCGCGGAGGCGGTAGCCCGCCTGGAACAAACTGCCCCCCTTGCCCACAAAATTCACCTGCGCCGGCACGGCCAGCCCTTCGGCGGGCGGGGTGGTGCTGCGCTGCCAGGTGTGGCGCGTCACCGGGGCGGCCGGCAGCGCGTGCAGGAAGGCTTCCAGTTCCGGCCGGAAGCGCTGCCAGTCGTCGGCGGCCATGGTCACGTTCACTACCAGGCTGTGGCGATTGATGAGCAGGGCGCGGATCGCCTCCAGGTCAGCCAGCACCGACGGCCAATCCTGCTCGATGCGCTGCGCCAGCTCGCGCACAAAGAACAGGTTGCTCACGCCGTTAAGCTGCTCGCTCAGCCAGCCGGCATCATCGTAATGGGCCCGCAGGCGCTGATTCACGATCATATGGCCGCCCATCATCAGGCCGCCTTCGTGGCCGGCTTTTTCTTCCAGCACCATCTGCAAAAAGCGTTCCTGGTTATCCAGCTTCACCGTCAGCAGCAGGTCATGCAGCAGGCTGAACAGGGCCGCGCTGCCGGTGAGCATGGCTTTGGCCCGCAGGAAGCTGTAGGCCACGCTGCCGGCTGCGCCATAGCGCACCGAGGTAAACACCTCGTGATAGATGCCGCCGGTTTCCGCGCCGATGCGCTGCGAAATTTGCACAAAATCCTGCGTGGTGGTGCCCAGTTCCGTCAGCGCCCGCCCGAACAAATCCACATAGGGCAGGTACTGCGCCGGCAGGGTGTACAGGTCAAACCCCAGGTCCAGGTAAGCCACGCCGCCGGTGGGCAGGTCATGGTACAGGACGGTGCTGCCGTGCAGGGTGAGCGCTGCGGTGGGCACCGGCTTCGTCTGGCGTTCCAGATCGCTCAGGCGCAGGGTGGGGATGGTGGCGATCTGCTCCGGCGTATCCGGCGTGGTCTGGATGCGCTCCAGTTCGGCCATGGTGGTCTGCACCGCCGCCAGCCCATCAGGCGAGAGGGCCGCGCGTTCCCGCGCCAGGCGGTCTTTTTCCGCCGCTTCGCGCTCCAGCTTCACCTGCGGGTCGGGCTGGAGGATGACGGTGGAGCGATGCGGGTTGTTCAGCAGGTATTGGCCGATGAGGTTTTCAAAATAGCGCGGGTCGGCGGCATAGCGGGCTTTGAGGGCGCTCAGCGGCGCTTCAAACGCCAGATGATCCAGCGGGTCGCCACCGTGCAGCCAGGCGGGCAGAATGCCGATGAAGGCCATCAGCCCGCGCGGGAACTGGCCGCTGTTCTTCTCGCGCAGCATAAATTCGATCTGGTTCAGCGAGGCGGCGATGGTGGCCGGGTCGATGCCATTTTCCGCCAGATCGGTGAGGGTGGCCAGGATGAGCGCTTCCACCTCGCCGGCTTCGGCCGGGGCGATGCCCTTCAGGCCCACGGCAAAGCTGGCTTCGCGTTTGTAGGGGTCGAGGCCTTCGCCCACCAGGTCTTCGCCCAGGCCAGAATCGATGAGGGCTTTACGCAGCGGCGAGGCCGGCGTGGCCACCAGGATATGGGCGAGCAGTTCCAGCGCCATCATGCTTGCGGCATCGGTCACTTCCGCCAGCAGCCAGCTTACTTTGACGAAGCCCTTATCATCGGCATCGGCATCCGCCGCGCCCGCGTCATAGCGCCCGGTGTACGTGCGCGGGGCGGCGAAGCGCGGTTGCAGCGGCAGGGGGGCCGCCGCCGGGCCGGCGGCAAAATCGGTGATGAAGGCATCGATGCGGCGCAGGCGTTCTGCCGGGTCATCGTCGCCATAGAAGAAAATGCGGGCGTTGGAAGGGTGATAGTAGGTTTCGTGGAAGGCTTTGAACTGCGCGTAGGTTAAATCCGGGATGACGGCCGGATCACCGCCGCTGTCGTGGCGGTAGGGCGTATCCGGCAGCAGTTCGCGCTGCGCCAGGGTCTCCAGCACCGCTTCCGGCGTGGAGTACACGCCTTTCATCTCATTGAAGACCACGCCCTTGTAGGTCAGCGGGGCATCCGGGCCGGTGGTTTCGTGGTGCCAGCCCTCCTGTTGCAGCGTGGTTTCGGTGATGGTGGGGTAAAAAACAGCATCCAGATACACATCCACCAGGTTCCAGAAATCTTTGAGGTTGGTGCTGGCGACCGGGTAAATGGTCATATCCGGGAAGGTCATGGCGTTCAAAAAAGTATTGAGCGAGGTTTTGAGCAGCGTCACAAACGGCTCACGGGTGCGATACTTACGGGAGCCGCCCAGGACAGAATGCTCCAGGATGTGCGGCAGCCCGGTACTGTCGTCCGGCGGTGTTTTAAAGGCGATGCCGAAGCTCTTATTTTCGTCGGCATTTTCCAGCGAGAGCAGTTCCGCGCCGGTGCGGACGTGCCGGAACAGCCGCGCCCGCGTGTTCATTTCGGGAATCTCGCGGGATTGTATCAGTTCAAAGCCATGGATGAGGGTGGTCATCAGCGGGGGAACCCTTTCGGACGATATGTGAAGGTTGGAATAAATTTTAACGGGCGCGGGGCAGTCTGCACAGGGATAACCGGGCGAGGTAGGGTCAGGGTTCGGGGAGGGCGGCAATTTCTTGCAGGCGCTGGCGGATGCAGGCCTGATCGGCCGGGCTGTACGTTTCAAAGCGCTCCGGCAACTGGCGATAATCAATCTCCAGCCCGTAGAGGGCTTCTTCATAGGTTTTGCGGTAGGGAGCGCCAAAATCGAAAGTCAGCACATCGGCAGCGTGCAGCGCAATGGCCA
>JALOOI010000134.1 GCA_025454495.1 Anaerolineae bacterium
AAGTCGCCCAGGCTCACCCCCAGGCGGGCGAAGGCCAGCCCGCCGAGCAGCAAATAGGCCAGCGTCGTTACCCCGTGAAAGACAAAACCCAGCGACAGCGCCCGCACATCGTCCATGCCGGCCAGTTGCCCGGCCGCCAGCATGGCCGCCTGAAACGGCCCCAGCCCGGCCACGCTGATGGGGATGGCCAGGCTGAGCGAGGCCAGCGTGGCCCCCAGGCTGCTGCTGAGCAGCACATCCACATCGCCCAGGTTCAGCGCGACATGCAGCAGCATCAGCGTCACCAGCGACACCCCCCAGGAAATGAGCGTCCACAGCAGGGTATGGGCGAATAAGCGCCAGTGCGTCAGCGGTTCCAGGCCGTCCAGCCCGTGCTCCAGCAGGGCCGTCAGTGGCAGGCGTTTGAGGACGGGCAGCAGGCGCTGCGCCCGGGCCAGCAGCCCGCGCGGCAGGGCCGGGTAACGGGCGCAAAAGACCAGCACGGCAAAGCCGATGACGGCCAGCGTGCCGAACAGGGTGGCCACCTGGGCCGTTTGCGGCGGGATGGCCGGCACCCGGCTGAGCGCCACCGCCAGCAGCACCACCACCAGCAGCGTATCCACCAGGCGCTCAATGACCACGCTGGTGGCGGCGGTGACGAAAGGAATGCCGTAGCGGGTGGCCAGCAGGCTGCGGGCCACTTCGCCGGCCCGCAGCGGCAGCAGGTTCAGCGTGAAGGTGATCCCCAGGATGTAAAAGGCCTGCATGGTGGTGAGGCTGCTGCCGGGCAGCATTCCACGCCAGCGGATGGCCCGCGTCCAGATGGCGATGTGAATAGAAATGATGGTCGCCACCAGCCAGAAAACATTGGCCTGGCGCATTTGTTCCCACACCTGGGCCAGCGGCATATCGCGCAGCACCAGCCACAGAATTAGCCCACTCATCAGCAAACTGGCGGCAATCAACACAATGCGGCGCATATCCCTGCCCCCAATCCGGCGGATCACCCCGCAAGTGTAGCCCAGGATGGCGTAAAAACAAACGGCGGGGCCGGCGGGCCAACGCATCCAGGGCATTCCGGGCGGCTGTTTAGCCCTCAACCCGCGTTTCCCCCGGCCGGGGCCGGATGACATCCTGCCCCAACCAGCGATTGAACACCGAGCCACAGAGCCACGGAGCAAAGATTGAAAGGGCCAGCCTCCCCGCGCCCGGAGCGCAGCCCGTCCGGGAGAGGGGTGCGGGCGCGGCCATGTCAGGCCAGGTCAGGTCAGGTCAGCAGAGTTTACCACCGCCCCTTAATGTTGCTGCGCTGGCCCGGCCGGCGGCCTGCGTGGCGCTGGCAACCGGGGCGGGGCTGTGTCATACTGTGGCTCTCTCCATCATGCTGAGAACGGATACCCCTGTGTCGTCTTCATCCCTGCCACAGCCGCGGTCGCTGCTGGCGCAGGTGGCGCTGCTGACCACCTCGCGCACCGGCATCAACACCGGCTTTCGTATGATGTACCCGCTGATGCCGGTCTTTGCCCGCGGGGTGAACGTGGAAGTCACCGTCATCGTCAGCATTTTGACGTTGATGCAGCTTATGGGGCTGGTGGCCCCCTTTTTAGGCCGGCTGTCGGAACAGCGCGGGCGCAAATTTACCCTGCTGCTGGGCCTGGCGCTGTACGCCGGCGGGATGGCGGTGGTGTTTGTGCTGCCGGGCATCGCCGGGCTGGCGCTGGCGCTGCTCATCGGCACCCTGGGCAAAATCGCTTTTGATCCGGCGGTGCAGGCCTACATCGGCGACCGGGTGCCCTATGAACGGCGCGGGCTGTACCTGGGCATCGTGGAACTGGGCTGGTCGAGCGCGTTCATTGTGGGCATTCCCATCATGACGTGGCTGATTGCACAGTTCAACTGGCAGGCTCCCTTCGCGGCCCTGGGGCTGGTGGCGCTGGTGGCCCTGGGGCTGGCATGGTGGCTGCTGGAAGCCGATGCCCCGGCTGCGCCGATGCAGATCGCGTTTTTGCCGGCGGTGCGGGCGGCGGTACGCAGCCGCCTGGCGCTGGCCGGGCTGGTGCTCGGCTTCGGCATCAGCGCGGCCAACCAGCTCATTAATGTGGTGTTTGGCACCTGGATCGAAGAGTCTTTCGGGGTGCAGCTTGCGGCGCTGGCCGTGGCGGCGGCGGTCATCGGCCTCTCGGAACTGGGCGGCGAAGGCATCGTGACGGCCTTTGCGGATCGCTTCGGCAAGCGGCGGCTGGTGCTGCTGGGCATCGGCGGCAATATCCTCGCCTGCCTGCTGCTGCCGCTGACCGGCTTCGACCTCAATGTGGCGCTGATCGGGCTGTTTTTCTTCTACCTCACCTTTGAGCTAAGCCTGGTGGCCACCATCCCGCTGGCCACCGAACTCAGCCCGCAGTCCCGCGCCATGTACATGACCGTGATCGTGGCCTCGTTTACCCTGGGGCGGGCGGTGTTTACGCCGGTGGCCTCGTTCCTGTTCAGCTACGGGCTGGCGGCCAACAGCCTGCTGGCGGTGGTGCTGAACGTGGTGGCGCTGGTGGCGGTGTGGCGCTTCATCAGCGTGCGCTGAGGGCCGGCGGGGGGCGCGGGCAGGTCAGCATCGAAAATCGCGCCGGTTTTGCTATACTACGCGCAGCCCTGTATCCGGCTCATGTATCCCGCAGGAGAAAACCGTGGCACTGGAAACCGCCCGTAAATTTCTGGAGCGCCTGGAACGCGAAGAAACGCTGCGCCAGCAGCTTTACATCAACGGCATCAATGATCTGGAGAAGCTGCTGCAATTCGCCCAGGCGAAAGGCTTCGTGTGCCGGGCGGAGGATTTGGCCGCGGCGCTGACCAGCTTTAAGCCGTCGCTGCCCACCGCCAGCCTGGAGCCGCTGAAGCAGCTTGTCGCGCCAAAGTCCTGACCCGGCATGGCTTCCCCGCGGCCGATCCTGTTTGCCTCCTGGTATACCGGCCTGGGTGGCGGCGAAACCGACCTGGTGACGCTGGCCGGGGCGCTGGCCGCGGCCGATTTTGCGCTGCATTTGCTGCTGCCGGGCGAAGGCCGGCTGGCCGCCGCCTGGCGTGACCTGGGCGGGACGGTGCATGTGCTGCCTTTTCGCGGCGCGACCACCTGGTTTATCCCGGCGCTGTGGGCCCGCCTGCCGGTGGTGGGGCGCATGGCCCGCCTGCTGCAAGCACAGCGCATTGCCCTCGTCCACAGCGATTATCACACCCTGCCACTCATCGCCCCGGCCGCCCGCCGCACTCAGGTACCGCTGGTGTGGACGGTGCATGGCTGGTGGTTCCGCCCGAAGCCCTGGCAGCGGGCTTTTTTTCGGCCGCTGCGGGCCGTGGCCCGGTCGCGCAGCATCCGCGA
The DNA here is from genome assembly GCA_025454495.1 of Anaerolineae bacterium. GTDB lineage: Bacteria > Chloroflexota > Anaerolineae > Aggregatilineales > Phototrophicaceae > JALHOR01. Next base: position 3,347 of record JALOOI010000134.1, read on the forward strand.
TGGCTTCCTGGGGCAGCCGCCGTTTATGCCGCCGGAGGCGCTGCCGGTGGTCTATTCCGGGGTGGATACGGCCCGCTTTACGCCGGCGGTGGATGGTGCGCCGGTAAGGGCGGCGGCCGGCATCGCGCCGGATGCGCCGCTGGTGGCCCTCATCGCCCGTTTTCAGCCGGTGAAGGGGCACCAGGTTTTTCAGGCGCTGGCGGCCCGGGTGGCCGCGCAGATGCCGGAAGCCCGTTTCATCGTGGCCGGGGAAAATGCTTTCGGGGTCAGTGCCGACAGCGCCTACCGTGATACCGTGCTGGCCCAGGCTGCCGCGCACCCGCTGCTGCGCGACCGGCTGCATTACCTGGGCTTCCGCGCCGATGTGGAGCGCGTGATCGCCGCGGCCGATGTGGTGGTGTGCGCCAGCGATTTCGAGAGCTATGGCAAGGTGAACCTGGAAGCGATGGCCGGGGGAAAACCCGTCGTCAGCACCGGGCGCGGCGGCCCCGCCGAAACGGTGGTCCATGGCTCCACCGGCTTTCTGGCCGCGCCGGGGGATGCCGCTGCCCTGGCGGATTACGTCCTCACCCTGCTGCATGACCCGGCGCTGCGGGCCCGCATGGGCGCGGCCGGGCGGGATCGTGTGCTGGCCCACTTCGCCGCCCCGGCCACCACCGCCGCCTATACCGCGCTCTTTCAGCAGGCGCTGGCCGGCCATGCTCAGGCATGATGGGCGGGCCGCCCTGCCCGTGCCCGTGCCCGTGCTGCGCCGCCTGCTGCCCGGTGCCCTGCTGGCCCTGCTGACGCTGCTGTTTCTGTGGCGGCTGGCCTTCACCGATGCGGTGCTGGTGCGCGGCGATACCTTCGCTTATTTTTACCCCTACCACGCGGCCCGCGCCGAAGCCCTGCGGGCCGGCACGCTGCCCCTGTGGACACCGGATCTGTTCCTGGGTGCGCCGCTGCTGGCCGACCCGCAGGTGGGCACGTATTATCTGCCGGACTGGTTATTTTTGTGGCTGCCCGCGCCGGATGCGGTGCGTTACAGCCTGCTGCTGCATGTGTGGCTGGCCGCGGCCGGCACTTATTTTCTGTTCTGCCACACGCTGGCCCCCGCCCGTGACCGGCTGAACCTGCCGGCGCTGGTGGCGGCGCTGGTGTATGCGTTTGGCGGCTTCGTCAGCGCCCACGTGGAACAGGTGAACCAGCTTCAGGGGCTGGCCTGGCTGCCGTGGCTGTTCGCGCTGCTGCACCTGGGGCTGGTGGCCACCACGCGGGCGGCGGCCGGGCGGGCGCTGCTGAGCTTCATGGCGCTGTGGGCGCTGCAATTGTTCAGCGGGCACACCCAGACGGTCTTCATCAGCGGGGTGGGCCTGGGGCTGTACGCGCTGGCGTGGGGGCTGGCCGCACCGCGGTCGCGGGCATGGTCACGGGCGGAGCGTGGCCGGCGGGGGGCGCGGGCGCTGCTGTGGCTGTGCGTGGGGGCGGCGGGGGCGCTGCTGCTGGCCCTGCCGCAGTTGCTGCCGGCGCTGGAACTGACCGGCCTCTCCGGGCGGGGGGGCAGCGGCTTTAACCCGCAGCAGGCGACGGCCTTTTCGCTGCCGCTGAGCTACATCGGGCGGGCGCTGCTGCCGGCTTACGATACGCTGCTGTTCACCGAATACATCGCCTTTCCGGGGGTGCTGGCCCTGGGGCTGGCGCTGGTGGGGTGGCGACAGCCGGGGGCGGGCCGCTGGCTGGTGGTGGGGCTGGCCGGGGTGCTGCTGGCCCTGGGGCGTTATAACCCGGTCTATTTTAACCCGCTGAACCCCGACCTGGGGCTGGCCGCGCTGCCCGGCTTTGATCTGTTCCGGGTGCCGGCCCGCTGGCTGGCCCTGTTCGCGCTGGCGGTGGCGCTGCTGGCCGGGCTGGGCCTGCAACGCCTCATCCATACGCCGGCGCTGCGCCGGGCGGAATGGCTGCCGCTGCTGCTGCTGCCCGCCCTCATGCTGGCCGCCTGGCGGCTGCCCGTCGCCCCGGAGGATCTGCGCGGCCCGGCGACCCCCGCGCCGGTCACGATGGCGGCCTGGCTGGCGGCGCTGGCCGGCCTGGCCACGCTGCTGGTCGCCCGGCGCGGGGCGGCCCTGCTGCCGGCGCTGGTGGCGCTGGAATTGTTCCTGGCCGGGCAAATTTTGCCCCTCAACGATCCAGCCCTGCGCGAGGTGTACGACGCGCAGCGCTTCAGCCTCAGCCAGTTGCAGGCTTACCGCCAGGCGGGGCCGCTGCCGCCGGGCCGGGTGCTGTCCATCAGCGGACTGTTCTTCGACCCCGGCGATAAAAACACCCTCCAGGCACGGTATACCGCCGCCGGAATGGATGCGGCGGCGCAGCACAGCGCTTTTACGGCCGTCAAAAAACAGGAACTGCTGTTCCCCAACCTGGCGCTGCTGCATGGCCTGCCCTCGGTGGATGGCTACGGCGGCGGCGTTTTACCCACCACCCACTACACGCAGTTCACCGCCCTGCTGCTGCCGCCCGACGTGCCGCGCACGGTGGATGGCCGCCTGGGCGAACTGCTGGCCCGGCCCGAATGCCGCGGCGCGTGCATCCCGGACTGGCACTGGCTGGCGCTGCTGGACGTGCGCTACCTGCTGCTGGACAAAGTGTATGATGTGTGGCATGAAGACGTGGCCTACGACACCGCTTTCAGCCGCGCTTTCAGCGGGACGGCGGCGCTGCGTTACACCCCGCCGGATCAACTGCCTTTCGTAGCCGATGCGGTGGCTGTGCTGTATCGGCATCCGCAGGCGGCGGCCCCGCGCCTGGTGCAGCCGGCCGCGGTGGCCCAATCGCCGGTGCCGCTGGCCGAGGCGGGCCTGTGGCTGGCCCGCTACCCGCTGAACGCTGCGCAGCCGCTGCGCGAGATCGCGCTGATGGCCCCGGCGGGCGGCGGCGGGCAGGTGGTGGCCGTCTCGCTGGTGGATGAGCGCAGCGGGGCCTTTGTGCAGCTCACCCCGGCCGGGCTGCGCCGCGTCTTCTCCGGCGATGTGAAGATTTATGCGCCGGACAGTGCCACGCTGCCGCCGGCGCTGCAACCGCGCCGGGCCGTGGTGGTGGCCGGCGTGCGCCCCGTGGCCGATACCTGGCAGGGCAGCGAAGACGCGCTGGCCCTGCTGCGCCAGTCCCCGGCGCGGGTGCTGGCAGAAGTGCTGCTGCACGCCGCTGTTCCGGCCGTGGCTGCGCCCCCGCTGACCAACAGCCGCAGCACCTTTACTGCCTACAGCGCCACTGACCTGCATGTGCGCGTGGAGACCCCGGCCGCCGGCTATCTCGTCCTGCATGAAGCCTGGTACCCCGGCTGGCAGGCCACCGTCAACGGGCAGGCCGCCCCCGTGTACCGGGCCAATATTCTGTTCCGCGCCGTCCCCGTCCCGGCCGGCGTAAGCGAGGTCACGCTGACGTTTCGGCCGGCGCTGTGGTTCGCGGCCCTGCTGGCCGGGCTGGCCGCCTGGGCCGGCTGGCTGGCCCTGCTGCTGGCCCTGCGCCGGCGTTAACCCCGCCAGCTTACAATTTCGTTTGTGTGGCCCGATTTTTACAGTCTTTTTCAAGTCTGCGCCGGCTTTTGCAGTACACTGTGTAACATAAAATAAATGAATGGTGTGTAAAATCATGACTCCAGCACCCACAACCGCCCATATTACGATTGAACAGGATAATGCTGATCCCACCCTGGTGATCCTGCATTTCTACGGCGACTGGTCCTGGCATGAATGCCGCGATGTGATGCAAACCGCGCTGTATATGCAGGAAATGACCGAGATCCCCTTCGGCTATATTTACGATCTCAGTGAGAGCCGCCTGGCCAGCCGTGCGCTGATGGAGCATATGAAGAAGCTGCTGCAACTGGTGATCTCGCCCGCGCCGCGCGGCATCGTCATTGTGGATAAGGGCACCAAATTGCAAATGATGGTGGATTTGCTGGCCCGGCTGTACCCGCAAAAGATGCCGGATACGCTGTATTTTGCCGAAAATCTGAGCCGCGCCCGCACGCTCATCGCCCGCTAGCGCTTTGCCGCGGGGACTATGAGCTAACGATGATAATCCCTGGCAGGGGGTGGCCGGCAGCGGTATGATGACGGTTAGCACTCAACGACACCCACAGGAGATGAGATCATGGCGGTACGGACAGCCGAGGCACGCTGGTCAGGCACGCTCAAAGAGGGCAGCGGGCACGTCAAACTGGGCAGCGGTGCCTATGAAGGGGCCTACAGCTTCAGCTCGCGCTTTGAAGACGGCTCACCCCACAGCAACCCGGAAGAAATGATCGGCGCGGCCCATGCCGGCTGTTACAGCATGGCGCTGAATGCCGGGCTGGAACGCGCGGGCATCCACGCGGAGTATGTGCATACCGCGGCCAAAGTGCATCTCACCCGCGATGACAGCGGGCTGGCCATCAGCCAGATTGACCTGACCGTGGAAGCGGCCATCCCCGGCATCGACGATGCTAAATTTCAGGAGATGGCCCAGGACACGCTGAAGAACTGCATCATCTCCCGCGCCCTCAGCGCCGTCCCCATGACCGTCCACGCCACGCTGAAATAAGCCACCGGGGCCGGCCGCTGCGCCGGCCCGCTCAGCTTTCCACCACAATGTCAATAGCATACGCGCCGGCATCCGGCAGGCTGATCCAGAACGGGCGCACCAGTTCATAGGGGCAGTCGCCTTCGGTGACGAAGCGCAGCCGCACAGTGATGCTTTGTGCCGCTGCATCGCGGGTATAGCTCAGCACGTCATGGCGGGCGGTGCAGCCCGCCCCGCGTGACCACAGCCCGGCCAGCACCCGGCCATCCTCAAAATCGAACGGGTAGCGCGTCACCGGCTGGCGACAGAGCCGCGCATGGTCGGCCGCATCGTAAAAGCGAATATGCTCCAGCGCCCCGCGCAGCACAAACACCCGCCCGGCCGCATCATGGGCCGCCTCAAAACAAATGCCCTGCATCAGCGCCAGCTCATCGCGCACGTCCGGCGGCAGGCTGCCCGCCAGCGTGACCGTGAACGGGGTGGCGGGCGCAGGTGTCACCGTCACTGCTGCCGTGGGCAGCAGCGGCAGGCGCACATTCACCGGCGTAGCCGGCGGCAGCCCCAGGCAGCCGGCCAGCAGCAGCGCCAGCAGCAGCAGAAGGCCCGTCCGTCTTTCGTAGTGGTGTAATTCCATAAATCCCGCTAAAATGGGTACTGGATTAAAATGAAGCATCCTGCGCCTGATTATAACTGAAGTCTGCGCCCGACAGAACCCGGCGGCGGGCCGGCGGTGGGCGCGGTGGGCCAGACCTTTCCTTCAACGAGCCATACAGGGTATGTCACCATGCGGATTCTCATTATCTCGGATATTCACGCCAATCTAACGGCTTTTGAGACCGTGATGAAAGATGCCAGAGGTCAGTGGGATTACGTCTGGTGCCTGGGCGATGTGGTGGGCTACGGGCCCGACCCCAACGAAAGCGTGGAACTGCTGAAGACCCTGCCGCATCTGTGCCTGGCGGGCAATCACGATTGGGCCGCCCTGGGGCGGCTGGATATTCGCACCTTTAACCCGGATGCGCGTAAAGCCGTGGAATGGACGATGGAAACGCTGAAGCCGGAGAATCGCGCGTATCTGGAAGCGCTGCCCGTCACCTTCGTCATCGGCGAATACACGCTCGTCCATGCCAGCCCGCGGGAGCCGGTGTGGGAATATATTCTGGAGCCGCTGGTGGCCGCGCTCAACTTCCCGCATTTCGAAACGCCCTACTGCTTCGTGGGCCACACCCACCAGCCGGTCATCTATGAGCAGGTGGGCGATAATGGCGACACGCGCAACCGCGAACTGCGCTATCGCCAGCCCTTTAAGCTCAATGGCCAGCGCCAGATCATCAACCCCGGCAGCATTGGCCAGCCGCGTGACCAGAACCCGGATGCCGCCTACGGGCTGCTGGACCTGGAAACCGCCCATTTTGAACACCGCCGCATCCCCTACGATATTCCCGCCGTGCAGAAGCGAATGCGGGCCGCCGGCCTGCCAGAGCGCCTGGTCACGCGGCTGGAACACGGCTGGTAAGGCGCAGCCGGGCATGAGTGTGGATGAACTGAGCCTGAAAATGCGCGTGTACCTGGCGGAAATTTACCGCCTGGCCGACCGCGATAACAGCCCGGATGGTTTCATCAGCACCTCGGCCCTGTCCGAACTGCTGGATGTGACCGCGCCGGCCGTCAACCGCATGGTGAACCGGCTGAAAGAGCCGGGCCTGCTGGAACACCAGCCCTACCAGGGCATTCGCCTGACGGCCAGCGGGCGCGTGGAAGCGCTGAAGCAAATTCGGGCCCACCGCATCGCCGAATGCTTTTTGTTGCAGGTGATGGGCATTGCCTGGGAGGACGTTTACCATGAGGCCGCCCGCATCAGCGGCGTGCTGAACGAGACCCTCATTGACCGCATGGCGACCATGGCCGGCCAGCCCACCCTGTGCCCGCATGGCGAACCCATCCCCGCGGCCGATGGCACCCTGACCACCCCGGCTGACCGGCTGCTGGCCAGCGTCAGCGCCGGCACGAAAGTCCACGTCAGCCGCCTGCGTACCCGCGATACTGACCGGCTGCGTTACCTGGATGCCCTGGGGCTGCTGCCGGGGGCCACGCTGGAAATTTTGCACGTCGCGCCGTTTAACGGCCCCATGCAGCTCAAAATCGGCGGCGAATATCGCATTATTGGCCACAACCTGGCGGAATTGATCCGCGTACAACCGGACGACCCGGCCGCCCCCTGAGGCGACCTGGCGCGAGACCACCACCCATGATGCTCACCATCCAGCCCATGACCCCCGACTGCGCCCGCACCCTGCTGGCCTGGCGCTATCCACCACCCTATGACCTGTACAACCACACGGTAGCCGCCGCCGACCTGGACGAGGAAATCGCCTTCTTCTGCGACCCCGAACATCATTATTATGCGCTCCAGACGGAAGACGGTCACTGTGTGGGGTTTGCCTGTGCCGGGGAGGAAGCCCGCGTACCGGGGGGGGATTACAGCCTGGTGGCGCTGGATGTGGGGCTGGGGCTGGCCCCGGAATGGACGGGGCGCGGCCTGGGGGCGGCGCTGTTGCAATCCGTGCTGCATTTTCTGGCGGGGGGGTACCCGGCCCCGCGTGACCGGGTGACGATTGCCGCCTTTAACCGGCGGGCGCAGCGGGCTGCTGAGCGCTGCGGGTTTGCGCCGGCGGGCCGTTTTAGCGCGGCCGGCGGGATGGAATATCTTGTTTACATCAGGGAACGCAGCGAGGAGGGAGCCTGACGCGGCAGCTTAGCCGCCCAGGATTTTTTCCACTTCATAAGCGGCCTGTTTGGTGGCATACAGCACATGCCCCATGTGCGCGGTCTTGGCCACCATCACCGCCACCGCCGCCCGCCCGGCCGGGTAAATCACCATCGTGGCATCTTCGCCTTCCATCAACAGCCGTTCCAGCATCCCCTGTTCCAGCCGCTTCAGCGTCTTTTCCGCCAGCCCGATGAGCGTGGCGGCCATGGCGGCCACCTGCGGGCTGCTGGCCGCGTGGGGGTTTTCATCGTCTTCCGGCGGGTAGGCCGCCACCAGCAGACCATCGATATTCACAATCACGGTGGCCTTCACACCATCCACCAGCCCGTGGAGTTTTTTCAGTTCCGCTTCCAGAGCTTCACTGCGGAATTGCTGTTTTGGGAACATCACAACCTCTTTATCCGTCAGGTGACTGTGTACGCCGGGGCTACCTTATCCACGATGATAGCATGAAACGGCTATTTTGGGGAGCATCGCCACCGGCATCTAACCCGCGGCCAGCCTCTATATTGTCTTAATCTGCCCCCCCGGCCGGGCAGAACCTCAAGCGATCTTTGAGACACCACCCCCGCAAGATATGGTAATCTTATCCTTGCAAATTGTTGCTGTAGCCACTGTCAGGATCAATGTTGTATGCCAATCCATATGGGCTGGTACTGTGAAGACCATGTGATCTTTCTGCGCTTCGTGGGCAAAATTACCGCAGATGACCTGCCAGCGATGGATACCTTTGTGGTGCGCTGTTATGAGAGCAGCCCGCAGGTGATGGTACATATGATCGTGGATGTCCGCGATGTGACCGAGCATACCCCGCTGCGGCAAACGCTGCGCCTGCGCAGCCTGCGCCATGCCCGGCGCGGCTGGATGATGACCGTGGGGGCGTTGCAGCATCCGGTATCGCGCTTCGTCGTGGGGGCCATCACCTCCATGTTCAAAATTCGCCACCGCGATGCTGACGGCGTGGATGAGGCGCTGGATTTTCTCCAGGGGTTAAACCCCGGCCTGCCAGATTTGCAGCCCTGCCGCCCGGCGCTGGCGCAATTTTACCCGGAGCAGGCGCTGGATAAACCGGCTTCGTAGGCCGCCACCCCCGGCTAAAGGACACCCCACCCATGACGATCCAGGTTGAATGGCTTATCCCGCAGCGCATTCTCTATACCCGAATGCTGGACGACATCACCCGCGAAGATTTGCAGGCGTATGATCTTGAGCTGCTGAACAGGCTGGCTTCAGCGACGGCACCGGGCAGGCTAACCTGCGCGATGTGATGCAGCTCCAGGCGCTGCGGCATCCGCGGGGTGGCTGGGGCGTGACCATCGGCGCATTTCACAACCCTGTCAGCCGCATGTTGACCGGCATCGTCACCAGAATTATCCGCACGCGCTACCGCGATGTGCGGACGCTGACGGACGCGCTCATCCTGCTGCGCGAGGTGGATGACACGCTGCCGAATTTGAGTGACTGGATCGAGGTGCCGCCGGCCCGGAATGATGGCTTCGTTTAAACGCCCGGGCCCGGGCGGACGACGGCCGTTTTGAAAGTTGGCGGGTGTGGGGGTGAGAGGGGTGGCCGCCGGCGGACTACCCCCGACAGGAATCGAACCTGTGCACAAGGTTTAGGAAACCTCTGCTCTATCCACTGAGCTACGGGGGCTTCTGCGGCTGATTATAGCAGAGCCGCCGGCGTGCCTCAACCCTGCGGCGTGTTGGTGACGAACAGGCCGGGGGCGGCGGTGGGGGCGGCGGGCCCGGCCGGCGTAAGCAGGCTGAGGATGGAGGTGGGCGAGGGCAGCGGCGGGGCAGTGGTCACCCCTGCGCCGGTGTAGCGCACGCGCCAGATGTGCCCGTAGACATAATCTGCCACCACCAGCGCCCCGGCCGGATCAAACGTGACATCCACCGGGCGAATGAGGCCGGTGAGGAACGCCACCGGCACATACTCCGGGGTCACGCGGCGCGGCTCCACCCACAGGATACGCTGGGCCCAGGGGGTGCCGTTCCACAGCGCCACGAACAGCGTATCCTGCATATTGTCCGGGAAGGCGCAGCCCACACAGGCGGCGATGCCGCGCGGCAGGGTGTAATCCGGCAGGGCCAGCAAATCCGGCAGCGGCTCGCCCCCGGCGCGCGAGGGCGGGCAGGACGGGCAGCCGCGAAAACGATAGTAGGGCCAGCCGTAAAAGCCGCCCGCGAACACCGTCAGCAGGCGGTCGCCGGGGCCGCTCACCAGGCCGCTGTCGGTGGCGTAAAATTGTCCGCTGCTGTCAAAGGTCAGGTCGAAGGGGTAGCGAATGCCGCTGGCATACACGCCGATCTCGCCGGTGTGGGGCTGCACGCGCAGGATGGCCGCTTCACCCGGCAGCGGGTCGATGTAGGCGCGGGCCTGCGGGTCGGGCGCTGCGGTATAATCGGTGAGGCTGCCCACGCCCAGGTACAGGTAGCCATCCGGCCCGAAGACCATGCCGGCCGGCTGATTATCCACGGGCAAATAGCAGCATGGCAGCGCATCGGTGACGATGTGCTGCGTGCCATCCGGCAGGATGCGCCACAGCGTGCCCCCCTGAAGCGGGGTAGACCGGGCGCTGACGTAGAGGATGGCCGTACCCGGCTGGAAGGCCAGCCCCAGGGGCGCGACCAGCGTGCTGCTGTAGCGGCGCGGGGGGCCGGCCGGCGGCAGCACATACACCGCGCCGGTCTGCGTGCCGCTTTCCAGCACCGTGGCGTACAGCAGCCCATCGCTGCCATAGGTGATCTGCTGCACCTGCCCCGGAAAACGCCCCACGAACTCCACCGCGAAGCCGGCCGGCACGCGCAGGCGCTGCAAAAAACCGGCGATGTCTTCCGCACAGGGAAAATCACCACACGACCAGCCGGCAGCAGCGCTGAAAGCCGCCGGCTCGATCTGCGCCGGGGCGATGCCCGGCCGGGCGGCCGGCGTGAGCGTGTGCAGCGGCGGCGTACCCGCCAGGGTGGGCGTGGGCGGCGGTGTTTGGGTGGGCGCGGCCGTCGGGAGCAGCGTGGGCGCGGGCTGCTGCACCACCACATCGCGCCAGCCGGCGGCCGCCGGCCGTACAGCGGCGGGCGCGGCCGCACAGCCGGCCAGCAGCAGGGCCAGCACCAGCCACAGCGGGCCCGGGGGGCGCGTTAGAATCATCGGGGGGCGAAAAATAGCACACTCTCCTGCATTCAGCAGCCGGCCAGGGCCGGATTATGCCGGAGGCGCGGCTATTTGGCGAGAGGCGATTGGCCGGCGCTCAGCCTGCCCTCACACCGCCCCCTGCAAAATGCTGCCAAAATAATTCGGTGCGCCCACCTGCCCCGCCTTCAACGAAATTTCCAGCCCGTCAAAGGCGGCTTCGTGGGAACGGGCCCGGCACAGCGGCGACCCCGGCGCAACCGGCAGCATATACTCCAGCGCATACAGGCCAAGCTGGCGCGCGGCATACCCGCAGGTATCGCCGCCGGCCACGCAGGCCCGCCGCAGCCCGCTGCGCTCCAGGATGTGCCGCAGCAGCCGCCCCTGCTGCGCCCCCAGGTGGGCCCCGGCCTGCTGCGGATCCAGCCCCATTTCCAGCAGGCGCTGGCGCGTGGCGGCGATGGCCGGGTCTTCTGGCCCGATGGCCGAAAACAGAATGACGCTGCGCCCGTCGGCCAGGGCGCGGCCGGCTTCAGCGGCGGCGGCGCTGCGGACGGCATCGGCCGTGGCCGGGTCGATCAGCGCCGGGCCATCCAGCCGGATGGGATGAAAACCGGCGGCGATAGCCCATTCGATCTGTGCGGCGGTCTGCGGGGCCGCGCTGCCAGACACCACCACCAGCGTCTTCACCGGGCCGGGCGCGGGCGGCGGCGGGGGCTGCTGCACCAGGCCGATAGACTGCCAGTACGCGGTGAGCGCGTATTCCAGGCCGGAAGAAGCCACCGCAAACACCGGCTGCTCGCCCCGCTGCGCCCACACCAGCCGCCCGATGGTCAGCAAATGGGTGTCATCCAGCGTATCGAACAGGATGATGTCGCAGCCGGCTTGCCGCAGCCGCTGCACCCGCGCCGCCAGCGCCGGGAACGGCTCCGCCAGGTGGCGCAGATCCACCAGCCCGGTGGGGCGCGGCGTTTGCCGGGCCAGGTGCCGCCGCAGGTCGCTTTCGTCCATCGGTGTCACCGGGTGGCGGCTCATGGTGGGGTGCCGATCCAGCCGGTAAGTGTCGTCGCCGATGGTGGCGAACAGATGGCCAAAGGCGACATAGCGCTTTAAGGCCGGTGCGCCCACCAGCAGCGGCACCACCGCGGGCGTAAAAATGCGCCAGCCCACTTCAATGGCGTGGCCGATGCTGCCCACCGTGGGCGAAGAATCGAAGGTGGAGCAAATTTTGTAATGGAACAGCGGCGCACCGGCCGCCTTCAGCGCGGTGAACAGCGGCGGCAGTTCGGCATCCATCTGCGCCGGGGTCATCGACCGGCTGACCCCGGCCACCCCCAGAGCGCGAATGTGCGGGAAATGCTGCGCCACAAAAGCGGGGTCGGGCGGCTCCAGGAACAGCACCGTGGGCACGCCGCCCAGGGTGAGCGCTTCCATGACATCGGTCGAGCCGGTGAAATCATCACCGTAAAACGTCAGCAGCAAATCGTTCATAGGGCACCAAACATTTCCAGTGACCGGCGCAGGGCCGGGTGCGTGCGGGCATAGTCCGCCAGCGGCACGCCCTGCAGGGCCGCCTCCCACGCTTCGCGCAGACTGGTCACCCCGGCCGCGATGCCATCCGGGTGAGCCATGATGCCGCCGCCGGCCAGATACAGCAGATCGACGCTGCCCAGGGCGGCATAAGTATCCGGGGCCTGGCCGGCAGACTGGCCGGACGAAAAGACCGGCAGCACGGTATAGCCGCCGCCGGGCATGGGGGTGAGGCATTCGCGGGCGGAAGCGATGACCGACGCATCAGACTCGCAAAATTTGTTCCGCAGCCCGTTCACATGCAGATGATCCGCCCCGGCCAGGCGCATAAATTTTTGCCAGGCGATGTAAGACATGCCCAGGGCCGGGTGCCGGCTGAGCGCCCCCCAGCCGGCGCGGTGGCCATGGATGGGTAGCTGCGCGTGCTGGCGCAGCCGGGCCACGGCCGCCGCCCCCACCGACAGCAAATTGACCATGACGCAGGTGCCGCCGGCGGCCAGCACGGTATCATGGTGGCGCAGCATATCGTCCATGTCGGCGGTGATGTTGAAGGCATACATCACCTGCCGGCCGGTTTGCTGCGCGTGGTCATGGATGACCGGCATCACCGCGGCCACCCGCGCCGCCAGCGGTGAATGCGGCGCATTGGTCTGCAATTCATCATCTTTGATGAAATCCAGCCCGCCGGCGCACAGCGTTTGCACCAGGTCGGCGGTGGCCGCCGGCGAGAGGCCCACACTGGGCTTGATGATGGTGCCCAGCAGCGGGCGGCCCGTCACCCCGGCCAGGCGGCGCGTGCCGTCAATGCCGAACTGCGGCCCGGGGTACACGGCGGCAAATTCCAGCGGGATGACCACATCCAGCAGGCGCAGCCCGGAGAAAGGCCCCAGCTCGTACAAATTGCCGCTGACGGTGGTGATGAGCGTGGTCAGCGAGGGGCCCACGTTCTCGAAAGGAAAGGACAGCACCACTTCGGCCCGGCGATACTGCGGCGGGCCGCCTTTCGGCGGCTTTGCACCCGGCAGCGACGGCTCAGCCACCGGCCCCAGGTCGGTCAGGCGTTCGACCAGCGCCCCGTGGCGGGCCAGCAGTTCCGGGGTTTCGCCGGGCACTTTGACGAAGGTACCGGCCGATTGTTCGCCGGCCATCATTTCGGCGGCGCGGGCCAGCGGGTGCGCGGTTTCGATCTCATAGGTGGCGTAGATGCGGCTCATTCAGCGTCTCCTGTCAGCGTCAGCACGGCGAAGGGCCGCAGCGTGAGCGGGGCCATGCCCGCACCCTTGCCTGTGCCCGCAACCGCGACCGCGACCTCGACCGGCGTGCCGGGCGCAGCGCGATAGCCGGCCGGATCGGTGGTGGCGGCGGCGACGGTGGTTTCATCCAGCGTGCGCCCGCGGAACACCCCAACCCCAACCCCGGCCAGCCCGGCCAGGCGCACGGTTTGCGGCTGCCCGGTGAGGTTGGCCAGCAGCAGGCGCAGCCGGCCCCCCTGGCGCAGCGCCAGCCCCTGCACCCGCAGGCCGTCGTCACTGGTGCAGGCCAGCGCTTCCCCGCCGGCGAATTCACCGGCATCGGCCAGCACATGATACAGCGGGTACACCGTGTCGGCCGGCGCGGGGAACAGTTCCGGCAGCGCCGACCCGGCCGCCCCGGCGATAACCCCGGTATAGCCGACCGTGCTGAAGAAGGTGACGGCCGCCGCGCCGCCGGCCGCCAGATAAGGCAGGCTGCCGGCCGTCCAGCCCGCGCCAAACAGCGACATCTGGCGCACATCGGCCGCCGGCGGCAGTGCGCCGGGGTCGGCGGGGGGCTGCGGCCCGGTGGCGTTGGGGTTCCAGCGCATTTTGAACGTCACCGGCGACACAAACAGCGGCCGGTCGCCGCTGAAAGCGCGGGCGCTGGCCAGCGTGACGGCCAGCACCGGCAGCGTTTCCGTCAGCGAGGCGTTATCAAAGGCGTGCACCTGCGGGTTCAACGAATACGTAATGCCGTCCAGCGCCTCCAGCGGCGGGCGCTCGCGGTTCAATTCGGTGAAGAAGGCATCGGTGCCGCCCACGAGGAAAGCCCCCGGCCCCAGGGCCTGCCGGGCCCGGTGCAGCGTGTCCGCCGGGGTGGATTTGGCCCCGGTGTGGAAGATGAGCCAGCGGGCCACCGGCAGCGCCAGCGCGGGCAGGGCCTGCGCCAGCGCGGCCAGCTCACTTTCGGCGGCCGCCGAGACGTGCAGCGCCAGTTCCAGCGGCACGCCCAGGGCCGCGCTGTCCTGCTGAGCGCGGCGCAGCGTTTCGCGCCAGCCCGGCTGATGCAGCCGCACATCCACGCGCACATGCGCCAGATGCAGCCCGCGCAGCAGCGCCACCTCCGCCGGGGCCAGCGGTGCCGTCTGCGACAGCGTATCCAGCCCCAGGGCCGGCAGCGGCCGCGCCTGCGCCAGGTCGAGGTGTATCGTCACCGGCGCAGCGGTGCCCGCCCCCCGGACGACGGCCGGTGCGCCTTCCAGCCGCAGGGTGAGGCGCTGTTCAATGCGGGTGCCGCGCGGCACCGTCACCGGGAAGGGCAGCGCCAGCGGCGTGCAGTAAGTCTTGTAGGAGGCATCGATCCAGTTGCGCTGATCTTCCATTTCAAAGGTATCGCCCTCCAGGTGCAGCACCGCCCACTGCCCCGGCGCGATCTCGTGGCGCAGCGTGCGAATATCGCGGAAGGGCTGGTGCGGGGCGATGTGCTGCGGAAAAACGCCCGCCAGCCGCGTGCCATCCACCTGCTCCACATGCAGCGGCCGCCCGGCACAGGTCATGGGGTGCAGCACGCAAAAGCCGATGCGGTTGCGCTGAAAGGTGCTGAGCGCTTCGCCGCTGAAGCTGAACGTCACCACGCCCTCCGCGCTGCCATGCAGTTCGCCCGACCACACAAAATCCACCTCCTGCTGGCGGTGGCGGCTGGTGTAGCGAATGAGAAACGACTCCGGGTGCAGTTCCATGAACACATCGGCCAGCACACCGGGCACAGTGTTCCAGTTATGGTCACGGACGGCCGCATACATCATCCGCAGCACTTCATGCTCGCCCAGGGTGAGGTAACGCAGGCTGCCGGCTTCGTACAGCAGGCGGAGCGGGCCGGCATTCAGCCAGGTGGGGGTGGTCAGCGGCTGCCCGCTGCCATCATAAAAACGCGGTACAGCATTCATAAGATTGTCCCTGCAAAAATATATTCAAAATTGTGTACGATATATTGTATACAGTCCGGGCCCGGCGGTCAATCAGGCCGGGGTGTGCCCTGAGCGCCGCCCCTCGCCCGGACGGGGCACGCTGCTATCATGCCCCGTCCGCAGCACCGGGTCAACCAGTCCGGCACAGGGGACGGGGCAGCAGTCCACCCCGGCCCTATCTCAGCGGGTGGAATGCAGGGCCTGCCACACCCGTTCCGGCGTAAAGGGAAGCTGGCGCAGGCGTACCCCGGTGGCATCATAAATGGCGGAAGCCAGCGCCGGGGCCACGCCATCTTTAGGGATTTCCGCCACGGCTTTCGCGCCGTAGGGGCCGCTCGGCTCGTTGGTCTCCACGAAGATCACTTCAAGCTGCGGCATTTCCGTCGCGCGGTAGATGTGGTAGCGCTCCAGATCGGTGGCCAGGGGCGTACCGTGCGCGTCGTAGGTCATTTCTTCGCAGTGGGCATACCCCAGCGCCTGCGTCATGCCGCCTTCCACCTGCCCGGCGGCTGTGATGGGGTTGATGGCGATGCCGCAATCGACGGCCATCAACAGCCGTTCCACCGTCACCTGCCCCGTTTCGGTATCCACGATCACTTCGGCGAACTGGGCCGCAAACGGCGGCGGCGATTCCAGGCTCATATGGCTGGCGGTGGACATGATCTGTTTTTGATCCACCTGGTGCAGGCTGTGCAGCGCCACTTCTTCATAGGTCACGCTGCGCCCGTCCTGCGCCACAATGCGGCGCACGTCAGTATCAAGCTGCTCCACCGGCACCTGCAACATATGGCGGGCGGCGTGTTCCAGCATTTGCTGTTTCACCTGTTCCGCCGCTTTCAACACCGCCCCGCCGCTGACGTAGGTGGTGCTGCTGGCATACGCGCCGGTGTCAAACGGGGTCATGTCGGTATCGGCGGCGTAGATCAAAATATCTTCCAGCGGCACATCCAGCGTTTCCGCGGCGATCTGCGCCAGCACGGTATCCGCGCCGGTGCCCAGGTCGGTCGCGCCCACCAGCAGGTTAAAGGAGCCATCATCGTTGAGCTTGATGGACGCTGCGCCCATATCCAGCCCGGCAATGCCCGACCCGTGCATACAGATGGCCATGCCGATGCCGCGTTTGAGGTGCGGCCGGCCGGGGACGCTGCGACTGCGGCCGCGTTTCTCGTACCAGCCCATGGCTTTCGCCCCCAGGTCCACGCATTCCGCCAGGGCGCTGGTGGTCACGATCTGGGCATGGCCTTCGCGGCCTTCGCCCAGGGCCACCGCCATCACCATGGCATCGCCCTGCTTAATCCAGTTCTGGCGCTTGAATTCGATGACATCCAGGCCCAGGGCGATGGCAATTTCTTCAAAATGGTTTTCGATGCCGAACAACCCCTGCGGCGCACCATACCCGCGATACGCGCCCGGCGTGGGGATGGTGGTATACACCACATCGCACACGAAACGGCTGAAGGGGGCGTTATACGTCGTCAGCGCCCGGAAGCCGGCCACCATCTGCACCGTGAGGCCGTGGGTGCCATATGCGCCGGTATTGCCGATCATGTACAGCTCGCAGAAGGTGACTTTGCCCGTTTTCGTCACGCCGGTTTTAAAGCGCAAAATTTGCGGGTGGCGGCTGCGGGCGCTGGTAAATTCCTGCTCGCGGGTGTATTCAAAGCGCACCGGGCGGCCGGTGGCGATGGTCAGGTGGGCGCACAGGTCTTCGATGAGCATTTCCTGCTTGCCACCAAAACCGCCGCCGATGCGCGGCTTGATAACGCGAATTCGCTTCACCGGCAGTTGAATGAGCGGGGCGATCATGCGGCGCACATGGAAAGGCACCTGGGTGCTGGTACGAATCACCAGGCGATCATCTTCATCCCACCAGGTGATGACGATGTGCGGCTCAATGCTGGTCTGCTGCACCTGATGCACGCGATATTCACCCTCAAACACATGCTCGGCCTCGGCTTTGCGGGCGGCTTCATCGCCCACCTGGGCGGCGATGTGGTGCACCAGATTGCGGCTGGCATCGTGAATTTTCCAGGCATCCGGCTCATCATGGATGACCGGCGCACCGGGCTGCATGGCGGCTTCGGGGTCGAAGACGGGCGGCAGCACCTCATACTCTACTTCGATATAGCGCAGCGCGGCCTGGGCCAGCTCCGGCGTTTCGGCGGCCACCACCGCCACCCGGTCGCCCACGTGGCGCACTTTGTTATCCAGCGAGACCTGATCGTAGGGGGGCGGGTTGGGGTAGCTTTGCCCGCCGGACGCATACACCACGCGCGGCACATCCTCATACGTCAGCACGCACACCACGCCGGGCAGGGCCAGGGCCTTCGTTTTGTCGATGCGCTTAATGCGGGCGTGGGCGTGGGGGCTGGTGAGCAGGGCGGCATAGAGCATATCGCGCATTTCAAAATCATCGGCATACACCGGCTTACCGGCGGCCAGTTTCACCGCGTCAATTTTCGGCTCAGATTTGCCCACCACCCGGTTACGCGGGGCCGTCTGCGGGGTGACGATGACGGCCGGCACGACGCGGGTCCGGGTGGTGGCACCGTCGCCGTCGGCTGCGTCCGGCGGCAGGTCATGCGGCAGGATGAAGAAGCTGCCGAACAGATCGGGCGGGGCGGGGATGGCCCGTTCCAGCGGCGCGAAGGGCGGCGGGGTTTCGCCGCGCAGGAAGGCGGCCGCCCGCAGCACCGCCTGCACCACCTTCACATAGCCGGATTCCCGATCCAGCACGCCATCCAGCGCCTGGCGCACCTGGGCTTCGGTGGGGGCGGGCACATCGCGCAGCAGGGCATAGGCCGCCAGAATTTGCGCCGGGGTCTGGTAGCCGGATTGAATCGCGCCGGTTTCGATGAAGCATTTTTGCAAAATGTGCAAATTTTTAGAACTGCCGATGCCCTCCAGGGTGGTGAGGCTGTGCCCGTGGGCCTGGGCGGCCAGCAGCGTTTGCGCGTTGATGGGCCGCCCGTCCAGCAGGATTAAATCCGCCCCGCTGATGCCGTGTTCATCGCCAAATTTAACGCTGTAACAGCCTTCGCGGCGCAGCACGCGCAGCAGGCGCTCATGCGGGGCCACCACCAGCGTCTTTTCTTCGCCGTTTAATGTGATCTCAATGTGCATCCTGGGTCATCTTTCCACGCTGATCAATCGTCTGGATGGGGTTCGGGTACAGCCAGCCGCCGCCCGGCCGGGCCTATTCGCCGGCAGCGCTTTCCGCCGGGGCCGTGTCGGCCGCGGGCAGCCGGCCCTTGCGATTATAAATGACGGCGCGGATGGGCTTCGGGATGCGGTGCCGCGCCAGGTAGAAGAACACACCGCCGCGGGTACGCCGCCGATCTCCCGCCACCGTCAGCAGCCCTGCGGCCGCTTCCACCTGGAGCGCTTCTTGCAGCAGGGCTTCGGCGAAGTTGGTGCCGCACAGCATCACCAGGGCGTTCAACTGGCGCAGCGGCACTTCCTCGGTTTCGCCCAGGGTCGCCGCGATCTGTTCGACGACTTTCTGCTGTTTTTCATTCAGCCGGTTGCGCTCCCCCAGGTCTGGCGGGGTGACGGCGATATGCCGCCCGCCCACCAGGTGCCCGTTGAGGCTGTTGCGGGCGCGGGTGGCGGCTTTTTCGGCCGCCATCGTCACCCAGGCCTGGCAGCCGTCCAGCAGCGGGGCCGGCTCCAGCGTGATGTGTTCCACCTCTCCGGCCGGGCGCAGCATGTCGCGCAGATCCGCCTCTGTGATGGTATCGGGCAGGTTGCCCACAAAAATCAGCCGTTTCATGGTGTGCTCTCCCGGCGCAAAATCGCCAGCAGTTGTTCGCCAAAAAAAGCGACCGTCTCCAGCAGCGGCAGTTCCACCAGCAGCTTCCAGCACAGGCCGGTCTGGTGGGGATCATGGCGATAATCCAGGGCGGGGTCGCTGCCGGGGCGCAGGGTGCAGTCATAGATCAGCCCCACGCGGTGCTGCGTGCCATAGCGATACTGCGCCTGCGCCGGGACGTATTCCCACACCAGCAGCAGCGGGCCCACGTCCACCTCCACGCCGGTTTCTTCGCGCACTTCGCGGCGGACGGCCGCGGCCAGCGTTTCGCCTTCTTCCACGCCGCCGCCGGGCAGGTTGTAATGCCGCCCGCTGGCATCGGTAAATTCCACCAGCAGAATATGGTTATCGCGCCGGATGACCCCGGCCACATTCAGCCGGATCATAAGCCCCCGGCGGCGGACTGCGCCTGTGCCAGGGCCCGGCGTACCATGACCGCGGCCATGGCCGCCCGGTAAGCCGCGCTGCCCTGGTCATCGCTCACCGGCTGGATAGCCCGGGCCACCTGTTCCAGCACGGCCGGCAGGGCCGCATCCGGCGCACCCTCCAGGGGCAGCAGCAGCGCCAGCACCGGCAGGGGGGATACCCCGTGCAGCGCCAGTTTCAGCCGGGGCTGGAGGCCCGGCGGTTGCCGGACGGCCGCCGCGCACACAATCGGCAGGTCAGCCGGGGTGCGGGCGACATGGGCCGCGCCGGTGCCGGTTCCGTCCGCCAGGCGCGGCAGGTGCAGCCCGGTGATGATGCCCCGATAGGGGCCGGGGTGCTGTGCCCGCTGCGCGATGAACGTTTCCACCGGCAGCAGGGGCGGCGCAGCTTCGCCCGGCGTAAAGCCGGTGTGGGCCACCTGTGCCCCCAGGGCCGCCAGCGCCACCAGCCATTCCGCCGGCGGCCGGGACGCGCTCAGCGCTTCGCCCACGCTGATGCCGCTGCACCGATTCACCGGCAGCGTGCGCGTGAGGGCCGTCCGCAGCAGCGCCGGCAGCGCCGGGCTGTTCACCAGCGCCGCCAGCGTCACCGCGCCGCCGATGTCGATGGTGGTTGCGCCGGGGGTGAGGTGGTTCAATTCCGGGATGGCCTGCAAATCGACCACCTGGCGAAAGGGCACCTCCACCCCGGCCAGCAGCAGCCCGCCGCCGCTGAACGCCACCGTCCCCGGCTGCTGTAAATACGCCAGCGCGGCCGCCAGCGTGGATGGGCGTTGATAGACTTCTGGTAATGGCATGTCCTGCTCCCTGCACAGCGCGACCAGTCATAGCCCCGGGGCCCGCGCAGCCCGTGCCTTCCGGGCGACCTTTGCGCCGGCACCCCGGCGGGTCACGCGGCATCAGGATCAGTCCCCGGCCAATGCTTGAACACAGAGGCACGGAGCAAAGCTTGAAAGGGCAGCCGCCCCCCGCCGGATGTCTTGAGCCGCCCGCGTTTTTATGTCATAGTTGATTCAGCGCGGCGGGCGCTAAAAATTGCTTTTTTGCCCAATAGATGCCAGGGATAAAAACTTATGCTGGATATTATGGACGCGGTGACGGCATGGTTACAGGCACAGCAGCCGGTGGCGCTGGCGACGGTGGTGGAAACGTGGGGGTCGGCCCCGCGGCCGGCGGGCGCAAAGATGGCCATCCGCGCCGATCTGGCCATGGTCGGCTCGGTGAGCGGGGGCTGTGTG
>JALOOI010000335.1 GCA_025454495.1 Anaerolineae bacterium
AACTGTGACGCGGAGGTCAGTGTGCGGCTGTACACGGTGGTGGGCGGCGGGCACACCTGGCCCGGCCAGGCAGAGGTGCCGCCGGCCTTCCTGGTGGGAGCGCTGAACCAGGAGCTGGCCGCCAGCGACCTCCTGTGGCGCTTCTTCGCGCCGTTCAGGCTGGCCCCGGCGGATTAAATACCCGCCACCAGCGGGCCATACACGGCCGGATCGCCCTGGTACAGCCAGGCGCTGCGCCCGCCGGCCAGCGTCACCCGCACCCGCTGGTAGGTTGTGCCTTCGTAAGCATCGAAAGCGCTCAGTTCGGCCGGGGTGATGAGCAGCAGCAGACCATCCACCACCCCGCCCGCCTGCGGCAGCACCACCGGGTAGTCCAGATGATCGTAGCGGCGGTAGCCCGTCAGGCGCTCCGGCGTGCCGGCCAGCGTGCGCCCGATGAGCCGCTGCTGCACGGCCGCGTCGCGCAGGGTGCCATACACGAACAGCGCTTCGGTTGCGTCAGCGGCCATCGCCATTCCCCTGGGTTTCGCTGCGCGGCTGCTGGCTGCCATCCAGGTAGCCGGAGAGGAACTTCATCACGTCCAGGGCGCTTTCCGGCTGCTGTTCGCCGGTCATCAACGCCCGATCCACCGATTCATCGCGGCCCAGCAGGTTGGGCCGGCTGCGATTTTCCGCCAGTTCGGTGATGATCTGCGCCAGTTCTTTGAGGTTGGTGGCCAGCACCTGGCGCATATCGGGACTCAGGTCTTCCAGCCGCGCCCCCATCATCGTCCGCAGCGTGGTCATGTCGATGCTCATCGGCTGGCGCGGGTCGGGGTCGAAGCCATCCGCCAGCGCCTGCAACACGCGGTAAGCGGTGCTGATGTCGTCGGCAAATTCTTCCAGCGTCTTTTGGCCGATGAGGCGGCGCAGCGCGATGGCCGTATGCAGGATATGGCGAAAATCATCGGCCAGCGGGCCGCGCCGGGATTCCAGAATTTTTTCCAGCTTTTGCAACTGGGGGGCGGGCTGGCTGCGGGCATAATTGCGCCACCAGGTGAGGATGATGGTACGGGCGACGCTGCTCCAGGACGTTAATTTACGCAGGCGCAGCAGCGCTTCCACCATGCCGCTTTCGGTGGCGATGTCGTTAAAATCGGCCAGCAGGCGCTTGCTGGCCACGCGCACCAGCAGGTCAGAGCGCATTTCGGCGGCGTGTTCCAGCAGCTTCCACAGCACGCCGGTGGCGGCCGTCACGTCCATATACTGGCTGAGCAGCCGCGCCAGGTTCTCGGCCACCTGTTCCTGAAGGGTTTCATCGCTGCTGTTCAAAAACAGCGATTCGTGAATATCAATGTGTGCCTGGTGCGATAATTTGCCATCCGCCGCGAGCTGGCCCAGCAGGGTAAAACTATCCTCCAGGGAGCGCCCGCTTTGCTCCAGGGCGCTGGCCAGGGCATCGCCGAAGGCGGCCGGCGCGACCTGCGGCACCATATCGCGGAAAAGCGTATCCTCGCCGCCGGTCAGCAGCAGCGTCAGCAGGGTTTCCAGCGCCCCTTCATCCATACAATCCGGGGTGCCGGCCAGCAGCCGCCGCATGACGTTGATCGGCTGGTAAGGTTCGGCCAGCACCGCGCTGCCCGGTGCCTGGTACAGTTCCCACAGCGCTTTAATCATGGGGATGGTGATGCACAGCGTATGGGCGGTGGTGGCTTCCAGCAGGGCCAGCAGGAACAACTCGCGGGATTGCCCGGCGATGCTTTCGATGGCCTCGCGGCGGTGGTCGATGACGGCCGCGTGTACATCGGCAGGCAGGGCGGCCACCAGCCGCGGATTTTGCAGCAGGGCGGGCACGGCGTTCGCCGCCCGTTTGACGGCCAGCGTCAGCAGGTCTATGGCCAGGCCGCCATCTTCATCCGTGCGGTCAGCGGCGGCCAGCAGCCCGGTGTACAGCATCTCCCCCAGTTGATAGCGGGCCGGCTCGCGGGCGATGAGGCGCAGCCATTCGATGACGGTGGTGCTGTCGCCCTGTTCCACGGCCACCAGCAGCGACTGACGGGCGGCGGCGTGCAGGCGGGCCAGCCAGTGTTCGGCATTGTTTTCGGTCAGGCGGGCGCGGACGAAGACGTAGACGGCATCCGGCCCGGTGGTGAGGGCGGTTTCCAGCAGCGGGGCCAGCCGGTCATCCAGCGCAGAATCCTCGTCCATGGCATGGGCCACGAAGGCGGCGGCGCGGGTGTGGCGTTCTTCCAGGGCGGCCAGCAGCAGGCGCTCCAGATAGAGGGTGCGCTGTTCGCCGGCCGGGGGGGCGCTGCCCGTCAGCGCGACCAGCAGCGCATCGGCGGTAACGGGCTGGCGCTGCTGGAGGGCCTGTTCCAGTTGATGCCGCTGCACCAGCAGGCGCAGGCCGTCTTCCAGCGGCTGCCCCGGCAGCAGGTGCAGCGCCAGCGCATCCAGCCCGCGCAGGGCCGGCACCAGCGCCGCCACATCGCCCTGCCACAGGTCGCCCAGATAGGCCAGATAGGCGGTCATGGGCGGCGGCGTATCAAACGTGCCGCTGTCCGCCTGGTAGCGCCAGCGGTCAGAACCGGACTGGTCGCTGAAGACGATGGCCGGCGGCCCCCCGGCGGGCGCGGTGGTGTGGGTGGTGAACGTCATGCGGGCCCGCAGCGGGGCCGGCAGCAGCAGCAGCAGCGCCTGGATCAGCGTCAGCCGGTCGGCCAGGTCGCCGGGAAACTGTTGAATGAGCAGCCCGGCCGGGTGGAGGGCCGCGCCGGCCAGCCGCCGCAGCCGGTCAAAATCGCCGCCGACCAGAGCCAGGGCCGCCCGCAGCAGGGCGATGCGGCTGTCCTGCGACCAGGTGGGGGCGGCCGGGAAGGGCAGCGGCTCCGCCAGCGGCAGGGCCGGCTCCAGCGGGATGGCGGCGGCCACGGCGGCCAGGGCGTGCAAATCGCCGCTGAGGTGGGGCAGCAGCGCCTCCGGCAGCAGCAGCCACACATACACGGGGTCGGCGGCCGGCGCAGGGCGCACCGCCCGGCCCAGCACCGTGACCGCGGCCTCGCTGCCGCCGCGCACGGGCACCCGCAGCAGCGCCAGGGCCGCCGTCTGCGGGGCGGGGGGCACTTCCAGCGGCACGGACTGCCGCAGGCGGGCCGCGTCCTCCGGCGTGGTGCCAGGGGTACGGGTCAGCCGCGCCGACTCCACCGCACCGGCGGCCGCCTGCCTGTCAACC
>JALOOI010000135.1 GCA_025454495.1 Anaerolineae bacterium
ACCACCAGTTCCACGGCCACGCCGGCAGCGTTAAATTCCGCCACCACCGCTTCCATGTTCTGGATCATCTGGGTGCGCCATTCGCTGCCCACGAAACCATTCGATACCCCGATCACCAGCGGACCCTGGGCACGCACGACCAGCCCTGCCGAGAGCATGAAGACCATCAGCAGCGCTACCACCAGGCTTCTCTTACGCATACAAACTCCTGTGAAAAATTCGTCCAAAGTTTTTATGTATGGTACACTGAATATCCGATTGTACGGACATTATTCTTACGTAAAAATTATAGCGTTAGACCAGAGATGTGTCAAAGAGATGGTTTCCAAAAAAATCGCCGAGTTATCACTTCAGCAGGTGAATCACAACAGCCCGGTGCCGCTGTATCATCAAATTGAGGTGGATTTGCAGCGGCTGATGACGGCCGGCGAGCTGCTGCCGCAGGATGTGCTGCCGCCAGAAATTGAGCTGTCGCGGGCTTACGGGGTGGGCCGGCACACCATGCGGATGGCGCTGTCGCGGCTGACGAGCGCCGGCTGGATCGCCCGGCAGGCCGGCCGGGGTACTTTCGTGCGCGAGCGCCCGCCCCGGCCGGCCTTTTACCTGGATGATAGTTTCACCCGGCAGATGGCCAACATGGGCATGGTGGCCCATTCCAGAGTGCTGGATTCGGCGGTGAGCGTCATTGATGCCCGGTCGCCGGCGGCGTTGCAGGAGCATCCCGGGGCCCCCTGCTTTTACCTGGCGCGGCTGCGCTACGGCGATGCTATGCCGATTGTGCTGCAATATGCCCACATCATCACGGAGCGCTGCCCGCATCTGGAACAGTTCGACTTTGGCCAGCGCTCACTGTACGAGGTGCTGTCCACCGAATATGCGCTGGTGGTGCAGCGGCTGACGCACACCGTCAGCGCGGTAGCGGCCGACCGGGTGCATATGGAGCATTTGCGCGTCCGGCGCGGTACGCCGCTGCTGCTGGTGAAGACCAGCGTGTTTCTGGACAGCGGCGACATCATCGAACACACCACCAGCTACTACCGCGCCGACCGTTACGAATACAGCGTCACCCGCACCGGCGCTTAAGCGGCAAAGCCGGGTTCCCGCCGCACCATCTTCGTCCCCACGGCCGGGCGCTTAATCCGCGAAGCCGAGTTCTCGCCGCACGATCTTCGTCCCCGCGACCATGCTCTTCAGTTTGGCGCGGGCCGCCCAGCGGGCCGTCTGGCTGAAGCCGCAGTCCGGCGTGATGGTCACTTTTTCCGCCGGGGCCACGCGCAGCACCGCCCGAATGCGCTCGGCGACATCTTCCGGCGTTTCCACATAATAATTTTTGACATCCACCACCCCGGCCGCCAGTTCTTTGGCGCTGGCGAATTCGCGCCACAGCTCCAGTTCGGCCAGTTCGCGGTTGGCAAATTCCAGCGCCAGTTGATCGGCCTTGATGTCCAGAATCATCGGGAACAGCGGGCGATACAGGCGTTTGGAAACCGGCCGGCCGACGAAATTCCCAAAGCAAATATGCGTGCTGATTTTGGCGTTCACGTCGCGCACGGCGTAATTGAACAGCTTCACAAATTCGGTGGGGTCATTTTTGAGGGCGTGGACAGCATAGGAGGGTTCATCAAGCTGGATGAACTGCACACCGGCGGCCACCAGCGCTTTCAATTCGGCGTTCACAATATCCGCCAGCGCGTAAGATACGTCAATGCGGTCTTTGTACAGGCTGCCCGGCTTAATGCGCCCGGACAGGGTGAAGGGGCCGGGGCACGGCATCTTCAGCAGGCGGGTGGTACGCCGGCGGGCATACTCAAATTCGGCCACCAGCCCCAGGCCCTGCGGCGCGGCGATGGCTTCCACGGCTTCGTAGCTTTCGCGCTGGTCATGGCCGGCCACGCCCACTTTGCGGCGCGGCGGGATGGCCCGCAGCCCGGTCATGTGGCCGTAAAATTCCGCCGTAAAAAAGCCCACGCGGCGCATTTCGCCATCGGTGATAATATCCACCCCGGCATCTTCCTGGTCGCGGATGGCCAGGTCTACTGCGTCGTCCTGCGTATCGCGCAGGTCATCCACGCCATACAGCCCCTGCCCGGCAGCTTCCAGCACGGTATGCAGCCAGGCCGGCCAGGCGTAAGAGCCAATCACGCTGGTGGGGAGAAGGGGCAGTGTTTCGGTCATCTAAAACGCTCCTTGCTGAGAAGAAAGACCTCTTTACCGGGGAATGCTACCACAGAGTGGTACGTACCAGCAAACATTCGTTATAATCCGGCCACAACCCTTCCCCACCCCGGCCCCAGGAGGCAGCAGGATGATGCAACCGGTACAGACAGGCGCGGCACTGCTGCGCGATATCGAGACCACACAGCCGGCACCGGGCGAGGTGGCGCTGTGGTGGCTGGGCCAGAGTGGCTATGCCATCAAAACTGCGTCCCTGCTGCTGTATATGGATCTGTATCTCTCCGAGCATTTGACGGCCAAATACGCGCAGACCGATAAGCCGCACATCCGCATGACGGCCGCGCCGCTGCGCGGGGGCGACATCACCCATGCCGGCTACCTCTTCGCCAGCCACAAACACTCCGACCATCTTGATCCGGGCACCCTGCCCGACCTGTTCCGCGCTTCGCCACAGGCCCGGCTCATCCTGCCGCTGGCGCTGGTGGAACACGCCACCGCCCTGGGGCTGGCGCGGGAACGGCTCATCCCCACCCGCGGCGACGAGACCCTGACCCTGGGCAGCCTGACGGTGCACAGCCTGCCGGCCGCCCACCCGGATTTCGATTTTGCGGCCGCTACAGGCTACCCGTTTTTGAGTTTTGTGCTGGTGGTGGATGGCATCACGCTGTACCACAGCGGCGACACACTGGCCTATGATGGGCTGGCGGAACGGCTGCGGCCCTTCGCGCCGGATATTGCGTTTTTGCCCATCAACGGCAGCGATGCCCGCCGCCACGCGCTGCATGTGCCCCCCAACATGAGCGCCACCGATGCCGTGCGCCTGGCGCAGCAGGCCGGCATCCGGCTCACCATTCCGCATCATTATGATATGTTTACCTTCAATACGGTGGACGTGGCGGATTTCACCCGCCCGGCGGCGGCCGCCGGCATCGGGTATCAGGTGTTGCAGGTTGGGGAGCGTTTTGTGTGGCGCAAACCCGGCTGATCGCTGTGGGCCGGGGCGGCGGCCTGTCTTGTGGAGCCAATTCGGCACTGTGGCAGCCCGGCGCGACAAACCCTTCCGGGCGCGACCTGCCGGCGTGGGCCGGGGTCACAGAGGCCCCTTCATCCGGGCACCGCATGATGAACAGCGGCGGCACGGGGTGCTTTGCCGATCCATCGCCGCCGGCCGGGGTGCGGCTGGAAAACACCGGGAGCGCACAGCCGCTAAAACACAGCACCCCCCGGGCCCCGAACACAGCTTCAGGACGCGGAGGGTGCTGTTCAAACGCGCTGTTTGTGGGGCTTATTGACCCGCTTCGGCCGTCGCTTCGGGCGTGGCTTCCGGCTGCATCAGGTCTTCCAGGCTGGCTTCGCCGCTGGCCCCGCTGGAGGGAGCCACCGCCGCCGGATTCACGGCGTTAAAATTGATCGGCGCAAAACCGCCGGTCGCGGCCTCGGCTGTCGGTTCCGGCGTGGCTTCTGGCTGCATCAGGTCTTCCAGGCTGGCTTCGCCGCTGGCCCCGCCGGAAGGTGCCACCGCCGCCGGGTTCACCGCGTTGAAGTCGATGGGGGTAAAGCCACCGCCGCCGCCGGAAGTCGCGGCTTCGGTCATTTCGTTCACGTCCGCTTCGCCGCTGGCCCCGCCCGAAGGTGCCACCGCCGCCGGGTTCACCGCGTTAAAATTGATGGGCGCGAATTCCACCGGGGCGGCATCCGTGGTTTCGGTGGTGGTGGTGGTTTCGGCCGGCTCTGCCGCGGCCAGGGCACTGTCCTCCACCACTCTGGCCCCGTTCAGGCTGCGGAGATAATCCACAATGGCGTTAATATCAGCATCGGTCAGCGAGGGATTGTTACCCCGCGCCGGCATCATCACCCCGCTGGTATTATCGGGGTCAAACGACTGGCGGCCCTTGACAATGAAGGACACCAGATCCGGGTCATTCAGGCGATCCACAAACTGGCTGCCGACCAGCGTTTTCCCGTTGCCGGGCATCCCCTGGGCGTTGGGCCCGTGGCAGGCGGCACAGGTCTGCTGGTACAGCATTTGCCCGCGCTGCACACTGCTGGCTCCCACTTCTTCCAGCCCCAGCGCCATCAGCGTTAAATGATCCATGGTGGACGTATCCAGCGCCGCCGGCGGCGCTTCGCTGACCATGGCCACTTCGGTGGGTGCCGCCACGGCCGCCACATTTAAGGATGGGCGTACCGGCGTGGGCGTAAACACCACCGCCAGCACAATCACCACCACAATGAGAAAGACCACGGGAAAGATTAAATTTTCCTGAGAAGGCGCTTTATCTGCCTGGACAGCCATCGTAGATACCCCTCTATGATGCAACAGTGAAATTTATCCTGCTAAATTAATGACAATTCACTCTGGACATTTTAGATGAGGATTAGATAAGCTGATGTGCAGTTATACGCACTGAGGAGAGAAGCTGAGATGAGTAATCTTAATCGTCGTGACTTTTTGAAGATTGCCGGCGCTACCGGGGCGGCCGCCATTGGGGCGGGGTCTGTACTGGCGGGTCGTCCGAATGCTCAGGAAAGCAAACCCAATCTGCACGATGTGCAGCAGGCACTGACCTGGCAGGAAATGGACGCGGCACACAAAGAAGTCGTGGATATTTTCCTGGCCAACATCGGGCAGGATGCCCAGTTCTGGAACTTCCCGGCGGAATATACCATGGATGGCGATGTGAAAGTCTTCAACATCGTGTGCCAGGAAGTGGACTGGGAAGTGGAACCGGATATTATTGCCAAAGCCATGACCTATAACGGGCGCGTGCCGGGCCCGGAAGTCCGCGTGACCGAAGGCGAGCGCGTGCGCTTCGTCGTCACCAACGAAATGAGCCAGAGCACGGCCATTCACTTCCACGGGCTGCTCATCCCCAATGACCAGGACGGCGTGCCCATGGTGACGCAGCCGGCCATCCCGCCGGGGGAAACCTTCAGCTACGAATTCACCACCCGCAATTCCGGCACCCACATGTATCATTCGCATCACAACTCGGCCGAACAGACGACGCGCGGGCTGCTGGCCCCCTTCATCATCGAGCCGAAGGACAAATCCAAAGAGCCGGCCGTCAGCGCTGAATACAATTTTGTGCTGAACGACTCCGGTCTGGGGCAGTTCACCTTCAACGGCAAGAGCTTCCCCTACACCCAGCCCATCATCGCCAAACTGGGTGAAAAAATCCGCATTCGTTACTTCAACGAAGGCTTCATGATCCACCCGATGCACCTGCACGGCATTCCGCAGCTCGTCATCGCCAAAGATGGCTGGAACCTGCCCGCGCCCTACATGTGCGATACGCTGAATATTGCCCCCGGTGAACGCTATGATGTCATCGTGGACTGCACCGAGCCGGGCGTGTGGGCGTTCCACTGCCACATTCTGAACCACGCCGAAGGCCCGCATGGCATGTTCGGCATGGTGACGGTGCTCATCGTTCAGGAATAATCGCCGCTGCTTCCACAGCCTTAAGCGGTATGACGATAGACAGGGTGCAGCAATGCGCCCTGTTTGCTTTTATGGCGGCCGGCCGCCGGTGCCTGCTGGACTTATGCGGCCGGCGGCTGTGGACTGGTGAGCGCCGGCGGGGACGGTACAATAGTGTGGGAAAACTTTTTATGAGCCTGAAGGATTTCTGTCATGTCCATTACACCACGTTTAAATCGTTTGTTTGCGCCGGATGGCAAATGTTTTGATGTCGCGGTCGATCACGGGTTCTTCGGGGAACGCGCTTTTTTAAGCGGCATCGAAGACATGCGGCAGGTGATCGACATTCTGGTGAAGGCCGACCCCGATGCCATTCAGTTGAGCGTGGGCCAGGCCCCCCTGCTGCAACACATCCCCGGCAAAGGCAAGCCGGCGCTGGTGCTGCGGATGGATATTGCCAACGTGTATGGCACCGAACTGCCGCGCACGCTTTACAGCCGCATCCTGCACGAGCCGCTGGAACAGGCCCTGGCGCTGGATGCCGCCTGCGTCGTGGTCAACCTGTTCAACCTGCCCAACCAGCCCGAAATCTGGGAGCAGTGCGTGCAAAATATCATGGCGCTGAAGCCGCTGTGCGAGCGGTGGGGAATGCCGCTGATGGTGGAACCGCTGGTGATGCAGGCCAATACCGGCAAGGGCGGTTACATGGTGGATGGCGCGATTGATAAAATTCTGCCGCTGGTGCGCCAGGCCATCGAACTGGGGGCGGACATCATCAAAGCGGACCCGACCGATGATGTGAGCCAGTATCACCGGGTGATCGAAGTGGCGGCGGGCAAGCCGGTGCTGGTACGCGGCGGCGGCAAGGTGAGCGACAGCGAAATTCTGCGGCGCACCTATGACCTGATGCAGCAGGGAGCCAGAGGCATCGTCTACGGGCGTAACGTCGTCCAGCACGATAACCCGGCCGGCATGACGCGGGCGCTGATGGCCATCGTCCACGACAACGCCACCCCCGAAGCCGCGCTGCGGTACATCAAAGCCTGAAGCCAGGAGCAAACAACCACGATGGCCAAAAAAATCATTCGTTTTGGGGTGATCGGTCTGGGGCTGATGGGCCGCGAATTTGGCAGCGCCGCCGCCCGCTGGTCACACCTGCTCGCTATGGATGTGCAGCCGGTCATCACCGGCATCTGCGATACCAATCCGGCGCTGTTCGGCTGGTTTACCGACCATTTCGACAGCATTAAGGTGCAGTCGGCGGATTATCATGACCTGCTGGCCAGCAGCGAGATCGACGCGATTTACTGCGCCGTGCCGCATAACCTGCACGCCCAGGTCTACATCGACATCATCCGCGCCGGCAAACACCTGCTCGGTGAAAAGCCCTTCGGCATCGATGCGGCAGCCAACGCGCAGATCATGGCGGTACTCGCCGAACACCCGCAGGTCTTCGTGGCCTGTTCGTCAGAATTTCCGTTTTTCCCCGGCGCACAGCGCATCTTCAAGCTGCTGCGGGATAATCCCTTCGGGCCGATTATTGAGGTGGAAGCGGGGCTGCTGCACAGCAGCGACCTGAACCCGGATAAGCCGCTCAACTGGAAGCGGATGGCGGCCATCAATGGCGAGTATGGCTGCATGGGTGACCTGGGGATGCACCCGCTGCACATCCCGCTGCGCCTGGGCTGGCAGCCGCGCAACGTCCGCGCCCTGCTGAGCAAGCTGGTGACGGAGCGCGTGGATAAAACCGGGCAGCGCGTGCCGTGCGATACCTGGGACAATGCCACCCTGGTCGGTGATGTGGTCAGCGCGGACTATGGCCAGTTTCCTATGACCATCAAAACGTATCGCATCGCCCCCGGCGAAACCAACACCTGGTACCTGCACATTACCGGGATGCGCCACAGCGTCTGGTTTTCCACCCGCTACCCCAAATCGCTGTATACGCTGGCGTATACGCCGGGCGGGGCGCAAATCCGGGGTGAGGAGAGCCTGGGCTACGAAACCGCCTACCCCACCATCACCGGCGGCATTTTTGAATTTGGCCTGTCCGATGCCATTTTGCAGATGTGGGCCGCCTTCTGCGATGAGCTGGCGCACGGCCGCGACGGCATGAAGCAGCCGTTCTACTGCGCCACGCCCGCGGAGACACAGCAGCAGCACGCCATCCTGACGGCTGCGCTGGCCTCGCACCGGCAAACGCAGGTCATCCCGGTAGCGGGTTAACCGGCCACCTTCAATAGCGACACAGAAAGCGACAGGCAGCGTATATGGCACACATCACATTTTCCGGCGCGGGCAAGGCGATTCGCCTGGGGCGCATTTTGCACCCGCAGACCGGGCGGGCGGCCGTGGTCGCCTACGATCACAGTTTGCACATCGGGGCCATCCCCGGCACCGAAAAACCGGGCGCAATGCTGGAAACACTCACCGAGGCCGGGGCGGATGCCTTTCTCATCAGCCCCGGCATGGTGCGCCAGTATGCCTCCATCTTCACCGGGCGCGGCGCACCGGGCTTAATCCTGCGGCTGGACTGGTCGAACCTGTGGCGCAGCCCGGAGATGCTCGGCAGCCCCGAAGGCCGCACCCGGCTGATCGGCACGGTGGAAGATGCAGTGCGCCTGGGGGCGGATGCCGTGCTGGCCTACATGTTCATCGGCTACGACAGCCCGGATACCGAAGCACAGCAGGTGCAGGCGGTGGCGCTGCTGGCCCAGGCGTGCGACAGTGCCGGCATCGTGTGCATGATTGAACCAATGGCACGGGGGCTGCGTACCGGCGATCATATCTATGACCCGGATTACATCGCCCTGGGGGCGCGGATGGCCTGCGAACTGGGGGCCGATGTGCTGAAGACCGATTACAGCGGCAGCCCGGAGAGCTTTCGCCAGGTGACGGCCGTCGCCTACCGCCCGGTGTTGATCGCCGGCGGGCCCCGCACGGCCACCGTGCGCGAGGCGCTGGAAATGGTGGATGGGGCGCTCACGGCCGGGGCCAGCGGCCTGTTCTTCGGGCGGAATGTGTTCCAGGCAGCCAGCCCGGCGCAGATGATGCGTACCGTCCGCCGGATGATCCATGAGCATCTGCCGGTGGAGGCGGCACTGGAACTGCTGGCCTGACCCAAAATATGACGGCACGAACACAGCCCGGCCAGGCCGCGCCGGTGTACCGCTGATTTCTGCATACTATTCATCCGGCTCACCGGTGTATGATAGTGTAATAGAGCCGAATAAAGTGTGAAAGGAACAGCGCTATGGCTTTCGCAGGAAGCTGGTACGATCAGGAGCATACGGTGCTGCTCATCACTGTCACCGGCAGGCCGGACTGGACAGAATTTCATGAGATGAGTGATTACATGTTCGCGCAGATGGAAGCTGCACCGGGGCGGCTGGATGTGATTACCCTCATCCGGGGCGACCGAATGCCGGCCGGCAACCCGCTGCCCCACTTCCAGCGGGCCACGCGCCGCATGAACGAGCGGCCGCGCAGCGGGCTGGTGGTCATCATCAATGAGGATACCAGCAGCGCCACGTTTATGCGGATTATGCTGAATACGGTGGCGAAAGTGGCCCGGGTGTTCAACCCCGGTGCCATGCCATTCGTCAAATCGCTGCCAGAAGCGCTGGCCATCATCCATCAGGATCGCCAGCGCCAGCAGCAGCCGCTGCCCGTGCCGCTGGCCACACCCGACCCGGCCTGAGGGCGGGTCAGCATTCCTGCCGGCGGCCCGGGCCAATCCCCCTGCCACCGGCGGCACAGCACACGTATAATAGACGCTATAAATTCACTTTAAACTAAAGGATTCTGTTGATGGCACTCACACGGGAGCAGGTGACGGCCTACCAGACGCGGGCCAAAGACTATCTGGATCGTGCCGGGATCGTGCTTACGCCGGAGGAAACGGCCAGCATCGAAATTGCCGACCTGGGGCTGAACGAATTTGAAGAAACCGGGCTGGCCCTGGTGGTTTATTACAATGACGATTTATACTGTGCCAAAGAATTGATCCTCCTGCCGGGGCAAACCTGCCCGCAGCACTTCCATCCGCCCATCAAAGCGCTCAATTATGCCGGCAAGCAGGAGACTTTCCGCTGCCGGTGGGGGGAAGTGTACCTGTACGTCTCCGGCGACCCCACGCCCAACCCGAAAGCCACCCCGCCGGCCAAACGCGCCAGCACCTATACCGTGTGGCACGAGATCATCCTGCGCCCCGGTGAACAGTACACCATTGCGCCGCAGACCTGGCACTGGTTCCAGGGCGGCCCCCAGGGTGCGATTGTGTCGGAATTCAGCACGCGCAGCGTGGATGAAGGCGACCTGTTCACCGATCCTGAGATTAAACGCATCCCCGAAATCCTTGAATGAGACAGGCGCACAGGCCATGACATTCGATGTCATCGTCGCCGGGCACCTGTGCCTGGACTTACTGCCGGAGATGCACACGGTGCCGCTGGATAAGCTGGCCTCGCCGGGCAAATTGTTCGAGGTTGGGCCCATCACCCTGGCCACCGGCGGCGCGGTCTCCAATACCGGGCTGGCGCTGCACCGCCTGGGGGTGAATGTGGGGCTGATGACCAGCATCGGGGCTGATTTCATCGGGCAGGCCATCCGCGGGGTGATTGCCGCCCGCGACCCGCGCCTGACCGAACTCATCGGCACGCGCGACAGCGGCTACAGTTCCTACACCGTGGTGCTGTCGCCCGGCGGGCAGGATCGCATTTTTTTGCACGCCACCGGCACCAATGCCGATTTTAGCAGCGCCGATATTGATTTTGACCTGGTGGCACAGGCGAAGCTGTTCCACCTGGGCTACCCGCCCATTCTGCCGCGCCTGTACGAAGACGACGGCGATGAACTGGTGACGATCTACCGCCGCGTGCATCAAAGCGGCGTGGTCACGTCGCTGGATATGTCGCTGCCGGATGCCACCGGGGGCGCGGGCACCGCCGACTGGTGGACGATCTTACGGCGCACGCTGCCCTTTGTGGATATTTTCGTACCGAGCATTGAGGAGATCATCTTCATGCTGCGCCGGGACGATTATGCCGCCTGGGGCGGCCGGGTGATGCCGCACCTCACCCGGGCCTACCTGCGCGGGCTGGCGGAAGATTTGCTGGCCCTGGGCTGCGCCATCACCGGCTTTAA
The DNA here is from genome assembly GCA_025454495.1 of Anaerolineae bacterium. Classification (GTDB taxonomy): domain Bacteria; phylum Chloroflexota; class Anaerolineae; order Aggregatilineales; family Phototrophicaceae; genus JALHOR01. Next base: position 10,745 of record JALOOI010000135.1, read on the forward strand.
GCTGGGGCCCCTGGGCATGTACCTGCACGCCACGCCCGACCGTGACCGGCTGGCCCGCCTGGTGCGGCTGCCGCTGCCCGTGGAAGCCTGGGCCCGCTTCGAAGCCTGGCACCCGGCCTTCAGCGTGGCGGTGGTGGGCACCACCGGCGCGGGCGATTCCTGCTATGGCGGGCTGCTGGCGGCGCTGCTGCGCGGCGACCTGCCGCATGATGCGCTGCGGCTGGCCTGCGCGGTGGGGGCCTGCAACGTGGAAGCCGCCGACGCGCTGAGCGGGGTACGCAGCCTGACCGAAACCCTGGCCCGCCTGGAAGCCGGCTGGCCCACCCGCCACGATACGCTGCCGGAAGGGCCCTGAACCCGCCCGGCCGCGCCTTCAATCCATAGCATTCAGGGGCTGCCGCGCCTGAGAGGGGGATGCATGACCGAAACACCGCCCGTCAGCACCTGGGACGCACAGAGCCGCAGCATCCTCAACGGGCTGTTCGGCGATTATTTGCAGCAGCGCCAGAACGGCCTGGCCATCGACATGGCCTTTTACCGGGCGGGCCGCCCGCTGGCGCTGACGGCCGCCGCGCTGGCCCACGCCGGCCCGCGGCCGGTCATCCTCATTCACGGCCTGGGCTGCACCGAAGGCTTCTGGACGTTCCCGCACCCGGACACCGGCCAGCCCTGCACCTATGGCTCGCTGCTGGCCGCCGATGCCGGCTGCACGCCCTTCTACCTGCGCTACAACACCGGGCTATCGGTGGCGGAAAACGGGCAGCGGCTGGCCACCCTGCTGGAAACGCTGCTGCGACATTACCCGGTACCCGTGACCGACCTGCTGCTCATCGGGCACAGCATGGGCGGGCTGGTCATTCGCAGCGCCTGCTATGCCGGCCAGCAGCAGCACGCCACCTGGATCGACCGGGTGCGGTGCATTTTTTACCTGGGCACCCCCCACAGCGGCGCAGCGCTGGCCCAGGCCGCCGGGACGGCCGGGCGCATCCTGACCGCCATCCCCAACCCCATCACCCGGCTGATCGGCGATACCCTCAATTTACGCAGCCAGGGCATCAAAGATTTGCAGCACGGCACCCTGCACGCGCCGGATGTGATGGACGATGCCCCGGCCGGCACGCCGGCCCATCATCAACGGGCCGTGCCCTGGCTGGCCAGCGCCCGCCATTACCTCATCGGCGGGGCCCTCACCGGCGACCCCGACCACGCCATCAGCGTGCTGTTTGGCGATGGGCTGGTGGCCGCGCCGGCCGCCACCGCCAGCGCCAGCGCCGCCCCCATCCCCGCCGACCGGGTGCGGCTGTTCCCGGCCACCGATCATTTTAAACTGGTGCGAGACCTGGCGATTTATCAACAAATACTGGCATGGTATGCGCAGTACCGGAGTGAAACCGATCATGGATGATGACACACTTCAGCAGTTACAGGGGCTGAACAGCCTGGTCAACGAAGCCGTCGGAGCCGGATTGAACGCCATTCAGGAGACGCATGAGGGCATCGCCCGCGTGCCGTTTGCTGTGCTGGCGCAGTTTACGCCCATCGCCCCGGCGGTGAAAACCGTGGAGACGATCCAGAGCGGCCTGACCGGTGGCGTGTACGATGGCATTCGGCAGATGAGCAACCTGGCGTATCACACCGTCCGAAGCACCCTGGTTCAATGGCAGAAAGGGGATTAACGTATGGATGCAGAACGCGCGGCCCGGCTGCGGGCCGGCTTACACGCTGCCGGGGCCGAGGCCCTGCTGGCCTGGCACACCGAAGAAATCGTGCTGACCACCGGCAAATATCCCCACTGGGGCATGACGCTGTGCCTGTACCCGCAGGCGGGCACGCCCATTGTGTATACCTTCACCCTGGAGCCGGACTTTTTGCTGCCCCAGGAGATGGAGATTCGGCGCTACGGGCTGAGCAACACCCCCGGCTTCAACCCGTGGGATAACCTGCGCCGGCAGATTGAACAGGATGCGCGGCGGCTGAACGTGCGCCGGGTGGTGTATACCGCCGACAGCGGCAAGCACGCCCTGCCGGGCAACACCGGCGAAGATACGCCGCTATCGATGCCGCTGATTGCCTATTTGCTGGCCGGGCTGGACGCGCACCCCGGCGATTTTGCCGCCCGCCAGATGCAGCAAAAGACCGCCCACGAGATCGAGCGCATTCGCCTGAGCAATCGCATCGCCCACATCGGCATTCGGCGTTTTCATGAGCTGCTGGCCGCCGGCCGCACCGAAGCCGAAATCGCCGGGCAGGTGGAAGCGGCCATCCACGCGCAAACCGGGCGCGATTGCAACCTGGCGCGGGCCTGGGCTTTCGTCAATGCCGGCCCCAACGCCCGCTACGGTGGCACCTTCAGCCGGTCTTCCGGTTATGAGCTGCAAACCGGCGACCTGGCCATGCTGGAACTGGGCACCGTGGTCGATGGCTACTGGAGCGACCTCACCCGCACGACGGTGGTGGGCGGCAGCCCCACCGCCGCCCAGGCAGATTTGCTGGAGGCGGGCCGCGCCGCGCAGGCGGCCGGCATCGCCGCCGTGAAACCGGGCGTGGCCCACGAAGCGATTGATGCCGCCGCCCGCCAGGTGCTGACCAGCCGCGGCTACGGGGCCGGTTTTCATCATGCCACCGGGCACCATGTGGGGCTGCGCTACCACGATCATGGCCCCATGCTGGCCGCCGGCTCGTCGCAGCCGCTGCTGCCAGGCATGATCGTCACCGTGGAACCGGGCACCTATGCCGATCATTATGGCGGCTGCCGCTTTGAGGATAATGTGCTGGTCACAGACACCGGCCACGATATCCTGAGCCGGTTTGACGAAAGTGCTTAGCCCCATGACCGATTTTTCCCGCGCGGCGCTGGAACAGCACAGCCTGGACATGCGCCAGTTTATTGAGTTTCGCCTGTCCACCCTGCCCAATGGTCAGCGCATTGTGGAAGCCCACAACAGCAGCGGGCTGAGCTTTACCGTGCTGCCGGATCGCGGGCTGGATATCTGGTCGGCGTGGCACAACGGGCGCTCGCTGACGTGGATTAGCCCTGGCTCGCCCCACGCGGCAGATTATGGCGCGTCGTGGCTGCGCCAGTTCAACGGCGGGCTGCTGACCACCTGCGGGCTGCTGCATGTGGGGCCGCCGGAAACCGACCCCCTCACCGGCACCACGCACGATCTGCACGGGCATTACAGCCGCCTCAGCGCTCAGGAACTGGCCATCAGCGGCGGCTGGCAGCCCGAAGGCTATGTGCTGGAACTGCGCGGGGTGATGCAGGAGAGCGTGCTGTTTGGCGTGCAAACGCGCCTCACGCGCACGCTGCGGCTCATCCTGGGGCAGCCCATGATCGAAATCGTTGATCTGGTGGAAAACCGGCATGATACGCCGGTGCCGTTGATGCTGCTGTATCACTTCAACCCCGGTTATCCTCTGGTGCGCCAGGGGGCGCGGCTGCTGACCCCCACCGCGGCCGTGTACCCGCGCGATGCCGCCGCCCGCGCCGGTCTGGAACGTTGGAGCGACTATGATGCCGGGCAGGCCGGGTATCAGGAGCAGGTCTTTTTTCACCATGTGCGGGCAGATGCAGCGTATCACAGCATGGCCGCGCTGCTGAATGACGAATTCGGGCTGCTGCTGGAATGGGATGTCCGCAGCGCCCCCTACCTGACGCAGTGGAAGAATACCCGGCGCGGCATTTACGTGTGCGGCATCGAACCCGGCAACTGCATCCCGGAAGGCCAGCAGGCCGCCCGTGACCGTAACCGCCTGGTGCTGCTGCAACCGGGCGAAACCCGGCGTTTCTTCAACCGGCTGAGCGTGCTGCCCGATGCCGACAGCATGGCCCGGGCCACCGGCCGCATTCAGCAGCAGCAGCGGCTGCCGGTGGCCGGCTGCCACCTGGAAGATTATGCCTGAGAACACTTCCCAGGCGGCGGCCGGGCCGGCATTTCGTCCGGGAACATGAGAAACATGACACAGCCGTTACATTTCTAATGTAAATCCCATTATCTTCATTACTCACTGTGCCTTCGGGCAGACATTACAATAGGCGTGATTGGAGAAAACAGGCCAAAAACATCGGAGGCAAACGTGGCTACGCTGGACGCTGAAACCCGCGATATGATTCTGGACACGCTCCAGAGATATGCAGATGATCGGCTGTCGGTTGATTTCCTGCTGGAGCTGGATCATAACGATGAATTCCCGCACAAAGTGCTGGCCGAACTGTATGACCCGGCGCGGCTGGGGCTGCATCTCATCTTCATCCCGGAAGAATATGGCGGTCTGGGCGGTGGGGCCTACGACATTTATCGCGTGTCTGAACTGATGGCGACCATTGACCTGGGCATCGCCACCGGCGTGCTGGCCACCTTCCTGGGCACCGACCCCATCACCGTGGGCGGCACCCCGGAACAGAAAGCCCACTGGATGGGGCGCATCGCCGAAGAATCGCTGCTGGTGGCCTACGGTGCCACCGAACCCCAGGCCGGCAGTGACCTGGCGACGCTGACGACGAAAGCGGTGCCGGTGGAAGAAGATGGCAAAGTCATCGGCTATAAGCTCACCGGGCGCAAACAGTGGATTAGCAATGGCGGCGTGGCCGATATTTACACCGTGCTGGCGCTGGCCCCCGGCGGTCCCACCTGGTTCGTGGTGGAAAAAGACACCCCCGGCTTTACGCATGGCAAACCGGAAAATAAGCATGGCATCCGCGCCAGCAACACCGCGGCGCTGTTTCTGGAAGATGTCTTCGTGCCCTATCATCACATGGTGGGCTGCGAAGAAGGCAAGGGGCTGGCGCAGGCGCAGGCCGTCTTTGGCTACACCCGCCTGATGGTGGGCGCGTTTGGCATGGGGGCCGGCTGGGAAGCGCTGCGGCGGTCCATCCGTTATTCGCAGGAACGCATTCAGGGCGGCGCACCCCTCAGCCAGAAGCAGGCCTACACCCACAAACTGATCGTGCCCAATGCAGCGCGGCTGGAAGCGGCCCGTTCCTACATTGAATGGGTGGCGGAACGGCTGGACGGCGGCGAAGAAGGGCTGGCCACCGAAGGCGCAGTGGCCAAATACCTGGCCACCGAAGGCGGCAACAAAGCGGCCGAAGATGCCATTCAGGCGCACGGCGGCTATGGTTACACCAAAGAATACATGGTGGAGAAGATCAAGCGCGATGTGCGGATCACCACCATTTACGAAGGTACCTCGGAAATCATGGAATGGACGATTGCCCGTGACCGCTGGCAATCGCACCTGAAGACGCGCGGTGCCTTCTACACGGACTGGGCCGCGCGGCTGGAAGCGCTCCATGCTCGCCAGCCAGAAAGTGGTGCCGGCATCGCGGCCCTGTCTTTGCGCGTGCTGGCCCAGGTGCTGGAACGCTGCCGCACCGACCGGCTCACCCGCCACCAGCATATCCTGTTCCGCCTGGGTGAATGGATCGCCTTTGCCG
>JALOOI010000336.1 GCA_025454495.1 Anaerolineae bacterium
TTTTAAATACGTTTGCACCTTCTTCAGCAGGTCACGCGGTTTGTTGGCCGGCGACAGCACTTCCACCGCCACATCCGGCGCGAAGCTGAAGCGGGCCGGCCAGGGAAAGGCGGGCAGCCGGGACTGCGCCACAAAAGAGATATCCGGGACGAGCAGCGTATCGCCCGATAGCGCATAACCGGTGTTATCACCCATGGCGACCCCCGGATGATGGGCTTCCACAAAAAGATAGAGCGTAACCAGTATGCGGGTGGCAATATAACTGTGCATCGGAGCCGGTGTATCCATTTCGTACAGTTCTCCTTCCAGCATTTCGAAGCTTTTGGCGCTGTTCTCCGGCCGCGCGGCCAGCGCCTCCAGCTCTGCGATGGTCATGGTCACTCGTGGCTTTTCCAGCGCCTCCAGCTCTGCGATGGTCATGGTCACTCGTGGCTTTTCCAGCACCATGCTGTCACCTCCGCCGGGCCCGGCCCGGACTCAAAAACGTGAGGGGGTTGTGTGTCCCTTCATTTTAACGCGCTCACCGCGCCCGTGTACCCCCGGAATTTAGGGCTAACGCATCCAATCCACTCCGGGCGGCTGTTGCGCCCTCACCCCCTCGTTCCCCTGGCAGGGGCACGATCCATTATTCTAGCCGGCACGGGCACGGATGACCTCATGCCCCAACCAACGATTGAACACAGAGCCACAGAGCCACGGAGCAAAGATTGAAAGCTCCCCTCGCCCGGGGCGCAGCCCGTCGGGGAGGGAGTTTGGGGGTGAGGGGGCGGCAAGGTCATCAGAGTTCGTGTACTGCGCCTTCATTTTAACGCGCTCACCGCGCCCGTGTACCCCCGGAATTGATGATAACCGCAGAATCAGTTAAGATGGGGGCTGTTTTGTCCGGCAGCCATACCACGAAATGAGAGAAATCCTTATGCTGGTTCTGGGCGTTGGTGGCTTCATGCATGATTACAATGTCGCGCTGGTGGATACCGACGCGCAGCGCGTGACGATGTGCGAAGCCGAACGACTATCGCGGCGCAAGCATCACATCATCCAGCCCACCGAAGACCTGCTGGTGCCCATCAAACACGTGTGCGACCGTTTCGGCCGGCGGGTGCAGGATATTGAGGTGGTGGTGCTGGGCCACACCGACCCCTTCCCGGTGAAACAGCGGCTGCACCAGGCCCTGCCGGGGGCGCGGTTTGTGGAGGTGGATCATCATCTGGCCCACGCGGCCGCGGTCTTCTTCAGCTCGCCGTATGATTCTGCCCTCATCCTCTCGCTGGATGGCTTTGGCGATGGCAGCAGCGGGCTGCTGGCGCAGGGGCGCGGCGGGCGCATCGAGGTGCTGGAACGCATGAGCGACCAGAACAGCATCGGGCTGGAATACCTGCGGGCCACTTACCATATCGGCCTGGGCACCTACGGCGCAGAAGGCAAAACCCAGGGCCTGGCCCCCTACGGCCAGCCGAAATGGTTCGATGATTATATGAACGAGATTGAGGTTACGCCGGCGGGGAATCTCGTCCTCAGTGAGGCGCTGCGCGGCGAAACCTCCAAACTGGCGGCCGAAGGCGGCTATCTGAACGCCCTGCTGCTGAACAATGATTTCCTGCCGGATCATCTGCCGCGGCGCATCGCCCCGGAAAAGCTGACGCAGGAACATATGGATCTGGCGGCCAGCATCCAGAAAGTGCTGGAACACGTGGCGCTGACGCTGGCGGGCATCGGCCGGCAGCGCACCGGGGAAGCCCGCCTGGTCCTGGGCGGCGGCGTGTGCATGAATTCCTCCATGAACGGCAAACTGCTGGAAAGCGGCCTGTTTAAGGGCATTTTCGCCTTCCCGATGGCCAGCGACCGCGGCATCGCCATCGGGGCGGCGCTGTACTTCATCCACGCGCTGGAAGGCTTGCCGCGCTTCTTCCGGCTGAAGCATACTTTCTTCGGCGGGGAATATGGCGAACAGGCTGCCCGCGCGGCCATGCAGCAGGGCGGCCTGTCGCCGGTGCCCCATGCCGACCCCGCCCGCGTCGCGGCCGAAGCCATCGCCGCCGGCAAAATCGTCGGCTGGTTCCAGGGAGCCTCGGAGATGGGGGCGCGGGCCCTGGGGCATCGCAGCATCCTGGCAGACCCGCGCCAGGCGGAGATGAAAGATATTGTCAATCATCGGGTGAAGCACCGCGAATGGTTCCGCCCCTTTGCCCCGGCCGTGCTGGCTTCGCGGGCGGCGGAGTATTTCCACTTCCCGGCCGACGTGGCCGACCTCAGCCAGATGACGTTCACCGTCGATTCCACGGAGACGGCCAAACGCAACACGCCGGCCACCACCCACGTCGATGGCACCGCCCGCGTGCAACTGGTGCCGGATGCCGACCCGCACAACGCCGGCTATGCCGCGGTCATCCGCCACTTTGCCGACCTCACCGGGGTGCCGGTCATCCTCAACACCAGCTTTAACGATAACAATGAGCCGATTGTGGAAACGCCGGCCGATGCGGTGGCCACCTTCCAGAAGACCAATATGGATGTGCTGGTGATCGGTAATCTGGTCGCGCAGCGGGCCTGAGGCGACGGGGGGCCGGGATGATGGTGATGGATTGATGCTGAAACGTGTGCTGTACCGGGCCCGCCGCGGCGAACTGCTGCGGGCGGCCGGCTTTAAACTGCTGCGCTGGCTGGAAAAACGCCTCCAGGTGGATTCCACCGCCACCTATATCCCGCTGGCCGCGGCCGACCCGCTGTATCTGTTCTCCACGGCCACCGGGGCCATCCGCGATGAAGAACGCCTGCGGATGCGGACGGCCGCCGGGGTGCTGGAGGGCGCAAATGTCGAAGCGGGCTACCCGCTGGTGTTCGAGCATGAAGACCGGGTGCTGCGCTATGCCTATCATCCCGCCCGCAAAACCTCGCGCGGGCTGGTGGTGGTCTTCCACGGCTGGAACAGCGCCATCCAGATGGGCCCGGCGCAGCCGTGGGATGAGTTCGACATCCTGGCCCCCTGGGACGTGTTCGGCTGGCGGCGGCAGGGTAGCTGGTACTGGGGCGACCAGGGCGATAATTACACCGAGCGCCTGGTGGCCGCGCTCATCCAGCAGGTGCGGGCGCAGCAGCCGGGCCGCCCGTGGTTTTGCTACGGCGGCTCCATGGGCGGCTTCGGGGCGCTGTATCATGGCATTAAATATGGCTGCGACGGGCTGTATGTCCTGTGCCCGCAGGTGGATTTACGGGCCAAAGTGCTGGATTATGACCGGGAGAATCGCCGCAACCCCTACGGCTATTTGCAGGGGGAGACGCTGGAGACGGTGCCCGATTTGCTGGCAATCGCCCGCGGCTGCGAGTCGCTGCCGCCGCTGCTGCTCATCCAGAATCAATACGATGCGGTGAATTACTTTGCCGATCATGCTTTCCGGCTGCTGGAGATTTACAACGCACAGCAGGCGTGGTACGGGCTGCGGGTGTTCCCGGCCATCGGGCACCAGCCGTTCAGCGCCTCGCCGGCGGAAGCGGAATACTTCTTCCGGCTGATTCTGGAGAAGCAGCCGCCCCGCCGCACGACGTTTCGCCC
>JALOOI010000337.1 GCA_025454495.1 Anaerolineae bacterium
GTATGGCACACAGCGACCCCTGGATGATTTACGGCGCAACCGGCTACACCGGCACGCTGCTGGCCGAAGAAGCGCTGCGGCGCGGGCATCAGCCGGTGCTGGCCGGGCGCAGCCGCGAGCGCCTGGCCCCGCTGGCGCAGCGCCTGGGGCTAAAATATGTGGTTTTTGACCTGAACGATGTGAACACCATCGCCGGGGCCATCGCCGATATGGCCCTGGTGCTGCACGCGGCCGGCCCCTTCATCGACACCGCCGCCCCCATGCTGCGGGCCTGCCTGGCGACCAAAACCCACTATCTGGACATCACCGGCGAAATTGCCGTGTTTGAAAATATCTTTCACGATCACGAAACGGCGCTGAAAAATGGCATCGCCCTCATTGGCGGGGTGGGCTTTGACGTGGTGCCCACCGACTGCCTGGCGCTGTACGTGACGCAGCAGGTGCCGGCGGCCCACACGCTGGAAATCGCCTTCGACAGCCTGACGCAGATCAGCAGCGGCACGTTTAAATCCGCCCTGGGCAGCGCCGGGGCGGGCGGGCAAATCCGGCGGGACGGGGTGTTGCAGCCGTATCCCATCGGCCGGGGCGGTCAGGCTGTTCGTTTTTCGCACGGGGAGCGCTACACCCTGCCCATCCCCTGGGGCGACCTGGCCACGGCCTATCGCAGTACCGGCGTGCCCAACATCACCACGCTGGCGGCGGTGCCGCGCTCCCTGGCGTGGGCCGCCCGCCTGCTGGGGCCGCTGGCCGGGGCGCTGGCGCGGTCGGCGGCCTTCACCCGGCTGGCCGCCCGCCTGGCAGAACAGCGCCTGCCGGGGCCGGGGGCCGCCCTGCGCGAGACGGGCCGCTCCTATGTGCGGGCCCGCGCCCTCAACCGCGAGGGCACCATCAGCGCCGAAGCCTGGCTGGAGACGGTGGAACCGTACCGCTTTACCGCCGAAGCCGGCGTGCGGGCGGTGGAACAGACCCTGGACTATCATCCGGTGGGGGCGCTCACCCCCGCTCAGGCCTTCGGGGTGGATTTTGTGCTGGATATTCCGGGGACGGTTCGGCTGGATCGCGTTGAAGGGATCAGGGGATAACCATAACCATGAACGCCGCGCATTTTCGGGAGCTGTACGAATATCACCGGGCGCTGAATCGCCGGGTGTGGTTTGAGGCGGTCATGCCGCTGCCAGAGGCGCAGTACCGGCAGCCGCTGCCCTATTCCGTGGGTTCCATTCAGCAGCAAATGGTGCATCTGATGACTATTGAAGACCGCTGGTTTGCCGGGCTGCGCGGCGACCCGCTGCCCGATTTTGCCCGCGCCGAAGATTACCCCGACCGCGCCGGCCTGCGGGCGGCCTGGGATGCCGTCGAAGACCGCCGGCACGAGTATCTGGCCGCCCTGCGCGATGCCGACCTGCCGGTGCTGTTCGCCGATTCCGGCCTGGCGGTGTGGCAGGTGCTGTTCCACGTCCTCAACCACGCCACCGATCATCGGGCGCAAACGCTGGCGCTGCTGCACGGCCTGGGCGCGCCCACCTTCCCGCAGGATTACGCCATTTACCTGTGGCAGAAGGGCGGCTGAAGCATGGTGCTGCTGACGACTCCATCCGGCAACCGGCTACTGGCCATCTACCCGGACGTGCCCCCGCAGCCGGCCCCCGCCGATGCCCCGCTGACCTTCGCCCTGGTCATCACCCGTTATCAGGGGCGCTATGTGCTGGTGTACAACCCGCAGCGGGCGGTGTGGGAGATGCCCGGCGGCGGCCTGCTGCCCGGCGAACACCCGGACGCAGCCGCCCGCCGCGAACTGCTGGAGGAGACGGGCCAGCACGCGGCCCGCCTGCGCTGCCTGGGGCTGTTCAAAATGCGCTTTGTGCCGGAGGCCCGCGAAGAATACGGCGCACTGTATGCCGCCGACATCGACACGCTGGAGCCGTTTGTGCCCAATGAGGAAGCCGAACAGATGGCCCTGTATGATACCCCCGCCGCGGCCGGCGCAACCCTCAGCCCGCTGACACGTACTTTGATTGACTGGTTCGTGCTGCGGCGGTAAATCGACCGGTTTCGCCCCGGTGATCCGGGTTATAATAGGGATACGCCCGCCGGATTGTGCGCTGTGATGGAGGCCACCCGTGAAAATTGATTTCAATGTGCAAAAACTGATCGAAGAACGCATTGGTAAGATCACCCCGGTGAAAGTGTTCCTGGGGCTGGCGTTTTTCATCATCATCGTCAACGTCCTGGGGCTGATTTTGAACATTTTTAACGCGCTGCTGCCGTTCGCCATCCTGGCTATCGGCGGTTATTACGGCTACCAGTTCCTGCAAAGCCGCGCCCCCAACCAGACGAAGACCGTCGGCCCCATCATCCAGGGTGAAGCTGTGACCACGCAGCCGCAAACGGACAGCCTGCGCCGCCCGGCCGCCCGCCCGCAGTCCGCCGCCGCCGGGGAACAGCAGACCGCCACCCGCGCCGAAACCGCCGCCGCCCGCCTGGATGACCGCGCCGCGGCCGCCATCGTGGATGACCTGCTGGCGCAGGTGCCGGCGGCCGAAACCGAAGACGCGGCCCTCAAGGTCGCCCCGAAGATTGACCCGCAAACCGGCCTGCGCCAGCCGGATTTAGAACGCCTGATGGAAAAAGAACAGGAAGCGCTGAAGGAAGCGAAGACGGTCAATGATGCCGTGCGGGCGCAGCTTGAGGAACGCAAAAAACGCCTGAAAGGGGAATAAAGCGTTCGCATCAGCACCGGAGGGGAGAACTTATGCGTTCACTGCTGGTGGCGCGCTGCCAGCGGGGGCCATTCCGGCCGCCTGTGCAGCAGATCTGCGGGCGATTGTCGCGGCGGGCGAAATCAGATAGTCTGGACGCGCTGGCGCTGACGCAGATTGCCCATATGATTACTATCGGAGAACAGGTGCGCGGTGTCAGGGCATATCAGTCGATTATCTCGAAATTTCCTGCTTACAATAATAGATCATATATTACAAAACTTTTGAATTAAATTTTTACAATGTTCGTTATCTTCATCGAGTTTTAAACCCTGTGAAGCCACTTCACAGGCTCTGTTGAATTGCCCCTGATTGACATACAACCATCCAAGCCTTGAGCAGTCTGTAGCGTCTGCCTCATCCAAGCGGTTCTCCATCAAATCAATAAGTGTTTTGATAATCTGGTTTTTCTCACCTTCATCG
>JALOOI010000338.1 GCA_025454495.1 Anaerolineae bacterium
CTGAGGTTGATAGCTGGTTGATGTGTCGCGTTGTCCTTTAGAGGGCCGGCCGCGCCGGGGGTTACAGCCCCGGCCGCACGGGTGAGCAATGTCAGGGGCCGGGGATGACAGATGTCACCCCTGGCCCGGCGGGCGGCGCTCACTGAAAGCGGCAGCCAGCCGGCCGAACAGTTCCGTCTGGCGGGCCAGCGGCAGGCGCTGCGCCCGGCCGTGGTCGCGGTACAGCAGGATCATCTGCTGCGTGGAATCCAGCACGATGCGGCAGTTGTCGCAGGTGGCGATGTGGTCACGGGCGGCGCGGGCCACGTCATCGGCTAAATTGTCTTCCAGATAATCGGACAGGTAACGCACGATGTCGGCGCAGGTAAGGGTGAGGGTGGTCATCGGTGCAGATACTCCTCAAAATAGGCCGCCAGCGCTTCGCGCAGGGCCAGGCGGGCGCGGTGCAGGCGCACTTTGACGGCGGCTTCCGTCAGTCCCAGGATGTCGGCCGTTTGGCGGGTGGAGCATTCTTCCACATCGCGCAGGATGAAGACCAGGCGCAGGGTGGGCGGCAGGCCGTCGATGGCCTGTTGAATCTGGTCGGCGGTTTCGCGGCTGCTGAGGGCCTGTTCCGGCAGGGTTTGCCAGTCCACGAAGTGCGCCGGCATGACGGCTGCCTCCTCCGGGAAGTCATCCAGGTTCAGCAGCGGCTTCGCGCGGCGAATGCGCCCGGTGCATTCATGATAGGCCACCCGGTAGAGCCAGGTGCTCAGGCGGGCGCGGCCTTCAAAGCCGTCGATATGCTCGATCAGCTTCAGGAAGGTATCCTGCACCACGCCGTCGGCCTGCTGCTCATCGTGCAGGATGCTGAGCGCCAGACGATAGATGACGGCGGCATACAGCTCGAAAGCCTGCGCCAGCGCCTGTGGCTCGCGTTGTTTGAGTGCCGCGATTAATGCCGTTTCATCCGTCGTCACGGCCGGCTGCTCCCTGTGCTGGCGGCGATCCGCCATACCATGCCTGCCCTTTAGAGGCGTGACCCTGCCCGGTGGTTACACATGGCGGCGCTGGCCCGCCGGCGCGGCCGGGTCTGCCAGTGCCGGCCGGCTTTAGCCGGGCCGCCGCAGAGCGCCACACGCAAAAGGGGCATATCCAGCGATATGCCCCCCTGACTGCCGATGGTGTGCCGGGCGCTCTCAGTCGCCCATGGCCGGCATCAGTTCCTGCCAGCGCTGTTCGATGTTCAGCAGGCGGCGCAGGTAGCCCACCGGATCATCGGTTTCCGGGATGGGCTGCTGGTGAATGACGTGGAGGAAGGGTGTTTCCAGCCCGCCTTCGGCGATGATGTCGTTGAAGACCTTCACAAAGCCGTTGTACTGCTGCACGATGGCGTTCAGGTAATCATCCCCCACCAGCTTCCACAGCTCCGCCGCGGAGAGGATGCTCTCCAGCCAGTGCTGGATGACCCCGATTTTGTATTTGTATTCGGCGGACGACGTGAGTTCTTTCGCGTCCATTTCCGCCAGCAGGTCTTTCACCCGGCTGATGATGAGGCGGCCATCCACGTCCACCGGCGCGTTGATCTGCTCCAGGTAATCGGCATAATCGAAGAAATCCGGGTTGCGAATATCACCGGATTTGGCGTTCATCTGGTTGCCGGTGCCGGGGACGAAGATATTCTGGCGGCGCAGGGTGTGCAGGCGTTCTTCCAGGTTGGCGCGGCCGGTGCCGTTGAGGTAGCCCTTCATCATTTTGGCCGTCAGCAGCGTATTCAGCGTATAGTGGCCATCGAACACCGGCAGCACGAACGAATCAATGGCGTTGCGCCCAATGACCGATTCACGCAGGAAGCCTTTGGAGCCGGCGACCAGCAAATTCTGGCACATCAGTTCATTGCAGCGCAGCAGCAGCCACGATTTCAGCATGGTGCCGTGAAATTGCAAAAAGCTGCTATCGCTGAAGGCCACCGCGCGATAATAAGTAAATTCCAGATACGAGGTTTGCAGCACCAGGTTATACATCTGGCGGTAAACGTTGCTGAAGTTGATGGGATGATCGCCAAAGATGCGTTTGGTGGACAGATGCTCGATGGTGGCACGGACGGCCTGGGTCGCCAGGCGCACGCCCAGGTAGGAGCAGATGTATTTGGCGGGCATGGCCATGCGGTTGACGATTTGCAGCCCGTGGCCGGCCTTGCCGACCAGGATGCCGGGGCCATCCACTTCATAGGTGGTGAGCACCATATTCCGCAGGACGTGCGTATCCAGCCGTTCCCAGTTTTTGCAACTGGAGCGGGGCACGATGAACAGCGACATGGAGCGCGGGCCGTCCTGGGTGGGGTCAATCTTGGCCAGGATGGTATGGTATTCCGCGTGGTACGAATTGTTGATGATCCACTTGCGCCCTTTGATGTGATATTTGCGCCCGGTGGGGTCATCGGCCATGGGGGTGGCGGCGGTGGTCAGGCTCAGCAGATCGGTGCCGGTGTGTTCTTCCGTCCAGCCCAGGGTGAACAGCTTGCCTTTTAATTCCTGGGCCAGTTCATATTCTTCCGCGGCCAGCAGCATGGAGTAGCCCAGAATGCTGGCCCCCCCGGCGACCATGTAACTGGGCTGGTCATCATACGCCTTCGAGCCAACCTGAACCGCGCCGACCATATTAAAATCGGGGAAAAGCTGGTCGTAGCTGCCCTGGAGTTCTTCCATCAGGTGCTCGAAATCGATAATTTCACCAAACTGCGGATCGTTCACGAAGTGCGTCATTCCATTACCCTTTAACCTGGCTACGTGCATCACGACAGTATAAATAACCCTGCCAGCAGAGACAATGTGAGATATAGCCTATTTCCGACGAGGTGCAGCAGGCTGGCCCGCGTGGCTAGCTTTCATAACCCGTATGCAGGGGCGGGGTTACTGTTTTGCCCTGTGCCCGCCGGTGCCCGCACCCTGTTGCCCTCTCCCCCAGGCGAGGGACGGGAAAAAGATCAGCCCTCACCCTGTCTCTCTCTCCCCCGGGCGAGGGACGGGAAAAGGATCAGCCCTCACCCTGTTTCCCTCTCCCCCAGGCGAGGGACGGGAAAACCACCGGCCTCTCCTGCACCCCTTCGCCATTAGGGAGAAGGGGCCGGGGGATGAGGGCGAAAGATCAGCCCTCACCCTGTCTCCCTCTCCCCCGGGCGAGGGACGGG
>JALOOI010000136.1 GCA_025454495.1 Anaerolineae bacterium
GGGGTGAATGCCGAACTGCTGGCGCAGGATGCCGCCACCCTGCGCCGGACATTCGAGCTGATGCAGCAGGCCAACATCACCTGGGTACGCCAGATGGTGCGCTGGAATGAGCTGGAGCCGGAACGCGGCGTGTATCGCTGGCAGGCGTGGGATCGCCTGGTGGCCACGCTGGCCGATTACCCGGCTTTGCGCCTGGTGCCGGTGCTGATGCACACGCCGGACTGGGCCCGCCCATCCACACCGGCCGCGGCACTCACCGCCCCCCCGGCCGACCCCGCCGATTTGGCCCGTTTTGCCGCCGCTTTCGCGCAGCGCTACGGGCACAGCCTTGATGTGTACCAGGTGTGGGATGAACCCAACCTGGAGGCGGCCTGGGGCGGCAGCGACCCGCGCCCGGCCGAATACGCCGCGCTGCTGGCCGCCGCTTACACCGCGATCCACAGCCACGACGCACAGGCGACGGTCATCGCGGCGGCCCTGGCCCCCACCACCGATAACAGCGGTCAAAATCTCAGCGATCTGCGCTATCTGGAAGCGCTGTATGCGCTGGGGGCCGCAGCCTATTTTGACGCAGCGGCGGGCAAACCCTACGGCTTCCACACCGGCCCGGAAGATCGCACGGTGCACCCGGAGACGCTGAATTTTTCGCGGCTGGTGGCCCTGCGCGAGATCATGGTCAACCATGGCGACGGCCACAAAGCGCTGTGGGCCTCGGCCTGGGGCTGGAACGCCCTGCCGGCGGGCTGGCCGGGTGCGCCGTCCATCTGGGGCAGCGTGACGGCCGCGCAGCAGGTGGACTACACGCGCCAGGCCTTCGCCCGCGCTGACCGGGAATGGCCCTGGGCGGGCGGGCTGATCCTGCATCACTGGCAGCCGGCCGTCCCGCCGGACGATCCACAGTGGGGCTTCGCCGTGGTGGATGCCGCGGGCACGCCCACCGGGCTGTGGCACCTGCTGGCCGCCCGCCCGCCGGAGACCGCCCGCGATGGGCTGTATCATCCCATGACGGCTTTTGCCCGTTACAGCGGCCTGTGGACGTTCAGCCAGCAGCGGGGCGCGGATATTGGCTGGCTGGAGACCAGCGACAGCCAGCTTGAGTTCGATTTTACCGGGCGCGAGGTGGGGCTGCTGCTGCGCGAGGATGATTATGTGGCCTTCCTGTACCCCACCGTGAACGGCGTGCCGGGGAATGCCCTGCCGCAGGACAGCAGCGGCAACGCCTATATCTTCCTGCAAAGTGACACCCGCCGCCCAGAACTGACCCTCGTCCCGGTGGCGCGTGACCTGCCGCTGGCCGCGCACACGCTGCGCGTGATGGCTGATCGCGGGTGGGACAGGTGGGCGCTGGCCGGTTACGCCGTCAGCAGTGGCGACCTGGCCGCGCCCTACAACCGGCAGATAGCCGCCGGGGCCTTCACCACAATCATCGCGGCCCTGGCGCTGATCGTCACCGGCCGACAAATTCCGTGGGCACAGGCCTGGCGGCCGCTGTCCCGCATCACGCTCTCGCTCAGCGCGGCCGGGCATGTCGCCCTCAGCGCCATCACCTCGCTGGCGCTGCTGGCCGGAATGCTGCTCACCTGGGGCGATGGCACGGCGGCGCTGTTCCGCCGCGAAGCGCTGAATGCCGGGGCGGGCATTGTCCTCACCGGCGGCCTGCTCATCCTTCAGCCGGGTTTTGCCGCTGTGCTGGTGGCGGTGGCGCTGCTGTTCTTCCTGTTTTATCACCGCCCGCTGACCGGGCTGCTGCTCACGCTGCTGTATGCGCCCTTCTTTCTGTTCCCGCTGGCGCTCAATCAGTTTGCGTTCCCCATGGCCGAAGTATGCCTGCTGCTGACGACGGCCGCGGCGCTGCTGCGCGGGCTGGTGGCATGGGGCCGGCAGCGCCAGAGCCAGCAGCACGCTTTGCCACCGCGCCCGCTGCTGCACCTGTGGCTGCACCGGCACCCGCTGGATACCGGCGTGCTGCTGTGGGTGGCCGTGGGGGCAGTGTCGCTGCTGTGGACGCAGTACGTCCCGCAGGCCGTTACCGAACTGCGGACAATGCTGGTCGAGCCGGCGCTGTTTTACCTGCTGTGCCGCAGTTTCGCTCGCAGCCAGTCCGATCTGCTGCGGCTGGCGGATGCGCTGCTGCTCTCCGGCGTGCTGGTGGCCGGCATCGGACTGGCGTTGTATGTCCGCTGCCAGTTGGGTGGCCTTTGCATCGGTGTCATCGAAGCTGAAGGCGGGGCGCAGCGGCTGGCCAGCGTCTATGGCTCGCCGAACAACGTCGGCCTGTGGCTGGGGCGCTGTGTGCCTTTCGCGCTGGCCTATTTGCTCATCGCCCTGCCCGGCAGCCGCTGGCGGCGGTGGCTGGCCGGCGGGGCGCTGGTGCTGCTGCTGGTGGCGACCCTGCTCACCCAGAGCGCCGGGGCCCTCCTGTTCGGGCTGCCGGCCGGCATGGGGCTGGTGCTGCTGCTGGTGTATGGCCGGCGGGCCTGGCTGCCCCTCACCGGGCTGGCCGCGGCGGCCGGGGCACTGGTGCTGCTGCTGGCCCAGGTCTCCTCGCGCTTTGCCGGGCTGTTCCTCTCGGAACGCGGCACCAATTTTATCCGCCTGCGCGTGTGGGAAAGCAGCCTGGAGATGATCCGCCATCATCCCCTCACCGGCCTGGGGCTGGATCAATTTTTGTACTTTTACGGCGGCCAGTACATTCGCCCGGATGCCATCGCCGACAAAGATTTATCACATCCTCATAATATCCTGCTGGATTTCTGGCTGCGCCTGGGGATCGGCGGTGTGCTGCTGCTCATCGCCCTGCAAATTTACTTCTGGCGCAGCCTGTATGCCCTGTATCGCCAGTGCCGGCACACCGACCCTGTGATTCTGGCGCTGCTGTGCGGCACCGCCGGCAGTATGGCCGCGCTGCTGGCCCACGGGCTGATCGATAACAGCGTCTTCGTCAAAGACCTGGCGTATGTTTTTTGCCTGCTGCTGGCCCTGGCCGTCGCCCTGCCGAATGCCCGTTCTATTGACGGATACCCTGAATGATGCTGTAATGTCATTTAGAGTTACAGGGCCGCAGCCATGAAAGCGAAAGTGAATAAAGTCACCATTCGGCTGGTTCAGGGCGATCTGCTGTCACTGACAGTAGAGGTGCTTGTGCATTCGACCACGCCCACCCTCTCCCTGCCGGACTGGTTGACCCGCGCGGCTGGCAGCGCCCTGGAAAGGGAGACCCTGCTCATCGGCTGGTGTGATGTGGGATCGGCCGTGATGACCGGGGCCGGCCGCCTGTCCGCTAAAAAGATGATCCATGCGGTGGGCCCGCGCTGGGGCGAAGGCAGCGAGCGCGGCAAACTGGCCAACACCACCTGGGAAACGCTGCGCCTGGCGGAAGAACACGAACACAAATCCATCGCCCTCCCCCCCATTGCCACCGGCGCGGTCGGCGGCTACCCGGTGGAAAACTGCGCCCGTGTGATGATGCAGCAAATTGTCGATTTCACCTTTGAGCCGCTGCGTTTCCTGCGCGAAATTATCGTTTGCGTGGAGAACGAAACCGAATTCCAGGCCTTCCAGCGCGAATTTACCCGCCAGATCGAAGACCTCAAGGACACCGGCAGCGGTGGCAAAGTGCCGGCCCTGTAACCCACCCTGTATTCTCCGGGCACGTATGTTAAACTTCCAGCACTCGGTCCCAATTTTACAGCCCTGAGGGAAATCACCTTGCGCGTTCTCATCACCGGCGGAGCCGGTTTCGTTGGCTCTCATCTCTGTGATCGCTTTCTGGCCGAGGGGCATCGGGTGGTGGCGATGGACAATCTCATCACCGGCAACCTGAACAATATTGCCCATCATGCCGGCAACACCCATTTTGAATTCATTCATCACGATGTCAGCAATTTCATCTACGTCCCCGGTGAGGTGGATGTGGTGCTGCATTTTGCCTCGCCCGCCAGCCCGATTGATTACCTCAAATACCCCATCCAGACGCTGAAAGTGGGCGCACTGGGCACGCATAATGCCCTGGGGCTGGCGCGGGCTAAAGGCGCAAAATTCATCCTGGCTTCCACGTCAGAAGTCTACGGCGATCCGCTGGTGCATCCCCAGGTGGAAACCTACGTCGGCAATGTCGATCCAATCGGGCCGCGGGGGGTGTACGATGAAGCCAAACGCTATGCCGAAGCGCTGGTGATGGCCTATCATCGCACGCACGGCATGGATACGCGCATCGTGCGTATTTTTAACACCTACGGGCCGCGGATGCGCCTGGATGATGGCCGCGTGGTGCCCAATTTTATCGGCCAGGCGCTGCGTGGTGAACCGCTGACCGTGTACGGCGATGGCTCACAAACGCGCTGCTTCCAGTACGTCAGTGATCTGGTGGAAGGCATTTACCGCCTGCTGAACAGCAGCTTCACCGATCCGGTCAACATCGGCACCACCGCCGAGATGAGCATTCTGGAATTTGCCGAAGCGGTGAACGAAATTTCGGGCAATGCGGCCGGCATCATCTACAAGGAAGCGCTGCGCATCCAGGGCGACCCGCAAACGCGCCGGCCGGATACCACCCGTGCCCGTACCATCCTGGGCTGGGAGCCAAAAGTGCCCCTGGCAGATGGCCTGACGCACACGATTGATTATTTCCGTCAGGTGCTGTGAGTTTACCGGATACTTTCACGGACTGGTTCAGCGGCCGGCTGCCGGCGCTGTTCGGGCTGGTGGCGGCGCTGCTCAGCGGGCTGCTGCTGGTGCTGCTGCCACTGCCGCTGGCGACCGGGCTGCTCATCGCCGGGGCGCTGGCGCTGCTGCTGCTCATCACCCCGCTGGCGGCCCTCACCCTCATGCTCATCCTCGCGCCGCTGCGTACCCTCATCGCCACCGAGTCGCCCTTACAACTGCCGCTGGATATTGGCCAGCTCACTTTTTTGCTGCTGCTGGGCGTGTGGGGGCTGGATCGCATTCGTAACCGGCGGCCGCTGCTGCCCGTGGTCTGGTCGCCGGTGCTGGTGCCGGTGCTGCTCTTTACAGCCGCCGGCGGGCTGACGGTGTTCAGCGCTGTATCCCACAGCGCCTGGCTGACGGAATGGCTGAAATGGCTCATCATCCCGCTGCTGATGCTGCTCACGCTGGCGCTGGGGCAGCGCGGCGGCTGGCGCTGGCTGCTGCTGGCGCTGGTGGTCTCCGGCGTGGCCAATGCGCTGGTGGGCATTTACATCTATTTTGGCGGCAGCGGGGCGGATCATCTGCTCATCAGCGCCGGGCGTTTTCGCGCTTTTGGCACCTTCGGCCAGCCCAATCCTTTCGGCGGGTTCCTGGGGCTGCTCACGCCGCTGGCGCTGGCGCTGGCCTATGGCAGCCTGCGCCATGCCCTGGCGCGGCGGCGCAGCGCGGGCCAATGGTACCCGGCCGACCTGCTGCCGGTGGCGTTTTACGGCCTGGCTGCCCTGGTGATGAGCGCGGCCATCATCATGTCGTGGAGCCGGGGGGCCTGGCTGGCGCTGCTGGCCGCAGTGGCGGTGCTGGTGTTTGCCCTGCCCCGCCGCAGCGGGCAAAGCCTGTTGATCGTGCTGGCGGGCGGCAGTCTGTTCGCCCTGCTGTGGTTCAGCGGGGCGCTGCCGGAGTCCATCGTCAACCGCATCACCAGTTCCACCGCGGAATTTTTCGCCTTTGACGATATGCGCGGGGTAGACATCACCGGCGGCAATTACGCCGTCGTGGAGCGCCTGGCGCACTGGCAGGCCGCCCTCAATATCGCCCACGATCATCCCTGGCTCGGCGTGGGAATGGGGAATTACGAAATCGTGTATGCAGATTATCGCCTGCTCAACTGGCCTTTTCCCCTGGGGCACGCCCACAACTACTACTTGAATATTCTGGCAGAGGCTGGCATGATAGGCCTTTTGGCTTATGTAAGCCTCTGGACAGGCATCTTCTGGTTCACCTGGCGCACCCGCCGGCATCCTGATCCGCGTATCCACAGCGTGGCGGCCGGGCTGCTGGGCACCTGGACGTATCTCGCCATGCACAGCCTGCTGGATAACCTGTACGTTAACAATGTTTTTCTTCACCTGGGCGTACTGCTCGGTGTGCTGGCTGTACTTTATCAACAGACGTGGAGCGCACTCATATGGGAGTCAACATGACCCGGACTGCCAGCGGCGAAACCCCCATGCCGCCCAAACGTAAAGGGCGTTCAATCCGCACCCCGCTGGATGGGGTGATTGTGGCTGTGGCCCGCCGTTTTGGGGGCAGCCGGGCGAAAGACCTGGAGCGTTTCCTCAAGTTCGCCATCGTGGGTACCATTGGCGCAATTGTGGATTTTGGCACGCTCAACCTGCTCATCCATACCATTTTGCCGCCGGTGGATGCCGCGGGCAACCCCCTGGGCCTGCTGATCCCGATTGGCGAAGGCTTCCTGTTTGAAAATGTCGGCATCGCCACCACGGTCGCCTTCGTAGCTGCCGTGCTGAGCAATTTTGTGTGGAACCGCCTGTGGACTTACCCGGATTCGCGCTCGCGCAGTATGCGCCGGCAGCTTGTGCAGTTCGGTATCGTCAGCGTGGTGGGCTGGCTGGCCCGCCTGGTATGGATCAAATGGTCGTACCTCAAATTCGCCGGGCTGGTGACGCTGGCCAGCACCGGGGTGGCGGCCACCACGCCTGATCCGGCTGCCGTCAACATCGGCGCGAACATCGCCCAGTTAATCGCCGTGTTCGTGGTGATGATCTGGAATTTCTTCGCCAATCGCTACTGGACGTACAACGACGTAGACCGTGGCCATCACAGCCATTGATTACACGCCGGCCTGTGAACAGGGTGGCGGCATTGGCCGCCTGGTGCGCGAACTGGTCGCTGCCCTGGCCCGCACGGATACGCAGACACCGTACCGCCTGTTTGTGGCCGGGGCCACGGCCGCCCGGCTGCCCGCGCCCCCCGGTGCCAATTTCACCTTCACCCCCACCCGCCTCACCCCGGCCTGGCTGGCCCGTTTATGGCACCGGGCGCAGGTGCCGCTGCCCGTCACCGTCTTTACCGGCCCGGTCAACCTGTATCACGCCACCGATTTCGTCCTGCCACCCGTCCCGCGGGGCGTAAAAACCCTGCTCACCGTGCATGATCTTTCATTTGTGCGCGTGCCGGCGGCGGCTTCGCCGGCGCTGAAAGCCTATCTGGAGCGCGTGGTGCCGCAGTCCATCCGGCGGGCACATCACGTCATCGCCGATTCGCAGGCGACCAGAGCTGACATCATGGCGCTGTATGGCACGCCGGCGGACAAAATCACGGTGCTGCTCAGCGGGGTGGATGCGCGTTTTCGGCCGGCAGCAGCCGCCGCCGTGCAGGCCGTGCGGGAAAAATATCACCTGGGGACGCGCCCGTATCTGTTCTGCGTGGGCACCGTGCAGCCGCGCAAAAATTACAGCCGCGTCATCCAGGCGCTGGCCGCCCTGCGCCGGGCCGGGCACGATCTGGCGCTGGTGATCGCCGGGGGCCGGGGCTGGCTGGAGGATGAGATGTATCAGACGCTGGCGGCCACCGGCATGGGCGCTTTCGTCCACCTCATCGGCTTTGTGGACGATGCGGATCTGCCGGCGCTGTATACCGGGGCGGCGTGCGTGGCTTTCCCATCGCTGTATGAAGGCTTCGGCTTCCCCATTCTGGAAGGCATGGCCTGCGGCACGCCCGTCGTCACCGCTGCCATCTCCTCCCTGCCGGAAGTCGCCGGTGAAGCCGCGCTGCTGGTAGACCCGCTGGATACGGCCGCGCTGACGGCCGCCCTGGAGCGTGCGCTCACCGATGCCGACCTGCGCCAGACCCTGATTCAGCGCGGTTTTGAGCGCGTGCAGCAGTTCACCTGGGCCGCGGCCGCCCGGCACCTTCAGACCATTTATCAGCAGGCGCTGGCGCTGTAGTATAATGCGCGGAACGGTCTAATCACGGGTAAACACGCATGACACGCCCAAAATCTGCCCTGCTCACCCTGCTGGAATCGGTCAGCTATAAGCGCGTACTGGAAGCACCGGAGCCAGATTTAGGGCTGGCCGAACACCGCCCCTATCCTTTTCTGGCCGTCGTGGGCCAGGGCGAAATGAAGCTGGCGCTGCTGCTGGCCATCATCAACCCGGCGGTGGGCGGCGTGCTGCTGATCGGGCCGCGCGGCACGGGCAAAACCACCGCCGTCCGCAGCCTGTTTACGCTGCTGCCCCACATCGAAGTCAGCGACTGCGATGAAAGCGTTTTGCCCGCCGACCTGGCGCAGCTACCGGCCGAAGAAGCCAAATATCTCTACCCCGATTGCTACGATAAATATCAGCGCGGCGAAAGCATTTCGCATTACGAAGCAGTGAAATTGATCGAGCTGCCCCTGAACGCCCGGCTGGAGGATGTCATCGGCGGCATTAATGAACGCGCCGCCATCAACACGCAGCGCGTGCGCGTGGAACGCGGCATTCTGTCGCGGGCAGATAATCATCTGCTGTACATTGATGAAGTCAATCTGCTGGATGACCAGATTGTGGATGCCATTCTGGATGCCGCCGCCGCCGGCAGTTACACCGTGCGCCGCGGCGCGGTGGCCGGCACTTATCGCTCGCGCTTCGTCCTTATTGGCTCCATGAACCCGGAAGAAGGCCGTTTACGGCCGCAAATTCTGGATCGTTTTGGGCTGCGGGTGACGGTGCGCGGGCTGATGGACGCAGACGAACGCGCCGAGGTCTACCGCCGCGCCCTCAGTTATCGCCAGAACCCCACCCGCTTTTTACGCCAGTGGGAACAGGAGACGGCCGACGTGCGCCAGGAGATTGCCCTGGCCCGCGAAGTCCTTCAAGATACCCGGCTGACGGAGGCCGCGCTGAGCGCCGGGCTGGAACTGGTGCGCCGCCTGGAGATCGATTCGCATCGCTCGGAATACACCATGTTTGAAGCCGCCCGCGCCTATGCTGCCGCTGACCTGCGTACCGAAGTCGAGGTGAGCGATATTCAGGCGGTGGCCCCGCTGGCGCTGCGCCAGCGCCGCAGCGAATTTATGTCCAATTTCTTCACCGCGCAGGAGAAAGAGGACGCACAGATTACCCGCCTGATGGCTGAGATTGTCCCGGCAGGATAATGTCTATGGCTGATCGCTGGTCAGGACTGCTGGTGCCGGCGGCGCTGCTGGCCTACCTGCTGCCCTGGGTGGTAAACCCTGGCGCAGCGCTCACACCGGGCGCGTATGATCTGGCAGAATGGGTGAGCCTCACCCCCATGGCCCGCGGGCAGTCGCCGGTGCTGCTGACACCGCTGCTGCTGCGGCTGCCGCTGCTGATCAACTGCCGCCGCTGGAATTTCTGGCACAGCGCGATGATCTTAATTATCGCCAGCAGGCGGCGCTGGCGGCGGCGGGGGCCCTGCTGCTGCTGCTGAGCCAGACCGGCCGCCTGTACCCCTGGCGGCAGCCGCTGAGCGTGGCACTGTGCCTGGCCGGGGCCGGGGTAGCGCTGGTGGGCTGGCAGCAGGCGCTGGAGATCATGCGGCTGTATCAACTGCCGGCGCAGCCGGGGGCCGGTGCGCCGCTGCTGGCGGGGCTGCTGGTGGGGGCGGCGCTGTGGCTGTTGCGCCGCCGGGGAAAAGCAAACGGGGCAGCCGATGGGCCGCCCCGCACACAATAACCGATACCGGCGGGCTGTTAGCCCATATGCGTTTCGATGTAGGTGATGGCCTGCCCTACCGTTTCGATCTTCTGGGCATCTTCATCGCTGATTTCGCCGCCGAATTCTTCTTCGAACTGCATAATCAGTTCCACCAGGTCCAGCGAGTCGGCTTCCAGATCGTTGCGGAAGCTGGCTTCCGGCACGACCCGTTCCATCTCCACGCCCAGGACATCAACCACAATATTTTTGACACGAGCAGCCACGTCAGACATTCTTCCCTCCAGCGGGTATGTAGGTTTGAATTTGCAAGCGTAAATCTGGTTCACGGGATGTTGACTGCCTGGGCGGGTGAACCGGCCGCCGAACAGGTGAAGTGTCTTTCCCGGATGGTATGACTGCCATTGCCAGGGCAGCAAACCGCCCCATAACATAACACAGTCCCTTCAATACGGCAATGCCAGAACCACCCTGTATCTTTTCCCCTTTCAACGGTACGATAACATTTCACTGGCTGTCATACTGTAAGGAACACCACGCCATGCACGAAGTCACGGATTCACCGACGACGGAAAGCCGCAAAGTCGATCATATTCGCATCAATCTGGAACAGAATGTGGACTTTCCGCGCCTGACCACGGGGCTGGAACATTATCGCTTTATGCACCGGGCGCTGCCAGAAATTGACCTGCACGAGATTGATCTGAGCGTGACCCTGTTCGGTAAGGTGCTGCGCTCACCGCTGCTCATCTCCTCCATGACCGGCGGGGCCGACCTGGCGCACCGGCTGAACCTGCGCCTGGCCGAAGCCGCCCAGGAATATGGCATTGCCATGGGGCTGGGGTCGCAGCGGGCGGCTATCGAAGATGACCGGCTGGCCTACACCTACCAGGTAAGGCACATTGCGCCGGATATTTTGCTGTTCGCCAACGTGGGCGCGGTGCAGTTGAACTACGGTTACGGCGTGGTCCAGTGCCAGCGGGCAGTCGATATGGTGGCCGCGGATGCGCTGATCCTGCATTTTAACGTCCTCCAGGAGGCGGTACAGCCCGAAGGTGATACCCGCTTCTCCGGGCTGCTGCGCCAGGTGGAAACGGTATGCCGCCAGGTGAGCGTGCCGGTGATCGCCAAAGAGGTGGGCTGGGGCTTCTCGGCGGCGGATGTCCGCCGGCTGCACGAGGCGGGCGTGGCGGCGGTGGATGTGGCCGGGGCCGGGGGCACCTCGTGGAGCGAGGTGGAATACCATCGCGCTCCCACGGCTTTCCATGCCCGGGTCGCCCGCAGCTTTGCGGACTGGGGCATCAGCACGGCCGACGCGATCCAGTATGCGCGGGAAGCCGCGCCGCAGCTCCCCATTATTGCCAGCGGCGGCCTGCGCGATGGCATCGACATCGCCAAATGCATCGCCCTGGGGGCCACGGTGGGCGGCATGGCCGGCCCCTTCCTTAAAGCTGCCGATCACTCCACCGCCGCCGTGACCGAACTGATCCGCGAAGTAACGACACAGCTTCGCATCGCCATGCTGTGCAGCGGCGCGGCCAGCACAGGCGCTCTGCGGCAAACACCGCTGTTCAAAGCCTGAGCCGTAAGGAGACCCTGGTTGCTCACCGAAACGATTCCTGCCTATCTCACCGCCCTGGACAGCACCATGCGGGCCCTGCTGGGCGAGATTATGCAGCACGATGAACCCGGTTTTGGGGTGATGCTGCGCTATGCCCTGGGCTGGTCTGATGACAACGATGTCCCCTACCAGCACCCCACCGGCAAGCGCCTGCGGCCCATTTTGCTGCTGCTGACGGCCGGCGAGCGCTGGCCGGAGGCGCTGCCAGCCGCGGCGGCGGTGGAATTTTTGCACAATTTCTCGCTCATTCATGACGATGTGCAAGACGACAGCCCCACCCGCCACAGCCGGCCCACGGTGTGGAAGGTGTGGGGCATTCCGAACGCCATCAACGCCGGCGATGCCCTGTTCACCGCGTCCTATGCGGCGCTGGCCAGCCTGTCGCGCACGCTGCCGGCGGAACAGGTGGTGGGGCTGTGGCACATCTTCAATGCCACCAACCTGGAACTGACGCGCGGGCAGCACCTGGATATGCGTTTTGAGCACCAGACGGGCGTGCCGGTGGAGGCTTATATCTCCATGATTAAAGGCAAGACGGCCGCGCTGCTGTCCGCCTGTGCGCGGATGGGAGCGCTCATCGGCGGCAGCCCGGCCGCGGCCCTGCCCCACTATGCCGCCTTCGGCCTCAATATTGGCATCGCCTTCCAGATTCGGGATGATATTCTGGGCATCTGGGGCGACCCGGCGGTAACGGGCAAATCGGCCGCCACCGATATTATCTCGCGCAAAAAATCGTTCCCGGTGCTGTACGGGCTGTCGCACAGCAGCGATCTGGCCGGCCTCTATGCCCGCGCACAGTTCAGCGCGGAGGATGTGCGGCAGGCGGTGGCCCTGCTGGATGCCGTGCAGGCCAAAGACTACAGCCGCCAGCAGGAGACCATCTACTACGAGCGGGCCATGAATGCGCTGCACGTCGCGGCCCCGTCGGCCGCGGTCGCGGACGGGCTGCGGGCGTTTGTCGATCTGCTGTTCCAGCGCAGCGCCTAAATCAACTCGCGGATGACCATGTTGCTCACCAGCCGGCCGGCCTGCGTCAGCCGGATGACATGGTCATCCATCTCCAGCAGCCCGTGCCGCACAAAGCGCTCCAGCGTGGGCCCGTGCAGCGCCGCCAGGTCAACCCCGAAGCGCTCCTGAAACGTGGCCCGCTGAATGCCTTCGCGCGTCAGCCGCAGCCCCATCATAATCGTCTCGGAGATTTCCGTTTTGCGGCTCACCCGGACCGCTTTCGCCGTAGCCGGGGTGCGGGGGAACGGGTAACGCTGCGCGGGGGCCGCCTCCAGCGCCGCCATGTAACGCCCCGGCAGCCGGATCACAGTGTAACGAATACCGCCGGCATACCCATGGGCCCCCGGCCCCAGCCCGGCGTAGGGCAAATTGCGCCAGTATTGCAGGTTATGCCGCGCCTCATACCCCGGCCGGCACCAGTTGCTAATTTCGTACTGCTGCAAACCGCCGGCCGCCAGGCGCGTCGTCGCCAGATCATACATGTCGGCCGCCAGGTCATCATCAGGGGCGGGCAGCCGGCCCGCCTGCACGTCCCTGGTCATGGGCGTGCCGCCCTTCAATTCCAGCCCGTACAGCGAAATATGTTCCGGTTGCAGCGCCAGCGCCTGCTGGAGTGTGGCCTCCCAGTCCGCCAGGCTTTGCCCCGGTGTGCCATAGATCAAATCCAGGTTCACACTGGCGAAGCCGGCCGCCCGCGCCGCCTGCATCGCCGCCACCACCATCGGCACATCATGCCGCCGGTTGAACAGGTGCAGTTCCGCCGCGCTGGCCGATTGCATTCCAATGCTCAGGCGATTCAGCCCGGTTTGCCGCAGCGCCGCCAGGTAAGGCTGCGTCAGATCATTGGGGTTGGCTTCCAGCGATATTTCCGCATCGGCGGCCACGGTAAACCCCTGCTGGATCGTCAGCAGCAGCGTGGCGAATTGTTCCGGGGTAAGCAGGCTGGGCGTGCCACCGCCAAAGAAAATTGTCCCCACCGGCAGCCCCGGCTGGCTGTCCGCCAGCGTGCGAATTTCGGTCTTGAGCGCCTGCACAAACGGGGCGATGCTGTCTTCCATCCCCGTATAGGTGTTAAAGGCGCAGTAGGTACACATCGTTTTGCAGAACGGAATATGCAGGTACAGTGAAAGTGTCGATTGTCCCATGTTAAATCGCCAAATGTCCGGCTGTTGATTGCGGTATTGTGGCAGTTCCCCTATAATTAGTCCATAATCTCGCCATCATATCATCCTCGTTCATAGTAGTCGACAAGTACAAAACCTATGCCTGAGACAACACAGTTTGGGGATTCTGGTAACAGCGGCGGCATGGATGGCACGCTCAAAGTCAATACCATCCTGCTGGCCCGCTACAAGATCGATGCCATGCTGGGCGGCGGCGGCCAGGGCGCAGTATACCGCGCGCGTGACCTGAACTTCCCGGAAGCCAAACGCCTGGTCGCGGTCAAAGAAATGCTCATCACCGCCGCCGATCCGGGAATGCGGGCCTCCAGCATGAAGACCTTCCAGCGCGAAGCCAACATCCTGGCCACGCTCACCCACCCGGCCATCCCGCGTATTTACGATTTTTTCGATCAGAATGATCGTGCCTACCTGGTCATGGAATATATCAACGGGCGTGATCTGGAAGCCATCCTCAACATGACCAAGAAGCTGCCCATCGAAAAAATCATCGACTGGGCCATCGAACTGTGCGACGTACTGAGCTACCTGCACACCTACGATGAGCAGCAGCCCATCATCTTCCGCGATATGAAGCCGGCCAACATCATGATTGATGGCCTGGGCAAAGTACGGCTGATCGATTTCGGCATCGCCAAAGTGTTCATCGCCACCGATAAAAAGCATACCCAGATCGGCACAGAAGGCTATTCTGCGCCGGAACAGTACAAAGGGCAGGCTAACCCGCTGAGCGATATTTACGCGCTCGGTGCCACCCTGCACCACGTCATCACCCGCAAAGACCCGCGCCTGGAAACGCCGTTCAGCTTTCCAGAACGCCCGATGAAAGATTTTAACCCGGATGTCAGCGCCGAACTACAAATGATTATCGATCGCGCGGTCGCTTATGAAGCCAAAGACCGCTGGCAAGCCTGCGCCGACATGAAAGCCGCCTTCGAAGCGCTGCGCTACCGCCCCATGAGCGTCCCCGCGGCCGGCGCACTGAGCGCGGGAGCCGGCGCAGCCGCAGCGGCCCCGGCGGCCGGCGGTATGGGGGCCCCCATGGGCACCACCATCATCCCGGAGGGCGACGATCTCAGCACGTCGATCCAGCCGCGCTGGAAGTTTAAGACCGAAGACGAGATTCGCGGCGGCGCGGTGGTGGGCAACGGGCTGGTCTTCGTGGGCTCCTATGATACCAACCTGTGGGCGGTGAAGCTGGAAGATGGTTCCTTCGTGTGGAAGCGCCCCAGTGATGATGGCGTGGCCACCACCCCCGCCCTCAGCGAAGAAGATACCCGCCAGAAACTGGTGTTCTTCGGCTCTGAAGATTATACCCTGTATGCCGTCGAAAGCCGCGATGGGCGGGTGCAGTGGACGCACAAAACCGGCGACAAAATCCGCAGTTCGCCGCGCACCGCGCACGGGCATGTCTTCTTCGGCAGTGACGACGGCAACATTTACGCTATCCTGGCTTCCACCGGCCGCCTGATGTGGTCGCACGAAGTCGGTTCGCCCATCCGGTGCAGCCCGTGCGTCACCGGCGACCGCATCATCTTCGGCACCGATACCGGCGAAGTCATCGGCATGGATTTAAGCGGGTCGCGCAGGTGGGCGCTGCGCACCAAACGGCCCATCTATGCCACGCCCTTTGTGGATCAGGACAATGTGGCCTTCATCGCTTCGATGGATAATCATGTGTATGCGCTGGATGCCGACAACGGGCTGACCATCTGGCGGCTGCGGACGGGCGGTTCAGTCATTTCTTCCCCGGTGGTGGATCGTAATCTGGTGTATTTTGGCTCCACCGATGGCAAATTCTACGCCATCAATACCCAGGTGGGGAAGGAGAAATGGGTGTTTGAAGCCGGCAAACCCATCGTCGGCTCGCCGGTCGTCCACGAAGGTACCGTATATTTTGGGGCCGGCAATACCTTCTACGCCATCAGCGCGAAAGATGGTAAAAAGCGCTGGCAGTTCGAAGCCGGGAAAAATATCACGGCTGCACCGTGTATCGCCGGTAATCTCATCATCTTTGGCTCACACGATCAGTATCTGTATGCGCTGCCGTTGATTGCATCCTGATCGCTAACCAGAACGGATATTATCATGGGTTTTTTCCGCCGTCTTTTCAGCAAACCGGCACCCGCAGAGACCATGGCCCCGGTGCCGGGCAAACCGATCAGCACGCCGGCGGCCGCCCCCGCACCGGCGGTGACTGCGCTGCCCACCATGGCCGAAGCCGAAGCCGCCGCCAGCCGCCCGGCGACCAGCCCGCAGGATGGCGCGGCTACCGCCCCGGTCAAATTCACGGCCGAAGGCGTGACGCGCCCGCTGCCACCGGAAACCGTGAACCTGTATCAGCCGCAAAAGGGCCATCTCATTTTCGGGCAAACGTCTGACCAGGGCATGGTGCGTACCAACAATCAGGATGCCGCCCTGTCCTTCTTCAGCATCAGCCACAGCGAAGATGAGCGCCCGGATTTTGGGCTGTTCATCGTGGCGGATGGCATGGGCGGGCACGAACTGGGCGAAAAAGCCTCGGCGCTCACCAGCCGCATCGTGGCGGATACCGTGCTGCAAAAAATTTACCTGCCCATGCTGGACAGCATGGATAACAGCGATGCCGACCGCCCCACTGTGGCCGAGTCATTGAACAGCGCCGTCAAACTGGCGAATGAGCGCGTCATCAAGCAAATTCCCCAGGGCGGCACCACGCTGACGGCGGTGGTGGTCATGGGCAATATGGCCCATGTGGCCCATGTGGGCGACAGCCGCGCTTACCTGGTGAATCGCTCCGAAGTGGAACAGATCACCCGCGATCATTCGCTGGTGCAGCGGTTGATTGAACTGGGGCAAATTACCCCGGACGAAGCCCAGGAACACCCGCAGCGCAACGTCCTGTACCGGGCGATCGGTCAAACGCCCGATCTGGAGGTGGATACCCTCACCCGCCGCCTGGTGGCCGGGATCAATGTGCTGGTGTGTTCCGATGGCCTGTGGGGCTGGGTGAGCGAGAAAGAAATTGTGGATATTGTGAACAACACCGGCGACCCGCAGGAAGCCTGTGATAAGCTGGTGGCCCTGGCCAATACGCACGGCGGGCACGACAATATCACCGCTGTGTTGTTCAAGATGCCCGGTCAGCAGGGATGAGCGATGGCGATGAACATCCACTTCGATCCGTACAGTATTCTGGGGATTTCGCGCAACGCCAATGCCGATGACATCAAACGGGCGCACCGGCGGCTGGCGCAGCGGCTGCACCCGGATACCAACCCGCATCACCCCGGCGCGGGCGAGCAGTTCCAGGATATTACCCTGGCGCGTGATCTGCTGCTGGACCCGGATATGCGCCGCCAGTACGATGACGAAGCGAACCGCCGCCAGTCCGGCGGGGATTTGTATTTTACCCTGCGCGTCACCCCCAGCCGCCGGGCTGTGCTGCAACTGCCCGAAGAGCAAATCATCTACCTGCTGGCCGAAATTTCCGCTTCGCCGGGGGCCAGCGATACACCCAAACAGGAAACGCGCCTGAATTTGACGCTGGTGCTGGATCATAGCAATTCCATGAAGGGCCAGCGTATGGAGCGCGTGAAAGGTGCGGCGGTACGGCTGATCGACGATATGCGCCCCGGCGATATTCTCTCGGTCATCGCCTTCAATGATCGCGCTACCGTCATCATTCCGGCCACCACCATTGACGACAAAGCCCGGCTGAAAGCGCGGGTGAGCGTCATCTCGCCCGCCGGCGGCACCGAAATTTACCAGGGGCTGCGGGCCGGCTATGACGAAGCCAAAAAATACCTGGGCCCGCGCATGATTAACCATATGATCCTGCTCACCGACGGGCATACCTACGGCGATCAGGATAACTGCCTGGAACTGGCCAAAACCGCCGCCGGCGAAGGCATCGCCATCAGCGCCATGGGGCTGGGGCATGACTGGAATGATGATTTTCTGGATCGCCTGGCTTCCAGCACCGGCGGTTCATCGCTGTTCATCAATTCGGCAGAAGTGGTCATGCGCTTCTTCAGAGAGCATGTCAAAGCGCTGTCCAACGCCTTCGCCGAGCGCATGTTTTTATCCGTCGCGCCCGATCCTGATGTGCATCTGGAAATGGCTTTCCAGCTTTCGCCCAACCCGCAGCCGCTGGTGATTGATGACGGGCGCATTCCGCTGGCCAGCCTTCAGCCGAACCGTGCCATCGCCATCCTGCTGCAATTCCAGCTCCCGGCCGGCATGAATGATGGCTTTCGCACCGTGGCGCGGCTGGTGGGCGGCGGCGATATTTTGCACAATCAACAGCAGGCCTTCCGCGCCGTGAGCGATGTCTCGCTGGAAGTGACGGAAAAACCCGCGCGTGAAGAACCGCCGCCGGCGATCATGGATGCGCTGAGCAAATTGACGCTCTACCGGTTGCAGGAACGCGCCCGCGATGCCGTTGACCGCGGCGATGTTCAGGAAGCCACCCGCCGCCTGGAAAACCTGGCCACCCGCCTGCTGGAAATGGGCGAAGACAACCTGGCGCAGCAAACCATGTCCGAAGCCAAATACATCGCCCAGACCCAGGCCCTGTCTGACCGGGGGCGCAAGACCATCAAATACCAGACACGCGCCCTGATGGACTCCGGCGGGTTGCAGGCCGCCCTGTCCTCGCTGCTGACGGCACCGCCCGATAGCCAATCATAGCTGGCTGCAATCCTCCATGAGTGTGTTGAACCTGCCGGGCAGGTCATGTTATACTTTCGTTTAATGATCGAGCAGCCAGGTCACTGAGGATCGGGCGGCTTTACACAGAGAATGCTGCGGGTATGCTGGCCTGTTCACACTGCGGATACAAAAACCGGGTTGGGTCACTGTTCTGTGAGGATTGCGGTCGTAACCTGCTGGCTGGTGCCGGCAGCACCCCGGTCACGCCGACCCGCCGCCTGATGGATGCG
The DNA here is from genome assembly GCA_025454495.1 of Anaerolineae bacterium. GTDB lineage: Bacteria > Chloroflexota > Anaerolineae > Aggregatilineales > Phototrophicaceae > JALHOR01. Next base: position 18,341 of record JALOOI010000136.1, read on the forward strand.
CCGGAGGAAACGTCCGCGCGGGCGACCTGGGGCCCGGCCCGCATTGGCTCCAACACGTCCATCGTCCTCCAGGTGCGCGATGCCCCGCAGCCCATCACCCTCAACCCCGGTCAGCGCATGATCCTGGGCCGCTCAGACCCGCAGAGTACGGTGCAACCGGATGTGGATATGAATCCCTACGGGGCGGTGGAAAAAGGCGTATCGCGCCAGCACGCCATCCTGGAATTTAACGAAGATACCCTCATGCTGCTGGATGCCGGCAGTGCCAACGGTACCTTTCTCAATGGTCAGCGCCTGCCGCCCAACCAGCCGCGCGTGGTGCGCGATGGCGATGAAGTGCGCCTGGGCAAGCTGGTGGCCTATCTCTATTTTAAATAACGGACGTTCAACGGGCTAAGGAACTCACCGACGATGTACGCTATTCTGGTTCATATCTCCGGTCAGGAACCTGTCAAGCTGGACGTGGATGAATTGCCCAAATTGACAGATACATGTGTTATCGGGCGCAACCCGCGTGAGCGCAGCGATAAAGAAATCACCTGGGTGGATGAGGGCGTGACCACCATCTGCATTCCCTGGTGGCGCATCAACTACATTCAATTTCTACCCACCGGCGCAGAAGAACAAGAATTTGATCTGCCCTTCCGCTAAGAATGACTATGACCAAAAATATGCCAGGTACCTCGCTGCGTGACGGCAAGCGCATCCTTGTCGTGGATGATGAGCCGCGGATGATTGGCTTCATCCGTATGAACCTGGAGCTGGAGGGGCACCAGGTGGTGGAGGCACACAACGGGCTGGAAGCGCTGGAAGTTGTGCGGACGCGCCTGCCCGATGTGGTGCTGCTGGATGTGATGATGCCGGAGATGGACGGCTTTGAAACGCTGCGAATGCTGCGCGAATTTTCCAGCATTCCCGTCATCATGCTCACCGCCAAAGGCGACGAAAATGATAAGGTGTACGGGCTGGAACTGGGGGCGGATGATTACGTCACCAAGCCTTTCGGCCCGCGGGAACTCTCCAGCCGCATTAAGGCGGTGCTGCGCCGGGCGGAGATGCCCTCCACCTCGCCCGACCAGGCCATTTTGCGGATTGATGACCGGCTGAGTGTGGATTTTAATCAGCGTGAAGTGATCGTGAATGGCGAGCCGGTGAAGCTGCGCCCCACGGAATACCGCCTGCTGTATCACCTGATCGAAAATGCCGGCTGGACGGTGCCCCATGACCAACTGCTGGCCAAAGTGTGGGGCTATGAATACCGCGACGAAGCACATTATGTGCGGCTGTACGTCAATTACCTGCGCGAAAAGATCGAAGAAGACCCGTCCAACCCGCGTTATATCCTCACCGAGCGCGGCGTAGGCTATCGCTTCATCAACTTCCGGCGCGGCGAAACCCCCTGACGGGCCGCCGCGCCGGCCGCGGCTTCATTCCAGGAAAAAGCCGAAGTCAACGTACAGGCAGCGATAATCCCGGTCAGCAGCCACATTCTTCGCCGCCTGGCGGCAGTCGGTTTCGCCATGATTTTTGAAGATGAACACCTGGCGGTTATGCCGCTTCATCTTCTTCTTCAGCGTGGCCCACTGCGACCGGCTGGGTTCTGTGTGCCCTTCCGCCAGCGTAAAATAGGTGGATTTAAAAATAGCGCGAAAATGCCCGTCCGGGTGCGCCACCAGCCGGATGAGCGCATTGCCGGCCGGGGTTTCCAGCACGCGGGTGATGTAGGGCATCACATGATGCACTTTGCGAAATTCAAATTCTGGCAGGTCACTCATGGTACTTTCCTGTTCGTTCATCCTGCTCATGATACCCTGCCGCCGGCATCTGTGGCAGTGGCAGAATCCACAGCGCCCCACCGGGGCGGAGCGCTGAAACAAACCTCACAACCGGGCAATAAAACGCTTCTCAGGAGTGCCTGTCGCTCAAAATCGTGGAGATGCTCTTTATCATCAAACCTGCATCGGTCTTCCACCGGGCCGTCAGCCGCGGCGAAGTCGTCAGAGATCAACCGGCAGTTATGCGGCAGCGCCAGCCATCACAATGACCATGGCGCAGGGGCAGCGGGCGCGGCCAGGCTCAGCGCCGCCGCAGGCGGCCGCCCCGAAAACGGCTGCCAGACATGCATCACACCGGGAGACAACCGCGCTGCTGACATGCTCTACCCTTTCTTAAATCAACAATGATTGAATGATGGTTACGAATGAATAAGACTGACGTTTGTATCCATGACAGTCATACTATCATTTAGTGATAGTTTTGTCAACAATTTTCGATTATTTTAATCATTTTTTACGAAACCTTTACTACCATCAAGAAGTCCTCACAATAACGCTGAACGACAGGGCTTGCCATTTCTGCTGAAACCAGAGTATCATTTCTTTAGTAGTCTGCCGCGGGTCGGCGGGCT
>JALOOI010000339.1 GCA_025454495.1 Anaerolineae bacterium
GCTGCTCGGCGTCACCGTGACATGCGTGCGCGCCTTTCTGGATGCCTGGCGCAAGGGGGCGGCCCATGCGTGATCTGCTCACCGATACGGCGTTAGAAGGCGTGATCGCGCTTGCGCCCTATCAGGTCCGTATTCTGACATCCCGCTAACCCGCGGGTCATTCACAAAGGACGGTTTATGCCGCGCCCGGCTGTTCAATATGTCGTGAGCGAATGGGGGTTTGAATCCGCCATCGTTCATGACGATCCTTTCAGCATCATGGAAGTGGATGTGGTGTTTCGCCATGAGTCCGGTCAAACGCTCACTGTGCCGGCCTACCATGCGGGGGATACGGCGTGGCGCGTGCGCTTTTCGCCGCCGTGGCCGGGGCATTATGCTTATCACACGGTGTGTACGGATCCGGCCAATGTCGGGCTGCATGGTCAAACCGGCGAACTCCGTGCTGTGGCATATACCGGGACGAATCCGGTTCTGGCGCACGGGGCGCTGACGGTCGCTGCGAATGGGCGGCATTTCGCCTTTGCCGATGGCACACCGTTTTTTTGGCTGGGGGATACGTGGTGGATGGCGCTCACGGATCGGCTCGGCTGGCCCGAAGAATTTCAGCAGGCTGCGGCTGATCGGGTGCGTAAAGGCTTTTCCGTGGTGCAGCTTGTCGCGGGCTTTTTCCCGGATATGCCGATTGGCGACCCCCGTGGCCAGAACGAAGGCGGCCACGCCTGGCAGCCTGACCTGAGCCGGATGAATCCCGCGTGGTTTGACCAGGCGGATTTGCGTGTCGCGTGGCTGGTGAAAAACGGCATCGTGCCCTGCATCTTCGGAAGCTGGGGTTTTCACCTGCCCATGATCGGCGCAGAACGAATGCGCCGCCACTGGCGCAACCTGATTGCACGCTGGAGCGCGTATCCGGTGGTGTGGTCGCTGGCGGGCGAACTGGCGATGCCGTATTACCTGGATGCCAAATTCGGCACCGGCGATGACCCTGAGCTGGCGGCGGCCTGGGTCTCGATCGGCGCGTATATTCGCCAGACAGACCCTTATCAGCGCCTGCTGACGGCGCACCCGACTTCCAACAACACCGGGCGCGACCAGCTCACGGACGATCAAATTCTCGATTTTGAGATGCTGCAACCGGGGCATGATGGCTATGACAGCATCAGCAAAGGGCTGCGCTGGCTGGCGCAGTCACGCGCCCGCACGCCTTTGATGCCGGTGCTGATCGACGAACTTAATTACGAAGAACAGGGGATCAATTCACACGCCGAAGCTCAGCGCATTGGCTTCTGGAGCGCCATCCTGAATGGCTCGGCGGGCTTTACCTGTGGCGCGGGCGGGTTGTGGAGCTTTAACGCACCGGGGCGCATCTGGGGCGCTTCGCCGCACGGCACGAACTGGGGCGATGCCCTGTGGCAGGACGCGCTCCAGTATGCCGGGGCGGCGCAGATCGCGCTGGCAAAACGGCTGTTAGAACGCTTTGAGTGGTGGCGCATTGAACCCCATCCCGAATGGGTGTCGCCATCGGCCAGCCCGGATGATCTGTTTGCGCCATTTGCCGGTGGCATTCCCGGTGAACTGCGGCTGATCTACAGCGTGAAGCCGTCGTTTCCGTGGGGGCAGGGGCGCAAATATCTGCTTAAGCTGGAAGAAGATGTGCGCTACCGGGTATCATGGTGGAATCCGCGCAGCGGGGAAGCGCAGCCGCTGGCCGCCCCGCAGCCCGCTGCCGATGGCACCTGGTTGATGCCGCTGGAGCCAACCTTACAGGACTGGGTACTCATTCTCGAAAAGAGCGACACACCATGACCATGACTGACCGACAGCCTTCCAACTGCCCTGACCCGCTGATCGCCCGTTACACCGCCTATCGTACCGCTACGCCGATCCAGATTGACGGCGATTTGACCAAACCCGCCTGGCAGCGTGCGCCGCGCTCCAGCCGCTTTGTGGATCGTACCAGCGGCGTGCCCGGCTGGTACGATACGCGCGTCGCGTGTTTGTGGGATGACACCTGCTGGTACATCGGTTTTTGGGTCGAAGAACCATTTTTAGCAGCGCAGCACACCGTGCGCGATGCGATCATCTTCCAGGAAAACGATGTCGAGGTCTTCATCGACGGCGGCGATTGTTACTACGAGCTGGAGATTAACACCATCGGCACGCTTTACGAGGTCTTCTTCATCTGGCGGGATGCTTATCAGCGCGGCGGCCGTTTTGATGTGCCGGAATTCGATGTGTTCGCGCCGGAGACGCACACTTTTGGCGGGGATGATGATCGCCAGCCGGCCTCGTTCTGGCAGGGAACGCATCCCCGCGGAACGCGCTGGGCGTTCACCGGCTGGGATATGCCGGGGTTGCAGGTGGCGACCCGGCTGGAGGGCACGCTGAACGATCACCGGGACATTGATCGGAGCTGGACGTGCGAGATCGCCATCCCCTGGGCCGGCATGGGCTGGCTGGCCAACGGGCGCAGCCTGCCCCCGCAGCATGGCGATGTGTGGCGGGCTTTTTTTGCCCGTTTTCAGAAAATGCACAATGGCGGTGCCGTCGTGCAGCCGCATCCGGCATGGCTGCTCAGCCCGCATGGACTCCCCGATACCCACCGGCCGGATTGTTTCCCGTATATCACCTTTGCCGATGAACTTCCGCCGGAGAGTCATACGTGAAACGGGTCGCTATCGGTGGCATCGCTATCGAATGCTGCACTTTTTCGCCCCTGCTAACCCGGCTGGAAGACCTGTCGATCTGGCGCGGCGCGGCGCTGCTGGCTTTGTATCCTGCGCTGCGGGCGTACCCTGACATTGAATTTACGCCGCTCGTCCGGGTGCGGGCGACCCCCGGTGGCCCGCTGGTGCGGGAGGTTTACGAAACGCTGATCGCCGGGCTGAAAGCGGGCGGGCCGTGGGACGGGGTCTATCTCGACCTGCACGGGGCGCTGGCGGTGGCCGGCATGACCGATGCGGAAGCCGACCTGACCACGGCGATCCGCGCTGCCGTCGGCCCGGCGACGCTGATGGGTGCGAGTTTTGACCTGCACGGTAATCTGTCGGCCGGGGTTGTGGCAAATCTTGACCTGCTGACGGCATACCGTACCGCGCCCCATGTTGATGTGGACGCGACCCGCGCCCGCGCGATCAACCTGCTGGTGAAGTCGATCCGGCAGGGAACGCGCCCGGTGATCGCCTTTGTGCCCATCCCGATGCTGCTGCCCGGTGAAATGGCCATGACGGGCAGCCAGCCGGCGGGCCGCCTGTATGCCTCGCTGCCAGCAGTGATCGCGCGTTATGGGCTGCTGGATGCGTCCTACTTCGTGGGCTATGTCTGGGCAGATGAAGCACGGGTGGGGGCTGCGTCGGTGGCTGTGGGGTATGATCGTGCTGCGGCAGAAGCCGCCGCGCATGTGCTGGCGGCGGCATGGTGGCAGGTGCGCGAACAGTTCGCCTTTGGAATGCCGGCCCTGCCAGTGGATGAGGCGATTAAACAGGCTATCCATGCTGCCGCTGATGGTGCGCCCGTATTCCTGAGCGATGCCGGCGATAACATCACGGGCGGCGGCGTGGGCGATGTGCCGCACCTGCTGGAACGGTTGATCGCCTTCGGAGTCAGCCGGGCGATTTACGCCGCGCTGGTCGATGCCGACGCGGTGGCTGCCTGTTTTAAGGCGGGCCGGGGAGCACGGCTGACGCTCACGGTGGGCGGCCGGCTGGATACCGCGCACGGTGTCCCGCTGCGCCTGGACGCGCAGGTGCGCTTTCTGAAAGACGGTGAACTGCGCCACCGTGAAGCGGTGATTGACGTGAACGGGATAGCGGTGATCCTCACCGAACGGCGCACGGCCTTCACCGAAGAAGGGCAGTTCACCGCACTTGAGCTGTCCCCGGCCGATACGCCGATGACCGTGGTCAAGCTCGGCTACCTGTTTCCCGATTTGCAGCGCATCGCCCGGACGAGCCTGCTGGCCTTATCACCGGGGGCGATTAACCCGGAGGTACGCGCCTTGCCCTATCAAGCGCTCCGCCGCCCGATGTTCCCGCTGGATGAGGAGATGGCACAGGGGGGCGGTCATCGTTTCACCGGCAGTTGAGACCGGGGCCGGGATGCGTCTAAAACGGCCGAACGCGCCGCGCCGGGATGGTCTTCATCGGCCAGCGGCACCGCAGGCACAGTTTGAGCGGGATGAGCGAGGATAAAGTGCACTCCATTGCCACGACAGGAAAACGAGTGATTTATCAGTGAAATAAGGCATGGCGCTGCGGTTCAGCTTCAGCGGCCCGCTGCCGGGAGGTGTGGCGCTGCCTGACTGCGCCGCGGCCCGCAGCGCATGAAGCAGGTGCTCGCCGACCATCCGCGCATAGACCCGATCTTCTTCCCGCCGGCCAGTCGGCACCTCCCCCAGGAGTCTGTCCGGTCAGCGGCGCGGCCGTCAATCACAATCATACCTGACCGACCCTGCCACAACCCATTCAGGCCGTTCTCAAGTTCTTATCCTGGAACCTGTTTCCCTTTGCCCGGCTGAGTAAGTATGCACCGGCTATATTGTTTGCAGTCGAAATCGGAACTCGACAGATGAGTAAATGATAAGAAGGGCTTGAGATTGCCGTTACGTCAATCTGTACGATGTGGGTACAGTCACATTATTCAGGGAGTATACCTCATGCAACAGGTCAATCGGGTTCTGGTTACTGGCGGCACTGGCAAGACGGGACGGCGCGTGGTTCAGCGCCTGCACGACGCGCATTTGCCAGTACGTGCTGGCTCGCGCAGCGGCACCCCACCGTTTAACTGGCAGGAGCGTGCTACATGGGCGGCCGCGCTGCAAGACATTGATACTGTTTACATCACCTACCAGCCTGACTTCGCGGTGCCGGGCGCAGCCGACGATATGCACGCTTTTTCCACACAGGCGGTAGCGGCGGGTGTGCGCCGGCTGGTGCTGCTCTCCGGGCGTGGTGAGGACGAAGCGCAGCGTTGCGAACAGATTATTCAGCAGGCCGGCGTGGAATGGGTGATTGTGCGGGCAAGCTGGTTCAACCAGAACTTTGACGAGAGCTTCCTGCTGGAGCCGATTATCGCCGGCCAGATCGCGCTGCCCGTCACTGACGTAAAGGAACCCTTTGTGGATGCTGACGATATTGCCGATGTCGTCACGGCTGCGTTGATCGAAGATCGACATGTGGGTGAGGTGTACGAGTTAAGCGGCCCGCGCCTGCTGACTTTCCCTGAGGCCGTGGCAGAAATTGCCGGTGCCACCGGGCGTGACCTGCAATTTATGTCGATTACACCAGAACAGTACACGGGCTTCATGCGGGCCGGTGGTGTGCCCGAAGAGTCCATCTGGCTGGTCAACTATCTGTTCACCACAGTGCTGGATGGTCGCAATGCCACGCTGACCGACGGCGTGCCGCGGTCGCTGGGCCGAGCGCCGCGTGATTTTAGAGAGTATGCCCGCCTGACGGCGGCCCGTGGGGTATGGCACAATAGCCTGCCGCGCCTTTAGACAGTCGCAGGAGAGAACATGTTCAAGGTTGGCGAATTTGCAACACTGGCACGAGTTTCTACACGGCTGCTGCGCTATTACGATGAAATTGGGCTGCTAAGCCCCGATTATACCGATCGTGGCAATGGCTATCGCTATTATAGCGCCGCACAACTGGTGCAGCTCAACCGTATCCTTGTCCTGAAAGATCTGGGTTTATCGCTCGAGCAAATTCGCCAGCTCTTGCAAGCCGATGTGTCCATTGACGAAATGCAGGGGATGCTGCTGCTTAAAAAAGCGGAGCTTGAGCAGCAGCTCCGCGCCGAACAGCAGCGCATCCGCCAGATTGAAGCGCGTCTGGGTGCACTGCGTAATACAGCCAGTAAAATGCCGCTGGATGTTGTCATCAAGGCGGTGCCGGCACAGCAGGCACTGGTGGTCAGGCAGGTCTTTGCAACCTTCGAGGCCGCCGTCATAACACAGCGATCCATCAGATCGGCCTTGCCAGAGCGGGCGGGCTACGGCCTGTGTTT
>JALOOI010000137.1 GCA_025454495.1 Anaerolineae bacterium
GATGAGGACGCGCTGCTGCGGCACCTGCTGGCGCTGAACCTGGCGCGGGCGGGCCGCTAATCCTCCGCGCCGTCGGCGTACACCTGCGCCACGGCCGCCAGGATGCGCTCATGCAGCGCCGCGCCGGAGGTGATGACGATGCCGCGGCACGGGATCACCGCCCCCTGTGCACAATCCAGCGGCGCGCCGTCCAGCCCGGTCACGCAGCCGCCGGCCGCCTGCACCAGCGCGATCCCCGGCGCATGATCCCACACGTTAAAGGTGGACGTGCCGCGCGGGGTGTGCAGGCACACATCGGCCCGGCCCGCCGCGATGAGGGCGTATTTTTCCATGCTGTCCAGCTCATACAGCGCCGCATTGGCATAGCCGGCCAGGGCATAAATGCGGGCTTTGCGGGCCTTGTTGCCGTGTTTTTCCTCAAAACTTTGCACCAGCGTCACCGCGTCCGGCGCGGTGTGGCCGCTGGCCCGCAGCACGGCCGGCGCGCCGGGGCCGAACAGGGGCCACGCGCGGGCCTGGCCGTCTTCCACGTCGAACAGCAGCCCCTCTTCATCGTTCCCGGAGATGCCATCGCCATAGGCCGGGCAGCCGATGACCGCGCCGGTGGGCTGACCGTCGGTGAGCAGGCCCACGCCGACGGCGTAATGGCGCAGCGCCAGAAAGCCTTTCGTGCCATCCACCGGGTCTACCGTCCAGGTGCGGGCCGCGCTGCGCCCCCGCCCATGATCCAGCCAGCGCAGGATGTCCTGCTCGCGCACCGGCTCATCCAGCACTTTCATCAGCAGCGATAAAATGATGGCCCGCTGCTCCGGGGCCACCAGGTCTAAAAATTGTGCGCCAGATTCTTCGGCCAGCACGGCATCATCCGGGTAATGGGTGGCCAGGGCCCGCCCGATGATGGCCTGAGCGCCATAATCGGCCAGGGTGACGGGTTCGCTGGCGCGGGCGCTGGTTTTATCCATCCCGCGCAGGGCACTATGCTGCACTTCGCGGCACAGCAGCAGCGCCTGGCGCACGGCCTGGCGCAGCGGTTCAAGGGTCATGGTGGCTCACTTTCTGGCCCGCGCCGGCCGCCCGGCGGGTCAATGGGTGGCGGCGATTACAGCGAGCATGTTAGCAGGTGCGGGCGCAAACTGCCACCGGGGATCGCGGGGGGGGGCGATTGTAACCGGCCACTGGTCAAAAAGGCCCCATCGACCCTAGAATGACACCCGTAAGGTGTTCAATAGCCCCGCGTGGATGGGGATGGAGAGAAGCTCATGCGCACGATTGTGATGTGCCTGCTGGTTCTGGTGCTGGCGGCCTGTACACCCACCGGCGATACCCGTAACGATGGCGCGGCGGCGCAGCAGTTGCAGCCCAACGTCACCGGCTACACCGTGTCCAATGCGGACAGCCTCACCGATGCCCTGACGACCGCCGGGGCCGGGGCCGCGCTCACCGGCGGCAATGTGCCGGCCGCGGCCGCCATCAGCCGCGCCGAAGCCGTGCTCCAGTGTATGCAGGATGCCGGCGCGGCCGATGCCCGCATTTACGTCGAAACGCGCCCGGCCGGCATCATCCCGGAAACCGGCGCGTCGGTGGTCATCAACACCACCCGCGTTAATCGCAACCTGTTAAGCTGCCTGCTGAGCGGCCCCCAGGCGCAAAATTTCTCCGCCCAGGCGGTGCAGATCGTGCCGTGCACCGGCAGCGGCAATTTTCGCTATCAGGGGGAGGAGTTCACCTATCTCTACGTGGGCGTGGGCGACCGGCTGTGCGGCTTCTTCAACCAGCATTTTGAAGCGGTGAAGGCCAACAATCAGGGTTAGGGGCCGGCCACCGGGGGCACGCTCCATCGTGCCGGCCGGCCCCGGCCGGCGGCGTTGTTCGGCCATTTGCGGCAGTGTTATAATCATGCACAGCGATGATGCTTCCTGGAACGTGAGATAAACCTGATGACCGAAACGCCAAAAGTCCTGAACGTTTTTATCACCGGCGGCGATACGTCCGCCGGGCGCGTCCTCACCCGTGAGCTGGCCCGGCGCGGCCACCGGGTGACGGCCACCACCACCGGGTCGGCCGGCGCGGCCGCCATCCGTGCTGCCGGCGGCCTGCCCGCCTACCCGGATATGACGCGCCCGGCCGATGTGCGCGGGCTGCTGCAAATGGCCCGTACCGATGTGCTGGTACACCTGGCCGCCGCGCCCCTCAACGATATTCCGCAGTATGCCAGCCCGCAGGCCGCCGCCGCCGTGGCCGCGCTGGACGCGACCGATGAACTGGTGATCGCGGCGGGGCAGGCCGGGGTGAAGCGCGTGCTGCTGCTGTCCTCGGCCTTCATCTATGGCGATACCGGCGGCCAGCCCGCGACAGAAAACACGCCCGTCCGCGCCACCTCGCCGCTGTTTAAAGCGCTCATCCATGCCGAAACGGCCGTGCTGGATGGCGGCATCCCCGGTTATGTGCTGCGGGCCGGCTACCTGTACGGTGCCCACTCGGCCGCCGCCCGTGCCCTGGCGCAGGCGCTCACCCTGGGGCAGGCCGTGCTGGCCGGCCGCCATCCGGCCGCCTGGCTGCATGAAGATGACCTGACGGCCGCGCTGTGCCGGCTGATCGAACAGGAGGGCGATGCCGATACCGCCACCATCCTGAATGTGGCCGACGACGCGCCCGCCAGCCCGGATGCCTTCCTGGACGAATTCGGCACCATCCTGGGGACGGGGGTGCCCGCCCGCTTCCCCGGCCTGCTGGAACCGCTGCGGGCCACCGCGCTCCAGCGCACGCTGCTGGCCACGTCGGTGCAGGTGTCCACCGCTGCGCTGAAAGCCCTGGGCTGGGCCCCGCAGTACCCCGCCCGCGCCGCCGGGCTGGAACGCATGTTGATGCTGTGGCGGGCCGAAGCCGCGGCCGAACCGCCGCCGGTGGTGCTGCCAGAACGCGCGATTGTGACGTTATGAAGCGGTTGTGCCGGATGATGTACCAATGACAAAGCCGGTTTTGAAAGCCGTCCTGTTCGATATGGACGATACCCTCATCGACTGGCAGGGCTGGTCAGGCGACTGGCAGAGCGTGGAAAACCGCCATTTGCGCCAGGTGTACGATTTCCTGGCGCAGGCGGGGCGCGGCCTGTTCGCCGGCTACGACACGTTCCGCGAAGAATATGCCCGCCGCTCCCGCGATGCCTGGGCCTATGCCCGCACGACGCTGAAAGCGCCGCACCTGGGCCACATCCTCATGCAGACGCTGGCCGATTTTGGCTTTACGCCGGATGACCGCCTGAGCGCGGACGACTGCCTGCGGGCCTATGACTGGGAGACCGTGCCCGGCGTGGTCACGTTCCCGGATGTGCCGCCGGTGCTGCGCCTGCTGCTGGAACGCGGCATTCGCACCGGCATCGTCACCAATGCGTCGCAATCCATGGCCTGGCGCGATGTGGAACTGGCGCAGTATGACCTGCTGCAATATTTCCCCATCGCCGCGGCCCGCATTTCGGCGGCGGATGTGGGCTACCTGAAGCCGCATGAAAGCATCTTTCAGCGGGCGCTGGCCGCGGTTTCCGCCGCGCCGGAAGAAGCCGTCTTCGTGGGCGATAACCCGGTGGCGGACATCGCCGGGGCGCAATCGGCCGGTATGAAGGCCGTGCTGCGCGTGCTGTCGCCGGCCCCGGGCCTCATCAGCGGGTTGATCGTGCCGGATGCGGCCATCAACAGCTTTGCCGAACTGCCGGCCATCCTGGACACCTGGTTCACCTGGTAGGCCGCCATGATGCAGCCCGGTTTACCCCTCACCAGCCGGAATTTGATCCTCACCGGCTATGCCGAGCCGAACCGCCCGCGCGTGGCGCAGCAGGTGGCGGCGCAGCTGCGTATGCCGTATGTGGATGTGGAGCAGCAGCTTGAGCAGCGCCTGGGCGCAGCGCTGGAGACGGCCCGCGCCAGCTTTGGCGACCGGCGCTTAAAAAGCGCCGCCGATGAAGTGATGGCCGAAGTCACGCTGCATCGCCATGCGGTGATCCGTGTGAATGGCAGCACCCTGATGCACAGCGATCACCTGGCGCGGATGCAGGAAAATGGCGCGGTGGTGTGCCTGGTGGCCCGGCTGGATGCCATTTTGCAGCGGCTGCATTTGCGCCTGGGGTCGCGCTATCATGATCCGGCGCAGCGGGCGGCCGCCCTGGGCGAACTGCGCCGCGAATGGGCGGTGCGGGCCATGCCCGGCGTGCTGGCGCTGGATGTCACCTACCAGGATGAAACCGCGATGGTGCAGGCCATTCTCGATCTGTGGCAGCGCATCGCTATTGAGCGTGCCTGATCTGTGTTGGACTGAGCGAAAAGGACAAGACCTGTGGCGAAATTGACGATTTCACTGGCGCAAATGCAAATTGCAGCGGGGGATGTTCGCAAGAACTTCGCCATGATGGAAAGCCTGGCGGCCCTGGCCGCGGCCCGCAAATCCAAAATGATCGTTTTCCCGGAATTGTGGTCTACCGGCTATGTGCTGGAAGACGCGAAGGAACACGCCAGCGAACTGAACAAAGGCATCTTCGCGCAGCTTTCCACCGTGGCCACCACCCATAAGACCTGCATCGCCGGCTCCATCCTGGAGAAGCGCGGGCTGGAGGTGGCCAACAGCCTGCCTTTCTTCGCCCCCAACGGGCGCATGATGGGCGTGTACCGCAAAATTCACCTGTTCCGGCTGATGGAGGAAGATAAGTATCTTCAGCCGGGGTCATCGCCGCTGGTGCTGGATTTGCCCTGGGGCGTGACCGGCTTCGCCATCTGTTACGATCTGCGTTTCCCGGAATTGTTCCGGCGCTATGCCACCCAGGACAATGCCCGCATGGTCATCATCCCGGCCGAGTGGCCGCTGGCCCGCATTGAACACTGGCGGGCGCTGCTGGTGGCCCGGGCCATTGAAAACCAGTGCTTCATCGTGGCCTGCAACGCCGCCGGCGAGGTGGCCGGCACCGTGTACGGCGGGCATTCGATGATCGTGGATCCCTGGGGGCGGATCGTGGTGGAAGCGGGCGAGGAGCCGCAGCTCCTCACGGCGGATATTGAGCTGGACATGGTGGACGAAGTGCGGGCCCGCATCCCGGTCTTTGAAGATTTGCGCCACGATGTGTATTAAGCCGCCCGGCCACGGTGGCGGCCGTGATCGGAGGTGCCATGCAGCCGGCTGAGGGGCACGGCGAGCGCCTGCTGCTGTTCAATTTACGCACCGATGCCGACGATCACATCCTGGGCTTTACCACCCACTGGATGAATGCGCTGGCGCAGCATTACGCCGCGGTGGATGTGCTGACGACGCACGCGGGGCGCATTGTGGCCGCGCCCAATGTGCGCGTTTTTTCGGTGGGGCGGGAACGCGGCTACGGCCAGGTGCGCCGCCTGCTGCGTTTTTACCGGCTGCTGCTGGCGCTGCTGCTGCGGCACCGCTACACCGCCTGCTTCGCCCACATGCAGCCGCTGTTTGCGGCCCTGGCGGGCGGGCCGCTGCGCCTGTTCGGGGTGCCCCTCACCACCTGGTACACCCACCGGCAGATGAGCCGCCAGGTGCGGCTGGCCACGCGCTTTTCGCGCCGGGTGGTGACGGCCGTGCCGGATAGCTACCCGCTGGCCACGCCCAAACTGCGCGTCACCGGGCACGGGGTGGATACCGCCTTTTATGCCCCGCCGGCCCGCCCGCCCGCCGCCCCGCCGGAGGCGCTGCCGCGGGTGGTGTACGTCGCCCGGCTGACACCCATTAAGCAGCAGGCCACGCTGCTGGATGCCGCCGTGCTGGTGCGCTGCCAGGTGGTGCTGGTGGGCGACATCCCGGATGGCTACGATGATGCGTACCGCCGCGACCTGCTGGCCCGGGTGCAGCGCCTGGGCATCGCCGACCGGGTGACGTTTGCCGGGGCGCAAACGCCGCAGCAGGTGCGGGCCCACTATCAGCAGGCGGCGGTGGCCGTCAACCTCAGCCCGCCGGGCCTGTTCGATAAAGCCGCCCTGGAGGGCATGGCCTGCGCCGTGCCGACCATCGTCAGCAACCCGGCCTTTTTGCCCCTCACCATGCCCTATGCCGATATGCTGCACATTGACACGCCGGAAGATGTGGTGAGCCTGACGGCGCGGCTGAACAATTTGCTGGCGCAGCCGGCCGCACAGCGGCAGCGCATCGGGGCGCATCTGCGCGGCCGGGTGGAGCAGCAGCACAGCCTGGCCGCGCTCATCCCGCGCCTGGTGAGCATTGTGAACACCGGCGAACTGCCGCCGGAGGATCCCCTGCCGCCGGCCTAATCGCGGATTTCCTGCGGCAGCCGGTCACAATCGCCGCCGGCCGTCACCACATCTTCGCGCACCCAGGAATCATCTGCCAGTTTCCACCAGCGCAGGGCGGGGTCGGCCGCGTCATAGGCGAAGGCCACCACCGGGCGCACCTCGCCGGAGCGCACATTGCCGCGCACGGCATAGCCCAGGCCCGGCCCCGCCCGCCGCGTGACCTGGCCATTGGCCTGCACCTGGCATTCGCCGGCCAGCGGCCCGGCGGTGGCAAAGGCCCACACATCGCGCAGGCGGCAGGCCGTATCCGCCTGCTGCGCCCGCAGGATGAGCGCATATACGCCGCTGCGGGCCGCCACGCGGGCGTTATCCACCACCCGGCGGCCGTTCAGGTACAGCGACATGCGCCCGCCTTCCGCGATGAGCAGCAGCCGCAGCACCTGCCCCGCTGGAATCGCCGGGACGATGGTTTCCGTAAACACATCCTGCGCCGTGCCGCCGTAAACATCGAAGTAAAACAGGTTGCCGGCGTTATCCAGCCCCACTTCCAGGTACTGCTGCACCACCCCGGCTTCATCGCGGACGATGCGGGCCAGCAGCGAACAGCTTTCGTAAGCCCCGCCGGGGGTGTAGGCGAAGGCCAGTTCGCCCCCCATGACCACGCCGCCGGCCGGGTAATCTGCCGCCGGGGTTTCCAGGCGGGTGCCGGGGCCGGTGAGGGTGAGCGCGTCAGTGTAGAACAGCAGCCGGCCATCCCGCCCGATGACGCGGGCGGCCTTCAAGGCGGTGATGATGTCTTCCCAGCCGGCGGCGAACTGGGCCAGCGCGGGCAGGTGGCGCGTGTTCAGCAGCGCCGGGCCGGGGGTATCGTAGCGGCGGATGATGCTTTCGATGAGGGGGATGTGGACGGGCAGCGCCTCGCTGCTGGAGAGGGCCACAATCAGCCCGAAGCGCCGGTCACTCATGCGGGTGACGAAGGCAAACCCGGTGAGGCCGTTGCCCAGGTCGGCCGGGGCCACGGCCCCCGCCCGCCCGCCGATGCTGGTCGCCTGGGCGCTGGCGGTGATGAAAGGGAACAGCGTTTGCAAATGATCGAGCACGGCCACCGGCTCGCGGCGGCGTTCCGCCAGCAGCATCACAATGCCAGGGCGAAAGGCCAGCAGCACCACCGGCCCGTAGGGCGTGCCGCCGGCGACGCTGGTGTAAAACGCTTCTTCTGTCACCTGCCAGCCGGCCGGAAAATAAATGCTGAACGACCGATCCGGCGCGGTGTACTGCTCACTGAGAACATCTGCCTGGGCGGCGGCTGTCCCGGTCCCGGTCCCGGTCAGCAGCAGCAGCAGCAGCGCCAGCCAGCCACCGCGGCCGCCCTGCGTGTATCTCCCTGCCATCGGCCTGCTCCTCTCGTGGTGTTATGGTGCATTGTAAAACACCGCGCGCCGGGGGAACACGGCAGTTCCGGCGCGTCCAATTTTGTTATAGCCAGCCAACTAAAAGTTACAGTTTTTTAACATCGAAACTGGATATCCCAAGTTGATGGCTCAGAAGGGGTCAAGATTCGTCGTTTTATCCCAATCTTATGGGTTGGGCGGGGTGTTCTTTATACATTCTTCCGTAATATGCGCTACGATTAATTTGGGATAAGCAGGGATATGGCCGGCCGGGGCCGTGCTGCGGGGTGGTGTGACAGCTTTCCTGGCAGGGGCGCTGACTCAGGGATAAATTGTAATGTTGGCTGGCGGCTATCTTTAAGGATTGTGGGGACATTTATCCCAAATTTAAAGATTTGCCGTTTCCTGTTGCCCTTCCCGCGCTTCCAGGGTATACTGCCCTGTACCTGCAAAACACAGCACGTCTTCATTGCAGATGCAGTAAACGTAATCAGCCAGCACCCCTGCTGGTTACACAATGCAGTAACGATTGTTGCAAACTCAATCAACAACATTGAGCATACGCTACTGGGCACCGCGACCACGCCAGGTCGTGGGTGTGTCAATCTTTTTGCCAGCACCGGGGCACAGCGCACCGGCGTAGTCTTTTATTCCATCACTGAAAGTCGTACTGCCATGACACCCGATGAGGCATGGAACGCTGCCTGCCAGCAACTGGAACTCCTGCTCGACCGCGCCAGCTATGATACGTGGCTGCGGAAAACGGCTTTTTTAAATTATGAAGGCGGGGTGTATACCATCGGCGTAGCCAGCACCTACGCGCGGGATATGCTGCAACACCGCCTCTATCGCAACATTCGCCGCGTCCTCAGCGATACGCACGGGCAGCCGGTGGAAATTCGCTTTGAACTGCATCGCCCGCCGGAGCCAGAACCGGCCGCCGCCGCGGAGGAGATGCCGCTGTTCCGCCTGCTGGCGCAGCAGGATGTGGACGCAGAACGCCGCCGGCTGACGCTGCACGAAGCCATTCAGTCGCCGCGCCAGCCGGATGTGCCGGAGAGCGAACTGAATCCCGGCTTTGTGTTTGATCGCTTCATCGTGAACAAATCGTCGCAGATGGCCTATGAAGCCGCCCGCGCTGTAGCCGAATACCCGGCCACCGTGTACAACCCGTTCCTGGTGTATGGCGGCGTGGGGCTGGGCAAAACGCACCTGTTGCAGGCCATCGCCCACGAAACACAGCGGCGCGGCCTGCGGACGATCTACATCCCGTCCGAAGTGTTCACCAATGATCTCATTAACGCCATTCGCAACCGTACCACGGCCATGTTCCGCGAAAAATATCGCCCGGTGGATGTGCTGCTGGTGGATGATATTCAGTTCATCGGCGGCAAAGAATCCACCCAGGAAGAATTTTTCCATACCTTTAACGCGCTGGTCAATTTTAACAAACAGGTGGTGCTGGCCAGTGACCGCCACCCGCGCGAACTGGTGACGCTGGAAGACCGGCTGCGCTCGCGTTTTCAGGGCGGGCTGGTGGCGGATGTGCAGCCGCCCGAATTTGAAACGCGCATGGCCATTCTGCGGATGTGGGCCAAAGAAAAAGATGTGACGCTGAACGATGATGTGCTGGTGATGGTGGCGCAGCGCGTGCCGGGCAACATCCGCGAGATGCAGGGCGCATTTAACCAGGTGGCCGCGCAAAGCCGCATCCTCAAGCACCGGCTGCCGCTGTCCACCGCCGAATCGACGTTGCAGCGCTACAGCCTGCCGCGCCAGAAAATGTCGCTGGAACTGATTATTGAGCGCGTGGCGCAGCATTATAACCTGCAACCGGAAGACCTGACGGGCAAAAAGCGCACCGAACATGTGAACCTGGCGCGCCAGGTGGCCATGTACCTGTGCCGCGACATGACCGAGTTCTCGCTGCCGCAAATTGGCGATGCCTTCGGCGGGCGCAGCCACACCACTGTGCTGCACGGCTGCAACAAAATGCAGGAAGAAGTGGCCGGCGACCGGGTGTTGCAGGCCCGGCTGGAAAAACTGCGCCGCTTCGTCGTCACCGGCCGTTCCTGAAGCCGGCCGGGGGGCAGCCACACCCCGGCCGCGTGGCGGCCGCCTCAGCGGCCGGCCACATAATCGGTATAGCCGCCGGCATAACGGCGCAGCCGGCCCCCGCGCAGTTCCACAATCTCATCCACGACGTTATCCAGAAAATAACGATCATGCGAGATCGTGAAGACGGTGCCTTCAAATTCTTCCAGCACGTTTTCCAGCACCTCCACCGAGGCAATATCCAGATTGTTGGTTGGCTCATCCAGCAGCAGAAAATTGGGCTGTTGCAGCACCAGCAGGCCCAGTTGCAGCCGGCTGCGCTCGCCCCCGCTGAGGCTGTGCACCGGCTGGCGCACCTGCTCATACCGGAACAACAGCTTCATCAGGAAGGCCACGGCCGGGCCTTCGGCGCAGTTCCACGTCTTTTGCACCAGTTCCAGCGGGGTTTTATCCCGCCAGGCGGCCAATGTCTGGTGTTCCTGGGCATAGTAGCCCAGCTTCACACCGGGGGCGATGTTCAGGCGGCCGGCCACGGGCGTTAGCTCGCCCAGGATCAGCCGGAACAGGATGGATTTCCCCGCGCCATTTTCGCCCACCAGCCCCACGCGCTCGCCGTGGCGCAGCGTTAGCTGCACATCATCCAGCAGCCGCGTGTCGCCAAACGCCATGGACAGGTGCGTCAGCTCCAGCACTTTGCTGCTGCCGCGCCAGCCGGCCAGCTCAAGCTGAATCCGGCGCGGGTCCGTCACCCGGTCGATGATGTCGCCATTGTCCGCCATGCGTTGCAGCATTTTACGGCGGCTGCGGGCCTGGCGGATGTGCCGTTCATCCACCACGATGCTGGCCCATTGTTCAAAGCGGGCGATGGCGGCTTCGATGCGGGCGATCTCTTTTTGCTGCGCCACGTATAACTGCTGCTGGCGCAGGCGGTTCAATTCGCGCTGTGTGGTGTAGGCGGTGTAATTGCCGGGGCAGGCCGTCAGCCGGCCGCCGTCCACCTCAATAATCTGCGTGGCCACGTCATCCAGCAAATAGCGATCATGCGATACGATCCACACGCTGCCGGCATACTCCCTGATGAAGCGCTCCAGGTGCTGCTTGCCGGCTGTATCCAGGTGGTTATCCGGCTCATCCAGCAGCAGCAGTTCCGGGGCGGCCACCGCCAGGCGCACCAGGGCCACCAGCTTCTTTTGCCCGCCGCTGAGCGTGGCGGCCGGCCGCGCATAATCCGCTTCGGTGAAGCCCAGGGCCAGCAGCAGCTTTTTGACCAGGGCCGGGTGGCGCGGGCCATTCAGCCGGTCATACAGCCGCAGCAGGGTATCCTGTTCCTCCAGGGTGTCCGTCAGCCGGGCGGTATCGCCGTAAACAGCGGGGTCGGCCAGGCGGGCTTCGATGTCGCTCAACTGTGCTTCCACCCGCGCCAGGCGCGGCGGCAGCCGCAGGGCTTCTTCCAGCAGCGTACTGTCCTCCGCCAGCGTCACATCCTGGGGCAAATAGCCGATGTGAATGCCGCCCGCCGTGACCACCTGCCCGGCATCCGGCGGCAGCAGGCCGGCCACCAGCCGCAGCAGCGAGGATTTGCCGCTGCCGTTGGGCCCGACGATGCCGGTTCGTTCCCGGTCGGCAATGGCATGGGTGAGGTCGGTGAAGATGGGCCGACCGGCGTAGCTGAGGGTGACATGATGCAGGTGCAGAATGTGCATGATCGTTTTCTCCTGTGACTGAGCGCAGGCGACCGGCGCAGCCAGGGCGAAAACCAGGAGTCTGCGGGCGCTGCGCCCGAAAACCCTTCGTTAATACATCAGACAGACTACTTGCTAACAGGGTGGAGGCGCGTGATTAGACAGCGCCGACCGTGGAGGTGGTGACAACCAGTGAAAACGTGGCAAAAGGCGTGATGTAGATCATGCCGCA
>JALOOI010000340.1 GCA_025454495.1 Anaerolineae bacterium
CTGACGGGCTACACCCTGGCACAGTCCGGCGCGGCGGTGACGCTGGATACCTTCTGGCAGGTGACAGGCGACCCCGCGCCGCTGGCGGCCTTCACCTTTACCCCCACGGCCCACCTGTTCGCGGCCGGCGGGGAGCGCCTTCAGGTCATGGATGGCACGGCCCTCCCGGCGCGGCTGTGGCAGCCCGGCGACCGGCTGCGCCAGCGCTTCGAGATCACCCTGCCGGGCGCGTGCCCCTGTACGCTGCGGATCGGCCAGTATGACGGCGTGCAGCAGCGCGGCCTCATCTTCATTCTGCCGGATAGCACCTATACCGACCTCATTCCGCTGCCGCTGGAGCTGCGCCCATGACACGCTGGCTGCTGCTATGCCTGAGCCTGAGCCTAGGACTGGGCCTGCTGCTGAGTGCCTGCGCCACCCCGCCGGAGCCGCCCCGCGCGACGCTGTGGGGGCCGGCCACCCGCGCCGGCCGCGCTCCCCAGGCCGAAGCCCCCGCGCTGGCGGTGGATGATGCCACCGGCTGGCAAATGCTGGTCTGGACGGGCAGCGGCGAAGGTCGGCCGCGCCTGTTCGCCCGCCATGCCACCGCCGGCACGGTCCATATGCTGGCGCTGGACGTGATCGCCCCGTTTGGGGTGACGCTGTACCCGGCGCAGGACGCGCATTTTCATCTGCTGTGGCTGGATACCCCCGCGCCCGACGAAGCACCGGCGCTGTTCGCCGCCCTCATCAATGCCGAAGGCATCGCCATCCAGGCTCCCACGCGCCTCAGCAGCGCCCCGGTGTACCATTACACCGCCGCGCTGGACGCACAGCAGGCGCTGCGGGTGGTGTGGAGCGCCGGCCTGCTGGCCGAGCCGGGGCTGTGGACGCGGCGCATTGACGGGCGCGGGCGCGTGGGCTTCCCGGTGGATTTAGCCGCCGCCGGCGATTACCCGGCCCTGCTGCCCGCGGCGGACGGGCTGCGGCTGTACTGGCTGGCCGGCCGCGCCCAGGTCAGCCACAGCCGGCTGACCGGCGACACCCTCAGCGAGGCCGCCCCGCTGACCGATTCGGTCGCGTTGAATCCGGGGGACTGGCTGGAATCGTTCCAGGCCGCCGCGGATGGCACGCATGGCTATTTGCTGTGGCAGATCACCCGGATGGATGGCAGCGCGGAAACCTGGCTGAGCAGCGGTGAACGCACCCGGCGGGCCTGGCCGCCGCCGCTGCGGCTGTTCATCCCGCCCACGGCACCGGGCAGCCTGGAGACCGGCTTTAATTCTGGCGCGGTGGAGATCACCATTCCGCTGCCGGGGGCCGCCCCGCAGATGGTGCGCCGGGCGGCGCTGCTGCCGGGCGAATTTACCGCCGTGCCGGTGGCCATCAGCAGCGGGGACAGCCTGGGCGTGGCCTACCTGCGGCGCGGTGGCGTGGCCGGCTACCAGCGGCTGACCACCACCGCCGGCCTGCTGGCCGCGCCCGGCATCGCCTCTGACCGCGACAATCACCTGTATGTCACCTGGTCAGAGCCAGGGTTGGGGGCAGAAGCGCTGTCTGATCTGTGGTGGACGGGCACGCGCCGCTGAGCGGCACCGGGCAGCAAAAAGGGGCCGCCCGGTTGGGCCGCCCCTGCACAGTCGCTGACGAGAGGCTTAATCGTCCAGGTATTGCAGCGGGTTGCCGGCCGGGGCCGGTTTGAACAGCGTGGCCACGAACAGGATGGCCATGCCGGCGAAGAAGCCGCCAATGTGGGCATGGTGCGCCACCCGCGAGCCTTCCGAGACGATCACCGCCACAATATCAGTCGCCACCCACAGGCCCAGGTACAGGAAGGCCGGCAGCGGCAGTTCCCGGAAGACGACGAAGGTGCGAATACGCGCCCCCGGATACAGCCACAGGAACGCGCCCATCACCCCGGCAATCGCCCCGCTGGCCCCCACGATCATATCCGCGCCGAACTCCGCCGGCGGGCAGGCCACATTCCCCAGGACGATAAAGACGATGGTCGCAATCAGCCCCACCAGCAGGTAAAAGGTGAGGAAACGCCGGTGGCCCAGGTATTCTTCCACGCGGGGCGCGAAAATCCACAAAAAGGCCATGTTAAACACCACATGCGCCAGGTCGCCATGCAGGAACATGCTGAAAATAGCATTCCGCAGCGTGAGGGGCAGCGGTTCCTGGCTGAGGCTGCACACCGACAGCGCATACTGGCCGAAGAAACTTTCGGCGGCGGTCGCCCCCCGCGCCATCACCACCGCTTCCACGGCGAAAATCACCAGGTTGATGATGAGCAGGATAAATGTCACATACGGGCGGAACGTCGTCCGGCCCATGGTTCCCATCGGTAGCAGCACCGGCCGCCTCCTTTACTGATCCAGGTGTTCCAGCGGGTTGCCGGCCGGGGCCGGTTTGAACAGCGTGGTGACAAAGATGATGAGCAGGCCGGTGAGCAGGCCGCCCGCTTCATCCCAGAAGGGCTGAATTTGGCCGGAGAGCGGCCCCGCCTCCAGCACGAAGATGGAGAGCGCGAAATACAGCAGCGCGAAGAACAGCGCCGGCAGGTCAAATTTGCGCGTCAGCAGCGGGATGAAGGTTTCAATGCGGCGGGCCGGATACAGCCACAGGAACGCGCCCAGGACACCGGCAATCGCGCCGGCCGGGCCGATCAGCGTCAGGCAGTCGCCGCGGGGGGCGAACAGCAGGGTGGCGATGTGGCCGCCAAAGCCCGCCACGAAGAAGAACAGCAAAAAGCGGCGGTGGCCCATAAAACGCTCCACGGCCGGCCCGAACAGCCACAAAAAGACCATATTCATGACGAACCCGGTAAAGGTGGTGTGCAGAAAGATGCTGCGCACCCCGTCCAGCGTGGTTTCCAGCAGGCTTTCCTGGCCCACCCGGCAGGTGACCAGGGCATAATCGCCCAGGTAGGTTTCGATGGGCTGGCGATGGTGGGCCGCGATGAGCACTTCCCACAGGAAGAACAGCACCGTCACCACCAGCAGCCCGAAGGTGGCATAGGCCCGAAACGAATTGCGTCCTTCAATGCGATACGGGATCATAGGGCTCCTGCGTGAGCTGTGTTTGTATCACAATAGCATATACTGGCAGGGGGATGCAACCATTGTTCGCTATACGTTAAGGCAGGGCGGGGGTGGCCGGG
>JALOOI010000341.1 GCA_025454495.1 Anaerolineae bacterium
CGGCGAGGGACGGGAAAAACGTCGCCTTCGCCCGCCGGTGCCCGCACCCTGTTTCCCTCTCCCCCAGGCGAGGGACGGGAAAACGCCGCCTTCGCCCGCCGGTGCCCTCACCCTGTTTCCCTCTCCCCCCGGCGAGGGACGGGAAAAACGCCGGCCTCTCCTGCACCCCTTCTCCCGGCGGGCGAAGGGGCCGGGGGATGCGGGCCACACCGGCGCGCCCGCGTGACCCGGCCGGGTTGTAGCGAGTACCCGCGATTGCGCTATAATGCAGCAGTACGAAAACAACCCTTCTTTCATCGATAACTTTAGCAGGAGAACCTTTGGCATGAGTGACGAGGCTTTTGCACCGGCTGTCAGTGAGTGGTATGCCCCGCCGGAGTCCATCGTGCAGCAGGCCCACATCCAGGATTATGCCGCGCTGTATGACCGCGCCCGCGCCGATGTGACGGCTTTCTGGGCGGAGCAGGCCGCCACGCTGGAATGGCATCGCCCGTGGGATACCGTGCTGGATGACAGCCAGGCACCGTTTTTTAAATGGTTCGTGGGGGCCCGGACGAATATCGTCCATAATGCGCTGGATCGCCATGTAAAAACGTGGAAGCGTAACAAGCTGGCGCTCATCTGGGAGGGCGAGCCGGGGGATAAAGTTACCATGTCCTACTGGCGGCTGTGGCAGGAGGTGAACCGCTTCGCCAATGTGCTGAAAAGCATGGGCGTGCGCAAGGGCGACCGGGTGACGAT
This sequence comes from Anaerolineae bacterium, assembly GCA_025454495.1. GTDB lineage: Bacteria > Chloroflexota > Anaerolineae > Aggregatilineales > Phototrophicaceae > JALHOR01. The sequence goes on from JALOOI010000341.1 coordinate 742, forward strand.
CTATATGGGGCGCATCCCGGAGATCATCATCGCCATGCTGGCCTGCGCCAAACTGGGCGCACCGCACAGCGTGGTTTACGGCGGCTTCAGCGAGCAGGCGCTGGCCGACCGCATCGAAGATGCCCGCAGCCGCGTGCTCATCACCTGCGATGGGGCCTGGCTGCGCGGTAAAGTTGTCCCCCTCAAAGATGTCGTCGATGAAGCCATCCATCGCTCGCCCATCGTGGAGCATGTGATCGTGGTCAAACGCACCGGCCAGCCCATCAAAATGGAGCAGGGGCGCGATTACTGGTATCACGAATTGATGAGCCTGCCCATCGCCAGCCGCCAGTGCGATACCGAAATTGTCGATGCCGAAGACCCGCTGTTCATCCTGTACACCAGCGGCACCACCGGCAAGCCCAAAGGCGTGCTGCACACCCACGGCGGCTACCAGGTGTATACCTCCACCACGCTCAAATGGGCGTTCGACATCAAAGAAGAAGATCGCTACTGGTGCGCCGCCGACCCCGGCTGGATCACCGGGCACAGCTACATTGTGTATGCGCCCCTCATCCTGGGGGCCACCAGCATCCTGTATGAAGGGGCCCCCAATTTCCCCTACCCGGATCGCTGGTGGCGCATCATCGAAGAATATGGCGTGACCATCCTCTACACCGCCCCCACGGCCATTCGCGGGCTGATGCGCTTCGGCGAAAACTGGCCCGCCCGCCGCGACCTCAGCAGCCTGCGCCTGCTCGGCTCGGTGGGGGAACCCATCAACCCGGAAGCCTGGCGCTGGTACCATAAGAACATCGGCAAAGAGCGCTGCCCGGTCATTGATACCTGGTGGCAAACGGAGACCGGCGGCTTTATGATTACCCCGCTGCCGTCCGCCACCCGGCCCTTCCCCGGTATCGAAGCGGATATTGTCGATGAAGAGGGCAATTCCGTCCCGCCCGGGGTGGATGGCAACCTGGTCATCAAGCAGCCGTGGCCGGCCATGCTGCGGACGGTGTACGGCGACCCGGAGCGTTATGTGCAGCAGTACTGGAGCCGCTACCAGCAGCACGGCTGGTGGTACCTCACCGGCGACAGTGCCCGTAAAGATCATGATGGCTATTACTGGATCATCGGCCGCAATGATGATGTGCTCAAGGTCAGCGGGTACCGCCTGGGGACGGCCGAAGTGGAATCCGGCCTGGTCAGCCACCCGGCCGTGGCCGAAGCCGCCGTGATCGGCGTGCCGGATGAAGTGAAGGGCAACGCCATTTATGCCTACTGCATCCTGCGGAATGGCTTCGTGGCCAGCGCGGCGCTGGTGGATGAACTGAAGCACCACATTCGGCATGAGGTGGGGCCCATCGCCGTGCCGGAAAAGATCGAACTGGTGGTTAGCCTGCCCAAAACGCGCTCCGGCAAAATTATGCGGCGCGTGTTGAAGGCGCGGGCCCAGGGCCTGCCCGAAGGCGACATCAGCACGCTGGAAGAATAAGCCGACCGCCGGGAGCGGCCGGATCATATCCTGCGCCCGCGCCGGTGGCATCCCGGCCGGCGCGGCGCGTCTTACTGTGTGCCCGTGAGAGAGGCGGTATATGTCTGACGTAAGCCGGCTGGAGAAACGCATTGAAGACCTGGAGATACTCCAGCTTTTGATGAAACACTTAAGCGCTGCCCCGGATGAACACACCATGCTGGAAATTATCCTGGGGGCCATGCAGCCCTACGGGGCCTGCGGCGCGGCGCTGACGGCCATTCACCAGCCGGATACCGGCGAGATGCCGGACGAATTGCAGGTGGTGGCGTTCGTGGATGAACGGACGATGCCCTCGCCGGTGGGGCTGCGGCTGAATGCCGCCGGGCACCCGCTGCTGGCCGTGTGGCAGGAGGGCACCGAGAAGCCCATCCTGGTGAGCGATGTGCAGGAGGATACCCGCGTGCAGGCCTACAGCAGTTACCTGGCCACCAGCGTGGGGGCACGGGCCATCGCCAGCGTGCTGCTGCGGCATCATCATCACTGGACGGGCATTTTGTCGCTGCACTGGGTGCAGCCACACGCTTTTTCGCCGGCGGAGGTGCAGTTTTTGCAGCAGATCGCGGCCATCCTGGGGCCGGTGTTTGCCAGCCGCCGCGCCCTGCTATCGGAACAAACGCAGCGCCGCCGCGTGGAGCATATCGACCGCATCAATGCGGCGCTCATCCAGGCCGAAGACGAAAATGCCCTGCTGGAAGCGGTGGCCGGGTTCGTGCGCGGCTACCAGTACGATCAGTGTTCGCTGTCCTATTTTGAAGAAGACGAAACCGTAACCGTGCTGCGCTCCCTGCAGAACAGCGCGGGAGAGGCCATTCCGCTGGAAACACTGCCGCTTCAGCGCTTCCCCAATGATAAATTTGCCGGTACCGCGGTGGCGCTGGATAAGCCGGATGAGCTGCTGCTGGTGGAAGATGTGCCCGGCGACTCCCGGTTGCAGGATGAAGTGACGCAGGAGACCATGCGGGCCTTCAACGTGGGGGCTTATATTCTGCTGGTGCTGCGGCTGCGTAAACGGCTCATCGGCACCATGTCCTTTAGCTGGCGCAAGCCGCGCAGCTTCGACGAGGATTTAACCGTCGTCCTCACCGCCATTCGCCCCACGCTGGCGGCCGTGGTGGCCAACCGCCGCCGGGCGCTGGAACTGGAACGGATGGTGGAAGAGCGCACCAATGAATTGATGGACACGCTCCAGCAGCAGGCGGATTTTCAGCAGCGCATTATTGAGGCGCAGCGCCAGGCGCTGGAGGAACTTTCCACCCCGCTGATCCCGCTGATGGATCGGATTCTGGTGATGCCCATCATTGGCTCGGTGGATACCGCCCGCGCCCGCGATATTTTACGGGCGCTGCTGGCGGGCATCGGGCTGCACCGGGCGCGGGTGGTGATTCTGGATATTACCGGCGTGGCGCTGGTGGACAGCGGCGTGGCCGCGCACCTGAACAAGACCATGCAGGCGGCCCGGCTGAAAGGGGCCTACATCATCATCACCGGCATTGCCGATGCGGTGGCCGAAACGATGGTAGACCTGGGCATTGACTGGACGCATGTGGAAATTCAGCGTGACCTGCAAAGCGGGCTGCTGAGCGCGGTGGGGCGCATGGGGATGCGGCTGGTACGGCAGGCGGGGGGGTGAGCCGGCAGCGGGCGCGGCGACGATGGCGATTGCGCCGGCCCGCTGTGCGTTTCGTCAGGGCGTGGTGTAGGTGAAGGTGATGCCGGTGCCGGTGATGGTGACGGCCGTTACGCCGGTGGCACCGTAAGCGGCCAGACAGGCGGCCCAGGCGGCCAGCACCTGCGTCGTCAGCGTGTTACGCACCGCCGCCGGCAGCCCCACCCCGCCAATGGAAATGCTGGCAACGCGCCAGGAAATGCCGCCGCTGTTCACCGGCACCACCACCACCCGCAGCGACCGCCCGGCGTAGGGCGCTTTCATCGTCGCGGTGATGACCACCCGCCCCGATTGCAAATCCAGCCGCGGGTTCGTCACCATGTTGGCCAGGTCGGCGGGCAGCAGCGACAGGAAAATGGTGTTCATCTGCGCTTCGCTGAAAGATTTCGTCACGGTGGCGGCCAGCGCCGGCAGGGCTGCGCCCGTCACGAATACCGTCACCAGCAGCAGCGTTATAAACCGTTTTATCACCATAAACTCCTTAAAATGAGATGATGTTATGTTCATTTATATCACACAATCCGCCGTGGCGGTACTGAGAATGATATAAATTCTGTTGCGATTTCCCCGCCAGCACCTCTTTTTGCGACATTCCGCCCCCGGCTGCGGTTACAGGAACAGAGACCTGACACACTGAGGAGCAGAATGGGATGTTACGCGCGATGTATCTTTCGAACCCGATCAAAGCCAC
>JALOOI010000138.1 GCA_025454495.1 Anaerolineae bacterium
CTCATACAGGTAAAAGACCGAGGTGGTGGCATTTTCTGGCAGCGGGCGCGAGGGAAACAGCGCATACGGTTCATTGAAAGCCTGCAAGCCGGTGACGATGGTGGTAATCATCACAAAGAAGGTGGTCGGCGCGAGCAGCGGCAGCGTCACGTTCCAGAACTGCCGCCACTTGTTGGCCCCGTCGATCATCGCCGCTTCATACAGCTCGCCGGGGATGCCCTGCAGGCCCGCCAGGAACAGCACCGTGTTATAACCCACCACCTGCCAGGCAGCCAGAAACACCACGGAGAATAACACCACGCCGGGGCCGGTCAGCCATTCAATCGCCGGGTCGGCCAGGCTCAGGCCAAAAGTGCCGTTCAGCCCTGTCACCACGCCGGTGATGAGGTAATTAAAGTAACCAATGGTTGGGTCGTACAGCCAGCGCCAGATGAGCGCCGTCCCCACCACCGCCGCCACCGACGGCAAAAAATAAATCGCCCGGAAAAATTTCATCCCCGGCAGTTTAGAATTCAGCACCATGGACAGTGCCAGCGCCGGAATCACGCTCAGCGGCACCAGCAGCAGGCAGAACAGCAGCGTATTGCGGAAGCTCAGCCAGAAACGCCGATCCTTCGCGCCGATCACCAGCCGCGACTCGCCCACATCCAGCGTGGCCAGCGGCGTATAGCCAAAGCTCATCACCGCCTGCGGGTTCTCCTGCAAATTGGTCTGGGTCTTAAATTCCAGCGACAGCACATCAAAATAATTCTGGAAGCCGATCACCTGCGGCACCCGCCCCACCGTGCTATCGGTGAAGCTGAGGTAAAACGACAGCAGCAGCGGCCCGGCAAAGAACAGCATAAAGCCGATAATATTGGGCGACAGCAGCAGCCACCCCTGCCAGGAATCGCGCTGCTGCGGTGTCTGGCCGAAGTAATCCGCCATGGCCAGCAGGCGATACGCCAGCACTCCGCAGACGATCACCAGCGCCGTAATGACCCACGTCAGCGGGCTGCTGTAGGCGGCCAGAATGGTGCTAAAGACATTCAACACATTGCCGAACAGCAGCAGGGCCACCAGCGTTATCCCGGCCACCAGCAGCGCCAGCCACGTCAACCGCTGATGAATGGCCGTGGTGGTATCCCAGCGGCCCCCCAGCCAGTACAGCGCAAAGGACGCGGCAATGCCCCACAGCAGCACCGGGTTTTGCACGATGACATCCACCACCGCTTCGAAATTCTGGTAAAACTGCCACTGGTGCAGCAGCCCGATCACCGCCAGCACGGTTAAAATATAGTAAATGGACATAGCCGTGAACCGGCCGCTGCCACTGCGCTGGAACAGCCCCACACTGGCGAAGATCGCCAGCCCCGCCGGGAGCAACAGCACCAGCCCCGCGAAGACCTGCACCGGTGTCCCCAGGTTGCCAAAATCCTGCACCGGCAGCCCCACAATGGTAGCCGCCAGCACCACACAGGCGATCACCAGCGCCACATTGAGCAGCAGGCTAAACCAGATTTCAAGCGGGATGGTCGCTGGCGCTGACGAAGATTGCAAAGAAGAGGATGAATGTCCCATCATAAAGGCCTGTCGCTGCGCTGACGAAATATTTTATGAAAGAAAAAAGAGTGGAGCATCGCTGCCCCACTCCTTTTTACCGCAGGTAACTTACTGGCTTTCGAATTCCGGCGCAACCTGTTCGCAGATGGTATCGGCGAATTCCTGCGCGGTCAGTTCACCATTGAACACGGCGGCCACACCCGTCCCGTAGGCGGTGTCCACGGCCGGCCAGTTGCCCAGGAACAGCGGGGCTTCGGTGCGGACATCGGCGGCGGTGGTGCCGTCAATGAACGCCTGGTTGTTCACACCGGATTCCGGCAGGGTGCCCAGGAACAGATCAATGGCTTCCTGCGTGGCACGGCTGGGGATGTTCGCACCCAGGGAGGCAATCTGGCCCTGAATTTCGGCGCTGGTCAGGCGGGTCACCAGGTCCCAGGCAGCTTCGGGGTTGGCGGTACGGGCATTCACCACATACGCACCCCAGAACAGCCAGTTGGTGGCTTCGCCAGACGGGCCCACCGGCAGCGGGGCCACGTTCCAGTTGAAATCAGCATTGGCGATGGTGCCGGGGGTCGCCCAGCGGCCATTCATGAACATGCCCAGGCTGCCGGCCAGGAACGGCGGTTCGGAGTCGGTGCCCCAGGGCAGCGCTGCGCCGCTTTCGAACAGCGCCTGAGCCGCTTCCAGCCCCACCACGGTCGCTTCGTTGTTCAGGCCGCAGCCGCTGAAGTCTTCATTGAAGAAGCTGCCGCCGGAGGCATTGACGAAGTAACCCCAGTTCGCCCACCAGGCATTCATGCCGAAGCCGGTGATGCCTTCGCCCAGACCGCTGATCGCTTCGGCCGAAGCAGCCAGACGTTCCCACGTCCAGTCGTCGCCGCCGGGGTAATCCAGGCCGGCTTCGTCGAACAGGTCAGCATTGTAGTAGATGGCAAAGGCGGACACATCGCGGGGCAGGCCCCACAGCGCCGGCGTGCCTTCTTCAATCGAGGTGGTCAGGAAGCCCATCGGGCCGGCATAGAAATCGTCCTGGCTGTAATCGGCATCCGCCGCGGCCAGGTCGGCCAGGTTCAGGATCAGGCCGGCTTTGGCGAAGCGGGCCACATCCGTCCCCGGAATCCAGAAGACATCCGGCGCAGTCCCGGCTTCGATTTCCGTCACCAGCACATCCTGGTAGCTGGCCGTTTCAGAGCCACCCGGTTCATACACCAGGCTCACGCCTTCCCAGCCTTCGTCAATGGTCTGGCTGGCCGCGGTATACACATCAATTTCCGCCTGGTTGTCCGGGCGGGTACGCCAGCGGAGCGTCACTTCATCCTGGGCCACAGCGGGCAGGATGGTCATGGCTGCCAGCGCAAAAACCAGCATCAACAGTGTGGTACGTTTCATGGAATTTTTCTCCTGGAGAATTTTTGTAAATCTGGCAGTTGAGCGAAAATAGACAGATGCTGAGCTTCTATGGGCCTCCTGTTAGTCACTCGCACGAACACAACAACAGTTGTCCTGCCGCAGCAGGGCGACTGATTGTTACACAGCAGTTATGCAGGGATAGTGTGCTGCCACAACCGGGGATAGTGGTTGAAGGGATAGAATAACCATAAGTGCAACCGCAGTCCATGTATACTATTAACAAATGTCCCCTGCATAGGATAGCGCAGGCTGGTATTTTGTCAAATCGGAATTGCTCCTGGAAGTGCTCTTCACGCGCGATACTCACCGGAAACTCACATTAGGCCGCCCGAAATGTTGCTACCTGCCCCGCCATGAGCGATAATCCTGCCATGGAAAACTTTCTTACCAGATGAATAACAGGGCTTTATGATGACCGATTTAAATGCCGACACGATCAATGCACTGATTTACGGCGATCATGGCGCACCCTTTGAGGTTCTGGGGCCACACCAGGCGGGCGCAAAAACGGTGGTGGTGCGGGCGCTGCGCCCGACAGCCCGCACGCTCGCCATTCAGGTCGGCCAGAAGCCACCGGCAGATATGACGCGCCTCCATGATACCGGCCTGTTTGAGATCACCCTGCCCGGCAGCCTGGAGGATTTTCGCTATCAACTGATCGAAGTCGATTACAACGGCAGCGCCACCACCCTGGACGACCCTTATGCCTTTCCCCCTGTTCTCAGCGCTTTCGATATCCATTTGCTGGGCGAAGGCAAACATCTGCGCAGCTATGACTGCCTGGGGGCACACGTCCGCGAGATCGACGGGGTGCGCGGCGTGCATTTTGCCGTCTGGGCCCCCAATGCCCGCCGGATCAGCGTAGTGGGCCATTTTAATCACTGGGATGCACGGGTGCATCCTATGCGCCAGCTTGGCAGCAGTGGCATCCATGAAATCTTCATCCCCGGATTAGCCTCCGGCGAAATTTATAAATATGACCTTAGATCGCACCACCTGGGCTACCATGCGCAAAAATCCGATCCCTATGGCTTTTATGCTGAGCGCCGCCCGAATACCGCTTCCATCGTCTTTGATCTGGAAGGCTACACCTGGCAGGACAGCACCTGGATGGCACAACGGGCACAGCAAAACCCGCTGACGGCCCCCTTTTCCATCTATGAGCTTCATGCCGGTTCGTGGCGGCGCAAAGCCGATGGCACCTGGCTCAGCTATCGTGAACTGGCCCATGAACTGGTGCCCTACGTGCGCGATATGGGCTATACTCACCTCGAACTGATGCCGGTGGCAGAACATCCCTTTGATGGCTCATGGGGCTATCAGGTGACGGGTTACTATGCCCCCACCAGCCGCTACGGTAATCCGCATGATTTTATGTATTTTGTGGATTACTGTCATCAGCACAATATCGGCGTGCTGCTGGACTGGGTGCCGGCACACTTTCCCAAAGATGGCTTCGCCCTCAGCTTCTTCGATGGCACACATTTGTACTCGCATGAAGATGCCCGCCGGGGCGAACATCCTGACTGGGGCACCTATATTTTTAACTACGGGCGTAATGAAGTCCGCAATTTCTTAATTGCCAATGCGCTGTTCTGGTTGAAGGTGTATCACATTGATGGGCTGCGGGTGGATGCGGTGTCGTCCATGGTATACCTGGATTTTTCCCGCAAGGCCGGGGAATGGCTGCCCAACCAGTATGGCGGCAACGAAAATCTGGAGGCGGTGTCTTTCCTGCGCGAGATGAATGAAGTGGTGCACCAGGAAGCGCCGGGAGCCATCACCATCGCGGAAGAATCCACCGCCTGGCCCATGGTCTCGCGCCCCACCTATGTGGGCGGCCTGGGCTTTACCTTCAAGTGGAATATGGGCTGGATGCACGATACGCTGTATTACATCAAGAAAGACCCGGTATTCCGCAAGTGGGAGCACAACAAACTCACCTTCTCCATGATGTACGCCTATACCGAGAATTTCGTCCTGTCACTCTCGCATGATGAAGTCGTCCATCTGAAAGGCTCGCTGATGACCAAAGCCGCCGGCGACTGGTGGCAAAAACTGGCGACCATGCGGCTGCTGTACGGCTATCAATACACGCATCCTGGCAAAAAATTGAATTTTATGGGGCAGGAAATTGCAAGCTGGTCAGAATGGAGCGAAGCCCGCCAGCTTGACTGGATGCTGCTGGAACTGCCTACCCACCACAAATTTCAGCACTGGGTGCGGGATGTCAATCATTTCTATCTGGCACAGCCGGCGCTGTACGAACAGGATTTTGACCCGGCCGGGTTCCGCTGGATTGAACCCAACGATGCCGAACAGAGCGTTTTTTCCTATATTCGCTTCGCCAGAGATAGCAGCGATTTTATCGTCGTCGTGTGCAATTTTACGCCCATTGTCCGCGAGGGCTATCGCATCGGCGTACCGCAGTCCGGCTACTATGCCGAAGTGATGAACAGCGACTCCGAGTATTATGGCGGCAGCAACACCGGCAACAATGGCGGTGTTCACTCCGAACCGCTGTCGTGGCACCAGTACCCGCAAAGCCTGCGGTTGCGCCTGCCACCCCTGTCGATTTTGCTGCTCCGGCTCAGCCCGCAGCCACCGGCGTAACACTTCAGCGGCGGGGGCCGCTGCGACCTGCCCCCGCCCGCCCCTACTCCAGCAGCAGCCGGGCGTTGGCGGGGTGCCACAGCACCTGCACCATTTGCCTGTCTTTGAAGGCCAGCGCCTTCTGATATTCGGTGTTTTGCACGCGCACGGTAATGTCCATCTCGCCGGCGATGCGTACCACATAGCGCGTATCGGTGCCGATATAATTCACCTGGCGAATTTGCCCGGCGATACAGGTCATTCCATCCACCGGGGCGGCACCATCATACTCACGCAGCAGGATCCGCTCCGGGCGAATGGCCACGGTGATCTGCGCCGGGACGGCCGGCGGGGTGGTGCCGGGCAGCGCCTGCACACAGGTATCCTCATCCAGGCGTACCGTACCCGCTTCGGCCGCCAGGTCGATGAGGGTGCCCTCCAGAAAATTCGTCTCGCCAATAAAATCGGCCACGAAGCGGCTGGCCGGCGTTTCGTAAATGTCTTCCGGCCGCCCCACCTGAAGCACATGCCCGCCTTCCATGACCGCGATACGGTTGGCCATGGTCATGGCTTCTTCCTGGTCATGTGTCACAAAGATAAAGGTCAGCCCCAGTTCCAGCTGCATCGCTTTTAATTCGATCTGCATATCGCGCCGCAGCTTCAAATCCAGCGCTCCCAGTGGCTCATCCAGCAGCAGCACCGCCGGCCGGCGCACCAGGGCCCGCGCCAGCGCCACCCGCTGCTGCTGCCCGCCGGAGAGTTCGCGCGGTTTGCGGTGCCCCACCTGCGGCAGGCGCACCATCTCCAGCGCTTCGGCGGCGCGTTTGCCGGCTTCTTTGCGGGCCATGCCGGCCATCTCCAGCCCGAACATGACATTTTGCAGCACCGTCATATGCGGGAACAGCGCATAATCCTGAAACACCGTATTCACCGGGCGAAAATACGGCGGAATGCCGGCCATCTGCTGCCCGTCGATCAGAATATCGCCGGCGGTGGGCTGCTCAAAACCGGCGATCAGGCGCAGGGTGGTGGTTTTGCCGCAGCCGCTGGGGCCCAGCAGGGCGAAAAATTCGCCGTCGTAAATATCCAGTGCGATATTATCCACCGCCCGCACCGGCGTTTCTCGCCCGCGGGCGGGAAATTCTTTGATGACGTTACGCAGACGTACTTTGACATCGCTCATGATGGTGTTTTTTTGACCTCAATGCATAAGGGCGCAGCATCTGGCTGCGCCCCCATTCCGTACAGAAAGAACCGGCTAGCTGCTGCCAACGCTGATGAGCAGTTCGTCCCAGGCATCGCTGTAAGCCTGTTCCGCGCCCTCCACATTGCTCACATCATCATTGAACCACACCGAAGCCATCATCTCGGCCGTGGGGAAAACTGCCGGGTTGGTCAGCAGGTCTTCCGCGATGAAACCGCTGTCAATGGCGGCCTGGCTGGGAGTGGCATAGGTGGTAAAGGTGACAATATCGGCATTCACCGCCGGATCAAGGATGAAATCCATAAAGGCGTGCGCCAGCAGCGCATTAGGGGCATCCACCGGGATAAACATGGCGGCCATATCCACCACTGAGCCTTCTGCCGGCACCAGATAGCCGAAAGTATCGCATTCGCAACTGGTGATGAGCTGGAACATATCGCCGCTGTATTCCAGCACAATATCCACCTCGCCGCGTTCCAGCAGGGTCTGGCCGTCATCGCTGGCGATGGTGACGACGTTACCGCTGTTGGCCAGCAGGAAATCTTTGGCCTGGTTAATTTCATCCGCCACGGTCGAATTCGGGTCAAAGCCAAGCATCTTCAGCCCCACCGACATCATGGCGCGGGTGTCATTGATCCACGCCACCGGGCCATCGTAGCTGAAGACCTGTTCCCACGAAGTAAGCGGGCCGCCGAGCTTTTCTTCCACCACGGCGATGTTATAGCCCACGCCCATCGTCCCCCACAGGTACGGCACCGAGAGATTGTTCTCCGGGTCATAGGGCAGCCCGGACCAGGCTTCGCCCAGGTTGGCACGATTGGGAATTCTGGTGTTATCCAGCGTTTCCACCAGGCCTTCGCGGGCCAGCAGTTGAATGGCATAGGTATTGCCAAAGACCACATCGTAACCGGGGTTGCCCTGGCGCAGCCGGGCAATCATTTCATCGTTGTTGGCGAAGTTATCATAGGTGACAGTTACACCGCACAGGGCTTCAAAATCGGCCACGGTGGTTTCGCCGATGTAGGTCGCCCAGTTGTACACATTCAGCGCCTGCCCGCTGAAGCCTTCCGGGCACGTCCAGGTGATGTCGGCACTGTGATCATCGGCCTGCACCGCCAGCACGCTCACCAGCAGCCCCACCAGCATCACGACAGCTTTCTTCATGGTATCCTCCACAATCCATCGTACAGCAATCAATACATCAGGCTTTGTTGCGCCCCTGCAACAGCAGGGAAATGCCAATCAACACCGTTGACGCGAGCAGCATCAACGTCGAGATTGCGTTAATATCGGGCGTGACGGTGATCTTGAGCAGCCCGTACACGAACACCGGCAGCGTGGTATTGCCCACCCCGGCCAGGAAAAATGTCACCACAAAATCATCCAGCGACAGGGTGAAGGCCAGCAGCGCCCCGGCGACGATGCCGGGCAGCAGCAAGGGAAAGGTGATGCGCCAGAAGGTGCGCCAGCCATTGGCCCCCAGGTCATAGGCAGCTTCTTCCAGGCGCGGGTTCATATCCGCCAGCCGGGCCCGCACCACCACCGCCACATAGGAAATGTTGAACACCACATGCCCGATGATGATGGTGCCAAAGCCGGGGTACACGCGGGTGCCGGTGGCGCTGTCCACATAATCGAAGATGAGCTTGAAAAACATGGCCAGCGAAATCCCCTGGGTAATCTCCGGGATGATGACCGGCAGCAGCAGCAGACCATCCACATAGCGCCGGCCCGGATATTTCCCCCGCGCCAGGCTCAGGGCGATCATCGTCCCCAGCACTGTAGCGATGAACGTCGCCGGGAGACTGACCAGCAGGCTGTTCATGACCGAGTTCAACAGCAGGTCGCTGGCGAAAGAGGCTTCACCGCCGGCCGCGCTGCTGAAGATGCTTTCGTACCAGCGGAACGTGAAGCCATACCAGGCATTCACCGAGCGACCATCGTTGAAGGAAAAGACGATGAGCAGCAGGATGGGGGCCCACAGGAAGAAATACCCCGCCACCGACACCACCAGAAAACCCGCGCGGCCGGCGGCATCGTACAGCGGGTAGTAACCCGGCGGGCGGGCCGGCGTGACCGCTTCGCGGCCCAGCGTCGGACGTTCTACAACGGTATTGGCCATCGTCTATCGCTCTCCACCGGCACGCACATAAATCAACAGCGGCACCAGCACCAGCGCCATCATCACCACCGACAGCGCGGCCCCCAGCGGCAAATTCCCATTCCCCACGAACTGCCGATGAATCAAATTGCCAATCATCAGCCCCTGCGTGCCACCGAGCAAATCCGGGGTGACGAAGGAGCCGATGGCCGGGATGAACACCAGCACACAGCCGGCCAGCACGCCGGGCAGCGTCATCGGCAGCATCACCCGCCAGAAGGTATGCCATTTGTTCGCGCCCAGGTCAAAGGCGGCTTCCACATAGCGAAAATCGAAGCGCTCAATGGAGGCGTAGATGGGCAGCACCATAAACGGCAAAAAGCCATACACCAGGCCCAGCAGCACCGCAAATTCGGTATTCAGCAGTTGAATGGGTTCGGTGATGATCCCGGCCGAGATCAGGCCGCCGTTGATGATGCCTTCGCGGCCCAGCACCATGCGCCAGGCGTAGGTACGCACGAGGAAATTTGTCCAGAACGGCAGAATAATCATGAACAGGGCGAAACGCCGCAGCGCCACGCTCTGGCGGGTACGAATGAACAGCGCCAGCGGGTAGCCGGCCAGCAGGCAGATGATGGTGGTCAGGAAGGCGATCCAGATGGAACGGAGCAGGACACTATCAAAAGCTGAGAAGGTACGTTCATAATGGGCAAGGGTCAGGGGTAATTCCGGGTTGCCCCCGGCACCGCGTGTCATCAGGCTCACCACCACCACCATCAGCGATGGCATGACGAAGAAGATGGCCAGCCACAGCAGCGCCGGCACAGCCAGCAGCAGCTCGCTGCGTTTATGCACCTGCGTCCTCAGCCACAGCGCCATGGAATGTTACCCCCAAAAAGAAAAAGGTGTTCCAGCACCATGTTCAATTGCTCCCGCGATGGGTTTATTCAGTCTGTTGTTTGTAAATATATGGCAGGGGATCAGGGATGTCCCTGAGAAGCCAGCGTACAGGTGGTGAGCTTTCCTGTGCATGATGATAATACAACGATTCACGATTTCTGCAATAAGCAATTGCCCGCCGCCGCCGGCTTTTTCGCCGCGATTTCGCCCTGTTTTTGGCCCGCAGCCGGTTTATCATGAAAGCAAGTCTTCAGCAAAGAAACGTCAGCCTTCAGGATGAACATGCGATCAATCCTCAGCGGGCTGCTGCTGTGCCTGTGCCTGGTGGCCGGGGCGCAGGCACAGCCAGGTACAGCGGATCAGGGCGAACTGACACCCGGTGCGGGCCGGTCAGCGACGCTGGTGGGCACACAGCCGCACACCTACCGGCTGACGGATGATGATGCTCTGTGGACGCTGACCGTGACTGCGCCGGCAGATGGCGTATTCGCCTATGTGGTGGAGGCAGACGGGCGCACAGTGGCACCGCTGGCGCGGCGCTGGCGCGGCGACACTTTCCGGGCGGTATATCCCGCCTGCGCGGCTGCGGCCGCGCCCTGCACCCTGGTTATAGAAGGCCGCGGCCCGTATACCGTGGCGCTGGCCGCCGGCGATACCCTGCGGGTGATCGTGGGCACGCTGGCGCTCAACAATAACACGCGGGCACGCATCAACCCGGATCAGCCGGAGGGCTACACACTGGCCGCAGCCGCCGGCGCGACACTGACGCTGCGCGTACAATCGGATCGGCACCCCCTCTACCCGGTGATTCAGGATGCCGCCGGTACCCCGCAAACGCCGTATTTCACCGCCTGCCCGCAGCCGGCAGCGTGTGCTTATGTGCTCCGGCTGACCGGCGCGGCACCGTTTGCTGTCTACCTCAGCGGCAGCGGGCAGTATACCCTGCGGCTGGAAGCCGGCGATACCGTGCGTGAACGCGGCCGCCCCCTGGGCGCGGAGACGGTTTTTCGCAGTGCCGATGCAGCCGCCGGTTACGTCTGGCATCCGCTGTTCATCGCCGCGCCTATTTTCAGCGTCCGCACATCCGGCGACGTGGACGCGATCTATCTCAGCGATACCACCGGGCAACCCGTGCCCTACGACACCACCTTTCTGGACGACAGCAGCGGTGAGCGTGTGTACAGCTATGCGCCGGTTCAGCCCTGCCCCTGCGCTCTCACGCTTCAGATTCGCGGCGATTACACAGTGCGCCTGGCCACCGCCGATGAGCGCCTGTGGTCGGCCGGTACCCTGCTGCCGGGCACCATCCAGACGTTCACCATTCCCGCGGGGCGCTTTGCCCTTTTCAGCGTTCCGGCCAACGACGATGCTAACGCCACGCTGACGCTCTTTTTTGATGATACGTCCCTGCTGCCCCCGCCCGCCCCCGACTGGCTCACGGCGACGGGCGACAGGCCGCCGCTGAACATCGAACCGATGGCAGGCGGGCTGCGCCTGCGCGGGCTATCGCTGGCGGACTGCCCCTGTACGCTCACCCTGCGCCTCAGCGGGCGTATGGCGCTCAGCCTCAGCGGGCCGCCGCCGGCCGGGGCCATCCCGGTGCAGTTGATCCAGCCCGAAGTCAACCTGCGGGCCGGCAGCAGCCTTAATGATCCGGTGGTGCTCATCGGCAGCCTGGATCAGCCGCTGCTGGCCATCGCCCGCAGCGCCGCTGGCGACTGGCTGCTGGCCCTCACCGACACGCAGGCGGTGGTCTGGGTCTTTGCCGGGCTGGTACCGCCGGCAGAGGTCAGCACACTGCCGGTCTACCTGGCCGCTGTGCCCGCCACGGCCACCGTCACCGCCACCATGACGGCCACAGCCGCGCCGGTCGCCACCGCGGCTGCCCCCACCGACAGCACCCCGGCCGCCGCTGCGACCGCGCTGCCCGCCCCGGTTTGCCTGGTCACGTCCGGGGGCGGCGTAAACCGGCGGCGCGGCCCCGGCACCACCTTCGCCATTGCCGGGGCGCTGCGCCAGAATACCACGGTAGCGGTGATCGCCCAGGCGTATGATGCCGCC
>JALOOI010000139.1 GCA_025454495.1 Anaerolineae bacterium
AATCTAGATTCTAAGATTAAAAAAATAAATTTCATTCTAAAAAAAGAGGTTCGCAATTTCATCAAAGCCAGCTTTGACAAGAAAGCCCGCGCCTTTTCGCCCGAAGCCATGATCCCGGAATTGAACAAACTGGGGGAGGAGGGCTGGGAGATCATCCATATGGAGCCGGTGGCGCGGGTGGGCGGCAAGGAAGATGTGCTGTTCGATGCCGATTATCGCTGGAGCAACACCTATTTTTGTGTCCTCAAGCGGCGTAAGCCCGGTTCCTTCCTGCCGGTGATGGGCGTGCGCCCGCCGGAGCAGCAGGGCGGCGACTGATGACGGCCGTGGTACTCATTACCGGGGCCTCCAGCGGCATCGGCCGGGCGGCGGCGCTGGCTTTCGCCCGCGCTGGCTACCAGGTGGCCGGCGTGGCCCGCCGGATGGATCGGCTGGCGCTGCTGGCCCAGGAGATCGCCCAATTGCCGGCCCCGCATGGCGACTTTTTGCCGCTCACGGCCGATGTCACCGACCCGGAGACGATTTACACCGCCGTGCAGCACACGCTGGAGCGCTTCGGCCGGCTGGATGTGTTGATCGCCAGCGCCGGCATCGGCCAGCGCGGGGCCCTGGTGGAGGCCGCCTGGAGCGATGTGGACATGGTGCTGCAAACCAATATCGATGGCGTGCTGCACAGCATCCGGGCGGCGGTGCCGGCCATGCGCCTGCGGGGGGATGGCGGCCACATCCTCATCATCTCGTCGGTGGCGGCCAGCCTGGTCGCGCCCTATGCCGCCACCTATGCCGCCAGCAAGGCCTTCATCAGCAGCATCGCCCATTCGCTGCGCCTGGAGCTGGCCCCGCACCATATTCACGTTACCGACGTGCTGGTGGGCCGCACCGAAACCGAATTTAACGCCCGCCGGCTGGGGGAGGGCGAGCGCCGCGCCAGCCGCCTGCCCGCCATGAGCGCCGAACAGGTGGCCACCGGCCTGCTGAAAGCGGCCCGCCAGCGCCGGTCAACGGTCATCCTGCGCTTTTTTGACCGGCTGATCGTCCTGGGCAACCGCCTGCTGCCGGGCCTGATGGGCGAACTGGCGAAGCGGCAGTATCGTTAACCGATAACCCTGATGTGCAGAGAGCCTGTGTTGCGATGACGCTGACGATTGAAGACCTGTTGAGCATCACCCGCGAAACCATCACCGCGGCCACCTACTGCTTTATGATTACCATCGCCCCTGACGGCCAGCCCGCCGCCCGCCTGGTCGAACATTCAGAGCCAGACGCTGACCTGACGCTGTGGTTCGGCACCAGCCCGCAGTCGCGCAAGGCGCAGCAGCTCCAGCGCGACCCGCGCCTCACCGTCACCTTTCAGCATGATCCAGAATTTGCCTATGTGGTGTTGCAGGGCCACACCCGCCTGCATACCGATCTGGCGCTGCGGCGCAAACACTGGCGCAGCGACTGGGAGCCGTTCTTCCCCGGCGGGCCCGATGGCGAGCAGTTCATCATCATTGAGTTTAACCCGGCCCGCATTGAACTGATGAATTTTTCGCGCAAAGTGACCCCGCCGCCTTTCGGCATGGCCCACGCTGACCTGGTGCGCGGGGCCGCCGGCTGGCAGCGGGTGGATTCAGCCGACCCGCGCTGACGACGCTGCCACCGGCCGAACCGGGGCCGCGGCTGCGGGGCACAGTGCCACCGCCAGCAGCCCGGCCCACATCACCTGACCATGCAGCAGGGTCCAGGGGTAATGATCCACCAGCCCCACCACGGCCAGCGCGACCACACTGCCCAGAAAGGCGATACGGCCGTTATCGCAATCCTGCCTCACGTTTTGGATAACCCTTATTATCCCAAATATCCCAAATAAGCTGAACAAACTAACCCCCACCAGCCCCTGTTCCGCCTGAATGCCCAGGTAAACATTGTGGACGTTATCGCCGCGCAGGTCATAATCGGTGCGGTAGAACAGGTAAAAACTGGCGTACCAGGGAAAGTTGCCGCCGCCCACCCCCAGGATGGGCTGCTCCTGGATGGCCGCCACCGCGATCTGCTGGTACACCAGCCGGTCAGCGATGGAGCGCATTTCGGTGGTGGGCTGCCCGGCCCCGGCGCGGGCCAGCACAAAGGGATGATACAGCGCCAGAAAGACGCTGCCGGCCAGCAGCGCCAGCAGCCCGGCGGGCAGTAAGCGCCGCCACTGGCGCAGCCAGAACGCCAGCAGCACCAGCCCGCCCGCGGCGGCCCCCAGCCACGCCCCGCGGGAGAAGCTCAGCAGCAGCAGCCACAGCCCCGCGCCAAACAGCCCCAGCCCCGCCAGGCGCACGGCCGGCCGCCGGTGCAGCGTCAGCGAGAGGGCGGCCAGGGTGCCCACCAGGTACACGCCGGCCAGAATGTTGGGGTGGGGCAGCAGCCCGTAGGGGCGCAGCCAGCGCACGCCGGCCGCTTCGATGACGCTGGTGCCAGAACGGGCGGGGTACAGCACCACTTCACCGAGCGCCCGCAGCCCCACCGACCCCTGTTCGGCCACCTGGGCCCCGCCCAGCAGGACGTTCCACGCCAGCCCCAGGCACAGCGCCCCCACGATAACGCGCGGCGGCGGCCCGGCGCAGGCGGTCGCCAGCAAAAAGGCGGCCAGCAGCGCCAGATGCAACGTATGGTTTTGCGCCACGCCCGGCTGAGCTTCGCGGACGAGGGCCCAGCCCTGCGAAAACCACGACCAGACGACCAGCAGCAGCAGCGCCAGTGCCCAGGCCGCCCGCCAGCGATCATGCAGCAGCCCGCGCAGGCCGGGGCAGCCGGTCAACAGCCAGGCGGCCCCCGTCCACAGCACCGGCAGCGCCAGCGCCAGGCCCAGGATATAAGTCGCGCTGAAGGGCGGCGGCGCACCCGGCAGCTTCAGCCAGGCGGGGAACAGCACAAAGGCCAGCACGATCCCGGCCTGCACCGGCAGCCGGCGCAGCGACAGATGATGAGAAGAGAGCAGCGTCAGCAGAGGGGCCATAGCGCAACGTGAAAGCTGTGGGCAAACTGTGGCTATTGTAGCGCCCGCCGTCCATCGTGAAAGCGGTCAATCGTTATCAGAACTGTGGCGCGGGTTGTAGATGAGTGCTGGATAAGAGAGGCTTGATCCGGTCAGATGGTGAGTGTATACTCACTAACATGGATGCGAAAACGGAAACCACTCAGCAACGTATTTCGGCGGAAGAACGGCGGGCCGCGGTGCTGGCCGCCGCCATCACGGAATTTGCCCGTAACGGGCTGGCCGGCAGTTCGACGGAAGTCATCAGCGCCCGGGCCGGCATTTCACAGCCGTACCTGTTCAAGCTGTTTGGCACCAAGCGCCGCCTGTTTCTGGCGGCCTATGAGCGCGTGATGACGCACATGGATGCTGTGCTGGATGACGCGGCCGCCGCCCACCCGGATGATCCTGAAGGGGCGATGGATGCCGCCTACCGCGAGCTGCTGAAGCAGCGCGATGACCAGCTTTTGCTGCTGCAAGCCTATGCTGCCTGCGGCGATGCCGAAGTCCGCGCTTATGTGCGGGCCCGCGAAGCCCGTACCTTTGCCGAAGTGCTGGCAGCGACCGAGGGCGATCTGGCAACCGCCCGCCGCTGGTATGCCCGCTGTTTGTTGCAGTCCATCGGTGCAGTGCTGGATCTGCCGGAATTCATCGGTTAAGCCGGCGGTGCGGCCCGCCGCGGGCCGTTTTTATTGCGCTGTCAAGTGAGTGATTTATCACTAGATAAAGGAAGCATCATCATGACGACGACACCGAAACCCCTGGCACGCCAGCCGCTGCGCCCTTCCCGGTCATGGGCCCCCTTTGTCGCGGAATTGCAGCCCATCATCAGCCTGGCGGTGCCGCTGGTGGCCGGCCTCACCACCTCCACCATCATGGGGCTGGTGGATACCTACATGCTCGGCAACAGCGGTGCGGCTGTCCTGGGCGCGGTATCGCTCACCAGCAGCGTGCTGCTCATTTTTTACGCGGCGCTGTACGGTTTTATGGGCCCGGCCGGCATTTTGATCGGCCAGGCGTTTGGTGCCGCGCAGGCGGACAAAATCGGGCTGGTGGTGCGGCACGGCCTGCTGATCGGCACGGCGGCCGGCGCGGCCAGCACGCTGCTGATGCTCGCCGGCTGGCGTTATATCCTGCCGCTGACCGGGCAGCCGGCCGAGGTGATGGCCGTGCTGCCGCCCTACTGGATCACCATGAGTTTCGCGCTGGTGCCTTACTGCGTGCTGCTGGTGTACAAACAGCTTTATGATGCCATTGACCGCCCGTGGACGGGCCTGCTGCTGACGCTGGTGCCGGTGGGGATCAATATTCTGCTCAACCGGCTGTTGATTGCGGGCGGGGCGGGGCTGCCGCCCCTGGGGATTGCCGGGGCGGGCATCGCCAGCCTGATCGCGCAAACTCTGGGCGCAGTCATCATGATGCTGCACTACCATCGCTCCCGCCTGACCGCCGCTTATCGCCGCGCGGCCCCCTGGCGGCTGAGCGCCTTCCGGGAACACCTGCGCGAAGGCGTGCCGATGTCGTTCCAGTATTTGATGGAAGGCGGCGCGGTGGCCGTGGCCGGCGTGCTGATCGGCTGGCTGGGCACCACGGCGCTGGCCGCCAACCAGATCGTGTACAGCGTGGCCAGCGTGCTGTACATGCTGCCCCTGGGCATGTCCGGGGCGGTCAGCATCCGGGTTTCGCAGGCGGCCGGCGGGGGTGAAAAAAGCCGCATTCGGGCCATCAGCTACACCGCGCTGGCGCTGGTCACGCTGTGGACGGCCCTGTTTACGCTGGTGCTCCTGTTCGCCGGTGAAAGCATCGCCGGGCTGTTCGTGGATGAGCGCCCGGTGATCGTGGCGGCGGCGGCGACTTTCATCAGCGTGGGGCTAATGCAAATCTTCGACGGGCTGCAATCCGTAAGCCTGGGGGCGCTGCGCGGAATGCTGGATAACCGCTACCCGACGCGCATTTCCCTCATTGGTTACTGGCTGGTGGCGCTGCCCGCCGGTTACATCCTCAGTTTTCACCTGCACCTGGGCCCGGCCGGCTTCTGGGGCGGCTTTGGCATCGGTCTGGCGGTGGCGGCGCTGCTGCTCATCCGCCGGCTGCGCGGCCACTTCGCCTGAGCCGGCCGCCCGGCCCGCACCACCCGGCCTGACCGGGCCGATTGTTACCACCACCAGCCCTGTATTTTTCTGGCGGGGGGCACCGTGCCCCCGCCCCACTGCCCCGCGCCCCGGCCGCGGCCGGCGCGGCCCATGCTGTCGATCACCGTTGAATTATGTTGAAGCGCACGAGGATTATCATGCACATGAAACCGATTCAGGAGCGCATCATCGCGCTGGATGTACTGCGGGGCGTGGCCCTGGGTGGCATCTTCATCGTCAATATGCTGGATTTTAGCGGGTCGGCGCTGCGGCTGAACACCCTGGGCAGTCGCGGCAGCGATCTCGATCAACTGGTGGATAGCGCGATTGCGTTCTTCGCCGTGGTCAAATTTTACCTGCTGTTCAGCTTTTTGTTCGGGGTGGGTTTTGCGGTACAAATGCGCCGGGCGGAGGGCAGCGGGCGTTCTTTCGTCGGCTTTTATCTGCGGCGTTTGGCCATTCTGTTCGGCATCGGCCTGGCCCATGCCATTTTGATCTGGGATGGCGACATTTTGCGCGTGTATGCGGTGGCCGGGGTGCTGCTGCTGCTGCTGCGCCACCGGTCAGACCGGGCGCTGCTGGCGCTGGCCGGGGTGATTACGCTGGCCGGGCTGCTGTTCTTTGGCGTGGCCGGTGACGCACTCACTGTGGACACTGCCGCGCACGCGGATACCGTCGTGCTGTTCGTGGAGGGCAGCTATGCCGACGTGGTGGCGGCGCGGCTGGCGCGGCCGCAGACCATTGATGTGCAGCTACCGATGGTGCTGGCGATGTTTCTGGTGGGGCTGGTGGTGGGGCGCAGCGGCCGGCTGGATGACCCGGAACGTTACCGGCCGCTGCTGCGGCGGGCCTGGAAGTGGGCGCTGCCGGTGGGGCTGGCCGGGAATGCGCTGCTGCTGGTGGGCGCGGTGGAGGGGCAGTCCTGGGGCATCAGCCTGGGGGTGCATGTCGGTGCGCCGGCGCTCAGCTTTGTGTACCTGTGTGCGGTGCTGTTGAATGCCGACCGACTGCGCGGGCTGGCCCCGGCCGGCCAGATGGCCCTGAGCAATTACGTGGGCCAGTCACTGGTCGCCACCACGCTGTTCTACGGTTACGGCTTCGGGCTGTATGACCGGCTGGCGGCGTGGCAGAGCTTCGCGCTGACGCTGATCCTGTTTGCGCTGCTGGCCGGCTTCAGCGCCATGTGGCTGCGGCATTTTCGCTTTGGCCCGGTGGAATGGCTGTGGCGTACCCTGACCTACGGGCAGCTACAACCGTGGCGGCGGGCCGCGCCGGCCGGCACGGACTGACCGTGATCGGCCCTGCGCGGTTGCCCGCGGCGGAACGCCCGGCCGGGGCCGTTCCGCCGCGGGGGCCTTAAAGATGCAGCGGCTCGTGATAGATGCCGAACACCTGGCGCATGACGGCGATCAATTCGCCCAGGGTGGCATCGGCATGGGCGGCGGCAATCAGCGGCGGCATGATGTTGCGCTCCTCCACGCAGGCCGCCCGCACCTCGGCCAGCGCCCCGGCCAGCCGGGCCGGGTCACGCTGCGCCCGCAGGTCATGCAGCCGGGCCATCTGGCGCGCATACCCCTGCGGATCCATCTTCAGCAGCGGCACCGACACCGGCTCACGGGTGACGTAACGATTGACCCCCACGATGACGCGCTCGCCCCGGTCAATCTCGCGCTGCTGGCGGTAACTGGCTTCGCTGATCTCGCGCTGGAAGAAACCGGCTTCGATGGCCGGCAGCACCCCGCCCAGGTCTTCGATGCGCTGGAAATAGGCCAGCACCTCGCTTTCGATGCGGTCAGTCAGTGCTTCGATGAAATAACTGCCGCCCAGCGGATCGACCGTATTCGTCACGCCGCTTTCTTCCAGGATGATCTGCTGCGTGCGCAGCGCCAGCGTCACCGCCTGTTCGGAGGGCAGGGCCAGCGCTTCATCCAGGCTGTTGGTGTGCAGCGACTGGGTGCCGCCCAGGACACCGGCCAGCGCCTGAAGCGCCACCCGAATGAGATTGATCTGGGGCTGCTGCGCCGTGAGGCTGACACCGGCCGTCTGCGTGTGGAAGCGCATCAGCCAGGAACGCTCCTGCTGTGCGCCGAAGCGCTCGCGCAGCGCCCGCGCCCAGATGCGCCGCGCCGCCCGCAGTTTGGCAATCTCTTCAAAAAAATCATTGTGTAAATTAAAGAAAAAACTGATTCGTGGGGCAAACTCATCAATGGGCAGCCCCCGCGCCAGGGCCCACCGCACATATTCCAGCCCGTCCGCCAGGGTGAAGGCCAGCTCCTGCACGGCCGTGCTGCCTGCCTCGCGGATGTGATAGCCGCTCACGCTGAGGGTATTCCACGCGGGCAGGTGCTGTGCGCCAAATTCGACCGTATCCGTCACCAGGCGCATGGAAGGTGCCGGCGGGAAGATAAATTCTTTCTGGGCGATATATTCTTTGAGGATGTCATTTTGCAGCGTGCCGCGCAGCGCCGACCGGGGCAGGCCCTGCTTTTCGGCGGCGGCGATGTAGAAGGCCCACAGGATGGCGGCCGGGCTGTTGATGGTCATGCTGGTAGAAATTTTGTCCAGCGCGATGTCGGCAAACAAAATTTCCATATCGCGCCGGGAACACACGGCTACGCCGCACTTGCCGAATTCGCCGGCGGCTTCGGGCGCGTCGGTATCGTAGCCCATCAGCGTGGGCAGGTCAAACGCCACCGAAAGGCCGGTATTGCCCTGGTCCACCAGGTAGCGATAGCGGGCGTTGGTTTCTTCGGCCGTGCCAAAACCGGCGAACATCCGCATCGTCCACGGCTTACCGCGGTAGCCGGTGGCATGAATGCCCCGCGTGAAGGGATAATCGCCGGGGTGGCCCAGGTCGCGGATGTAATCCTGGTCGGCCGTATCCAGCGGGGTGTACACGCGCTCAATCTCCATGCCGGAGACGGTGCTAAAGCCGGGTTTGCGCTCCGGCATGTGCTTGAGGGCCGGTGCCAGCCGCTGCGCCCGCCACTTTTGATGATACTGCGCCAGGTCATCCAGCCGTGTGTAATCGTTCATACGTGCTGCCTTTCATCGCTAAACCGGCCGGAGCCTGGCCCGGCCGGCACCGGCTTTAACGGGCTTCCACCTGCATCAGAATGGGCCCGGCGGGGCGGATAACCCCCACGAATTGCGTGCGGCCATCGAAGGGCTGCGCCAGCCGCAGCCGGTAATGCTGCGCCAGGTGGGCCAGCAGGATGGCCGCTTCCATGCGGGCGAAGTGAATGCCCAGGCAAACGCGCTGGCCCGCCCCAAACGGCAGGTAAGCATAGCGCGGCCGCTGTTCCACCTGCTCCGGCGTGAAGTGTTCCGGGTAAAAGGCCTCCGGCCGCTCCCAGTAATCGGGATGGCGCTGGGTGAGGAACAGCGGCGTGACGACCAGCGTGCCCGCTTTAATGGGGTAGCCGGCCAGCGTATCATCCTGCGCGGCATCGCGGGCCAGCAGCGGCACCGGCGGATACAGGCGCAGCGTTTCCTCCAGCACCATGCGCGTATAAGTCAGCCGGCCCAGGTCTTCCAGCGTGGGGGCACGCCCGGCCAGCACCTGCGTCACTTCGTCGTACAGCCGCGCTTCGACGGCCGGGTTTTGCGCCAGCAAATACCAGGTCCAGGTGAGCAGGCTGGCGGTGGTCTCGTGGCCGGCAAAGAAGGTGATGAGGATTTCATCGTGAAGCTGGTCATCGGTCATGGGTTGGCCGGTGTCTTCGTCGATGATGCTCATCAGCAGCGACAGCAAATCTTCACCCGGCCCCTGGCGACGGCGGCGCTCAATGATCTGGAAAATAAAATCGCGGACGATTTTTTGATTGCGCTTCAGGCGCTGGTTGGCGGGCGTGGGCAAAAACAAGGGCATGACGAAGAGGCTGCTGCTGCCGGTGCTGGTATAATCCAGCAGCCCGTGCAGGGCCAGCGCCACCTCTCGAAAACCCTCGTCAAGGTCAATGCCGAAGATGGCACGGGAGATGACCCGCATGGTGATGCGCGTCATCGCCTCGTTGATGTCTACCGGCTGCCCGGCCGTGCTGCGCCAGCGGGCAATGGCCGCTTCGGCTTCGTCGGTCATGATGCTGGCAAACTGGCGGATGCCGCCGGGGGTATAGGTGGGCTGGAGCAAACGGCGCTGCTGCCGCCAGTCGCTGCCTTCCAGCGTCAGAATGCCATGGCCGATCGAATCGCGCAGGCGATCATGGCTCATACCTTTGATGTAAATCTCCGGTTTTTCCACCAGAATATAACGCACCTGATCCGGGTGAACGGCCATGCAGCCGTTGAGCGGGCCGGGCGCGAACTGCACCAGGTCGCCGTAATCCCGCCACAGGCGCTCATAAAAGGCCAAAAAGCCGACCTGCCGAATTTCGCCCAGGTGGCCCACCACGGGCTTCTTCTGTGGGCCGGGCATCGTGGTTGGGCGAAGTGCCGGTGTCTTTAAAGTCAAGATAGGCTTCCTTTGCACTGATATTGATGCCACTATAGCACTTCTGGCAAAGGATTGCATGAGATTGTGCCTGGGAGTGGCGCTCAATTTTTACATAATCATTAAGAGATTTAATTTGCACTTAACAAAAAAGGACTGTTGTGTTATGCTTACGGTTCAACAAGTTCTGAGTGTGTATAGCGAGATAACCCCATGCCCACCAACCCCAAATATCTGCAACGCCTCACCGATCAACTGGAAACCGTGCAGGCCGACGACCTGATGCCGGAAGCCGGCCGCAAAATTTTACGGGCCAATTTCATCAGCCTGCTGGAGCATGAAGCACAGCTTACCGGGGATGACCCGGTGCATCATCTGCACCAGATGCGCGTGGCCACGCGCCGCCTGCGCAGCGCCCTGCGCGTGCTGGACAGCTATTATGAGCCGAAGGTGCTGCGGCCGCTGGTACGGATGTTAAAGCTCACCGCCCGCCTGCTGGGGGATGTGCGCGATCTGGATGTGATGATCGATAATTTGAATGCCTACCGCGCCGCCGGCACCCCGGAACAGCAGGCGGCCCTGCAACCGATCTTGGACGGACTGGCGGCCCGCCGGGCCACTGCCCGCGAAGAACTGTTTGACTGGCTGGAATCGGGCGATTATCGCCGTTTCGTCAAAAAGATGACGGCCTTCCTGCTGGAAAAAGGGGCCGGCAGCCGCCCGCCCGCCACCGAAGCCACGCCCTACCAGGTGCGCCATGTGGTGCCGGTCATCTTTCATCAGCATCTGGCCCACGTCCGCGCGTATGATGCGCTGCTGCCGGCGCAGCAGCCGGAACTGCTGCACGCGCTGCGGATCGAATTTAAGCGGCTGCGCTATGTGCTGTCCTTCTTCAGTGATGTGCTGGGCACGCCGGCCGCTGATTTCATTGATGAAGTGAAAACCGTGCAGGATTACCTGGGCAAGCTGAACGACAGCATCGTGGCGGCGCAGCGCCTGGCGCAGGAAAGCGCCACCAGCCCCGCCCACCAGCCGGTGCTGAATGACTACCGGGCCCTGCTGGAGCAGGCCGCCCAGGCGCAGATCGCCGGTTTCCCGGAAGTGTGGGCGCATTTTAATAAACGCGGGGTGCAGCGCAAATTCTCCGATGCACTGCTGGTCATCCGCTGACGTGGTGTGCCCTGTTGCCTGTCGGTAGCGGGCACTATAATCCTGTGCCGGGATACAACGAGAACGGCACAGCATGGGACAAACCCTCCTGATACGCCTGTATGGCGTACTTTTTTGCCTGGTCTTCGCGCTCATCTTCACCGGGCAGGTGCTCAGTTTTGCCGGGCACTACCGGCTGCTGCCGGTGCTGGCAGGCAGTGTGCTGGTGTGGCTGGCCGCGCTGTGGCTGTATTTTCGCCGCGCCCCCGGCTGGCCGGAGCAGGCTTTTTTGCCGCCGGCCACGCCCGCTGCGCCCCGGCTGGATGCGCTGTGCATGGTGCTGGCGGTGCTGGCGCTCAGCAGCGCCTTTCTGCTGCGCCTGGCGCTGTTCCCCGGCTCGGTGGCGGGCAATGTCATCGCCGGCGATGCGCTGTCCTACCATTTCGTGCGGGCGGTGGAACTGGTACGCAGCGGCACCATGTGGGATTTAGCCATCGCCTACGGTGAATATCCCGCCGGCTATGAAAGCCTGGTGAGCCTGGGTGTGCTGCTGACCGGCACCGTGTACCCGGCCGGCCTCGTCCACGCGCTGATCGTGCTGCTGCTGGCGCTGACGCTGGCGCTGCTGCTGCGGCGGTATACCCGCCTGCCGGCGGCGCTGGCGCTGCTGCTGGCGACGCTGGTGCTGTTCATCCCGGACTTTTTCTCCCAGAGCCTGGTGGTGGGCAAAAATGACCTGCTGCTGAGCGTGCT
>JALOOI010000140.1 GCA_025454495.1 Anaerolineae bacterium
CCCGGCGGCGGCCCGGCCGTCTCCGGGGCGCGGGGCTGTTGCAGGGGCACAGAGCCTGCTACAGTTAGCCCGGTCTACGGTGACAGGATGAATGCCCATGGGTGTACGCTTTGCCTGGTACGACGACGCGCAAACGGTGATGCACTATATCATCGAAGGTGACTGGAACTGGCACGATTATCATCTGTGCGTGCGCTCATCGCTGTTTGCGCTGCACCGGCACCCGCACCCGGTGCAGGTGCTGGTGGATCTGCGCGGCAGCACCCGCCCGCAGCTACCCTCCGGGCTGGCGGCCCACGTCCGCAGCTTCGGCCGCCGCTTCGCGCCGGCTTTCAGCGGCCGCGCGGTGGTGATTGGTCTGCCGGCCGCGGCCGAGCACAGCCTGGGCACCGGCGCAGACCGCACCCTGCCCAACCTGGATGGCGGCACCGTGCATTTTGTGGACGATGAAGCCGCCCTGGCCGCCCTGCTGGCCGCCTGGCGCACGCCCGATCAACCCTGATGTTGCCCGCCGGACAGCCGCCCCACCATTTTCTATAGAAGTTTTTTGCACTCTGTCACTTGCCGCTGTCGCCATCACGTTTTACAGTTCTCCCTGTCGTTTTTATTTCAGGGAGGATTTCGATATGAAAAAAGTAATACTGCTGGCCCTGCTGGCGCTGCTGCTGACGCTGTTCGTGGGGGCAGCGCAGGCGCAGGATACGCTCACGCCGGATACGCCGGTGACGGGCGAAATCACTGATGCTGAATTCGCGCTGAAATACACCTTTGAAGGCACCGCCGACCAGGTGGTGATCCTCTCCATGGTGCCGGTGGAAACCCTGGGCGACCTGAACAATCCGGCCATCATCCTGCGTGACCCGGCCGGGCAGGACCTGGTGCGTTATGATGGCTTCGGCAGCACGGTCATCGTGTGGCAGCTTCCCGAAGATGGCGTGTATACCGTGGTCGCCACCCGCACCGACGACTCCAGCGGGACGAGCGTGGGCGAATTTACCCTCACACTGACCGTGGCCGCGGAACTGACGCTGGCGACCCCCATCAGCGGCAGCATCAGCAACAACGCAACGCAGTATTTCGTCTATCGTGGCGCTGATCCGTTCGTGTTTGAATTCACCCGCAGCGGCGATTTTGCGCCGGAATTCACCGTCAACACCATTGACACGGACATCACCCCCGGCACGCTGGATATGGTGGCGGTGATGGGCGGCCGCCTGGCCACGCGCGGAGCCATCGGCGACATCCCCGGCGAAACCGTGTACGTGATCCGCATCACCGAAGCGCTGTTCGATTTCTACTTTGAAGATGTGACGGCCAATTACACCCTGCAACTGACGGCCGTACCGCAGTAAGCCCGTCACCGCGGCCGGCGGCGGGGGCACAGCCAGCCCCCGCGGCTCCGGCCGGGTCAGGTCAGGCCCGGTCAGTCCCGGCCCGGCGGTCGGCGTGCTGCCGGGCCAGCGCCAGCAAGCGCCCGGCGATCACCTCTGCGCCGTTCATGGCCACCGGCGGCCAGGCATACGGGCGGGTAACGATCTCGTCCAGCGCGGCCACCCAGTCCCCCCGTTCAAAATCCGCCCGCGGCAGATACCGGCTGTTGCAGTAACGCTCCAGGGTGGCCGCCAGCAGTTCATTCTCAAACCAGTTATCATTGAGCGTGTAAATCATCGCCGTGCGATGCGCGATCACCTCGGCCACGGTGGAGCCGCCGGCCTTGCCCACCAGCACATCGGCCGCCGCGATGAGATTGTGATAGTGCGGGTAATCCATGGGCACCGGCTGCACGTGCGGCAGGCCGCGCACCTGCTCATAGGCCGACGGCATCACCAGAAAAGACCAGCCCGGCAGCCCCGCCAGCGCCCGAATATCCGTCCGGCCCCAGTCATTACCGCCCATGGACAGCAGCGCCAGCCGGTGCTGTGGCGGGATGTGGAAAGCGGCCCGCACCTGCCCGCGCGATTGCGTCAGCGGGTTGGCGAGGCCCGGCACCGGCTCCACCACCGGGAACATATCGAACTCATGCGGCAGCGGCAGTTGAATTTGCAGCGCCAGCGTGGCCCGGCCATAATCCGCCCGAATCTGTTCCAGCACATAGCGATACTGCGGAAAATCGTCGCTGTAGTGGCGATACACCCGATCCCAGGTGAAATGCGTGACCACCACGGCCGGCACCCCGGCCGCAGCGGCGCAGGCGCAGGCCAGCGGCGGCATATCCACCGCCACCAGGTCGATCTGTTCCGCCTGCAACCAGGCCGCTTCGCGGGCGATGATGGCCGGCTGGCGGGTGATGAGGTCAGCATACGCGGCGAAGGTCGCGGCGGCATCCACCTCCAGCGTGCCAGGGTTCACCATGCCCACATCGTAGCGTTCCGGGTGGCAGGCCACCGCCGCCGTAAAAAATTTAGCCGGCGCGGCGGAACGCACATACACGCGCCCGCCCTGCTGTGCCAGCCGGTCGATGACCGCCTGCTGCCGCGCCGCGTGCCCGTAGCCGTGGGCGCTGATATAATAAGCTATCTTCACCGTACTCGCCTCTTTCTGCCGATGGGCGGCCTGCCCGGCCGGCCGAACCAGCCAGGACTTAGCGGCATGTCCCGACTCATCACCGCTGCATGGTTAAAACGCACGCTGGGCCGGCGCAGCGCCCCGGCCCGCCATCTGCTGCCGGCGCTGCACGCCACCCTGCCGGACGATCTGCCGCCGGCCGCGCGGGCCGAGCTGGCCACGCGGCTGTATTATACGCTGGTCATCCGGCGCGTGGCAGCCCACCGCCTGTATCCGCAGGCGCTGCCGCCGCCGGCCGACATCGACAGCGGCGCGTGTTTTGTGGCCGCCGGCTATGCCGATTTTACCGGCGGCGAGCCGGCCGCGGCCGGGCTGGATGGCGCGGCCCTGCGCGGGCCACTCACCGACCTGGGGCGGGCGGTGCAGGCCGGCCAGTGGGGCCCCGGCAGCCCCGGCGATGTCTTTAAGCGGCTGCACCATGATCTGTTTTCCGCCACGCAGCGCCAGGCGGGGGGCGCTTTTTACACCCCGGACTGGCTGGCCGCCGCCGTACTGGATACCCTGGGCTGCGATGGCACCCGCTCCCTCATCGACCCCGCCTGCGGCTCCGGGACGTTTCTGGCGCTGGCGTTGCAGCGGGCGCGGCGGCATTTTTCCCCGGCGCAGGCGCTGGCCCGGCTGGCCGGCGTGGATGTCGACCCGCTGGCGGCGCTGGCCGCCCGCGCCAGCCTGCTGCTGGGCATCGGGCCGCACCGGGACGGGGCGCTGCATTTGCCCGTGTACACGGCGGATACCCTGCTGCAACCGCCGGACATTGGCCCCTTTGCGCTGGTGGCCGGCAACCCGCCCTGGGTGAACCGCGAAGGCATTCCGGCAGATTACTGGCGCAAAACGCTGCCGCTGTGGGAACAGTACGGCCTGTTTCCCCATGCCGGCATGGCCAGCATCCTGGGCCAGGGGCGCAAAGACCTGGCCATGCTCATGCTGTATACGGCCGCCGACCGCTATTTGCTGCCCGGCGGGCACCTGGGCTTCATCCTGCCGCAGAGCCTGCTCAAATCCGGCGCGGCCGGCGCGGGCTTTCGGCGGTTTGGGGGCGCAGGGGCCCCGCTGCGCGTGTGGCGCGTGGATGACCTGAGCGCGTTGCAGCCGTTTGCCGGGGCCGTGGCCCCGGCCATCCTGCTGTTTTTGCAAAAGGGCCAGCCCACCACCTACCCGGTGCCCTATCACCTGTGGCGGCCGCGCAGCCGGCGGCGCATCCCGGCGGATTATGCCGGCAGTATGGACGCGCTGCTGGAATGCCTGCCGGCCGAAGCCGAGCCGGCCGTACCGGGCGATGCCGCCGCCCCCTGGCGCACCGGCCAGCCCGGCAGCCGCGGCCTGCTGGATAAGCTGCGCGGCCCGTCCGATTATGTGGCCCACGCCGGGGCCTATACCGGCGGGGCCAACGGCGTGTACTGGCTGGAGGTGCTGGCCCGGCTCCCCGGCGGGCGGGTGCAGGTGCGCAACTGCACCGAACAGGCCCGCCGCCCGGTGCCGGTGGTGGAAGCCATCCTGGAAGCCGACCTGGTGTACCCGCTGCTGCGCGGGCGCGATGTCGCCCGCTGGCAGGCCGCGCCGGGGGCCCATATCCTGCTGGTGCAGGATGCCCGCACCCGCCAGGGCTATGCCCCGGACTGGCTGCAAACGCAATACCCGCTGACGTGGGCCTATCTTCAGCCGTTTGCGCCGCTGCTGCGGGCCCGGCCCACCGTGCAGCGCTACTTTAAAGAGGATGTGCCGTTTTACACCATGTTCGATATTGGCCCGTATACCTTCGCCCCGGTGAAGGTGATCTGGCAGGGGATGGGCGCGGGCCACATGCGGGCCGCGGTGGTGACGACGGTCGCACAGCGGCCGGTCATCACCAACCAGGCCATGCACCCGTTCATCGCGCTGGAGGCACACCAGGCGCAGGAAGCGCATTATCTGGCCGCCTGCCTCAATTCCGCCCCGTTTGAATTTGCCGTGCTCAGCCACAGCGGCAAACGCAGCAAAAGTTTTGCTCAGCCGGGGCTGCTGAAGCTGCTGCGCCTGCCGCGTTACGATGCCGCCAGCCCGGTGCATCGCCATCTGGCGGAGTTATCCCGCGCCGGCCACGCCGGCACCCCGCCCGCCAGCGCCGACCTGACGCAGGCCGCGGCGGCGCTGTGGGGCCTCACCCGGCAGGACCTGGCGGTGCTGCCCGGCCCAGAGCCGCCGGCATAACGGGCAGCGGCGGCGCAGCGATCCACCACCCTGTCCGGCGCAGGGCATCAAAAAAAAGCGGCTGCAAAAAGATCGGTATCAACGGGACAAAAAATATTTTTGAGCACTCAACGGGAGGGGTTTAACAGCCGTTCCAGGCGGGAACGCACCTGTTTCAGCAGGTGCTGCATTCGTTGCAGCAGCGTGGGCGCGGCGGCCGGCGGCGGGCGCTGCGGCAGCGTCTCCGGCGGGCGGGCGACGGTCGCGCGGGCCACCAGCGCCACCGGGGCGCTGCGCGGGGTGGCGTGCAGCCGCTGCTGCACGATCATCGCCAGCGTCAGCGGCACATTCATCATCATCAGCAGTTCATCATCGCTCAGCTCGGACAATTCCTCCTGGTGATGCACGCGCAGATAACGCTCAATGACCGCCCCGGCCAGGTGAATGGAAAGCTGCTTTTGCAGATCATCCAGTTCTTCATCCCACAGCCGGTAGTCCAGCGGCTGCGGCAGGCTGTTCAGCAGGGTGTTGAGCTGCTCCTGGAGCTGGGCCGGGTCGCCGGCAATCCCCAGTTCGCTGATGTCAAAGGCATCGCTTTCAATGTGATCTTCAAAAGGATTACGACCCTCAGTCTCAGGCATCATAGGCATCAAATTCCACCACCGCCCCATTTTTTATCAAGTATATGCCAGGTTGCCAGGCAAGACAATAAGCCAGCCGCAGGACTTTAGGCGGGGGGTGGCAGCGCCGCGCCCGGCTGGAACAGGCTGTCGGCGGCCAGCAGCAGCAGCAGACCGTCCGCCTGCGGCACGCTGCCCGTCACCAGCGGCGACTCGCCGCCGGGGTGCAGGTCAGCCGGGGAGACCTGCACCACCTCATCCACTTCATCCACCAGCAGCGCCATCTGCTGCTGCTCGTGGCGCAGGGCCACCAGCAAATGCGCCAGCGTCAGCCGGGTGGGGCCCAGGCCAAAGCGCTGGCCGGCATCCAGCACCGGCATCACCTGTTCGCGCAGCGTCAACAGACCCAGCACCTCGTCCGCCGCCCCCGGCAAATCCGCCAGGTGCGGCAGCGGCACCACCGCCGTAATGAGCGCCACGGGCAGGCCATACCACTGCTGGCCCACGCGAATTTTGAGGTACGGCAGGGCGGCGGCCATGGTCACACCGCCTTCAGCAGCAGCCGCAGGTGCAGCGCCGTCTCGCTGTGGTCAATTTTCACCTCCGGGGCGCTGCTTTGCAGCCGTTCCCGCGCCTGGTCAAACGCCCCGGACGGCTGGCCGGTCAGCCGGCAGCGACACACCATTTCCAGATGCGGCACCGCGCCCTGGCGCACCACATTCAGGATGATGCGGGCGTGGTCACTGTGGGGCTGGCATTGCAGCACCAGTTCGCCCATGGCCGTCAAAATGGCGCTGGCGCGGGTGCCAAACGGCAGCGACCAGCCCTGCTCATTCACCAGTTTCCGCAGCTCATTGCGGCCGCGGGCAATATCAAACGTGCCCTCAATGGTGATGGTGATGCTGTCCGCCGTCATCATACATTGCCTCCGCGTACCAGGCCCAGGCGCTGGAGGGTGGCCAGCAAATTTTCGGCGGCGAAATGATCTTTGGGGATATAATCCAGCGCCCCCGCCTCCATGCCGGCCAGGATGTCTTCGGTGCGGTCGGCGGCGGTGAACATCACCACCGGGATATGGGCGGTGCGCTCATCGCGCTTGAGGCGTTTGCACACCTGCAGGCCGCTCATGGACGGCAAATTGACATCCAGCACCACCAGATGCGGCTGCATTTCTTCGATGAGGCGCAGCGCCTGCGGGCCATCGGTGGCGATCATCACATCAATATCATGTTCCGACAGCCGGAAGGCGATCTCCTGCGCCTGGGTGGGGCTGTCCTCCACCACAATAATTTGAATATTACTCATGCGCTTCATCTCCCCTGGCCGTCATACGATTTAATAAAGCCGCGATCTCGCGCAGCGATAAGATATGCTGCGCCGCGCCGCGCCGCACCGCTTCGCCGGGCATCCCGAAGATGACCGAGGACGCTTCATTCTGGGCGATGGTGACGGCCCCGGCGCGGGCCATGTGGGCCAGCCCGGCCGCGCCATCCTCGCCCATCCCGGTGAGGACGATGCCGGCCGCGCCGGGCCCATACACCTGGGCCAGCGATTCCAGCAGCACATCGCCGGCGGGCATGTGGGGCCGCAGCGGGGTATCCACATACTCAAAGCGGCGGGACTGCGTTAACCGCAGGTGGGCCCCCTGGCGGGCCAGGTAAGCGGTGCCGGGGCGGGGGGCCGCGCCGGCCGCCGCGATAGCCACGGTCAGCGGCGTATTTTGCTGCAACCAGTCGCGCAGGGAGGGCAAAAAGTCGCCGGAGATGTGCTGGACGATGACCAGTGGCAGCGGGAAGGCAGCGGGCAGCCGGCTGAGAATGTCCACCAGGGCCGCCGGGCCGCCGGTGGAAGCCACCACGCCCACCATCTCCACGGCCGGGCCCGGGGCAGGCCCGGCGGACGGGGTGCCGGGGGGCAGCGGGCGCGTGCGATGGCGAATCACCTTCACTTCGGCCATGCTGCGGACGGTCTTCAGGATGCGGGCCGCCTGGGCTTTAAAATCGGCATGGTCGGGCGCGACGGGTTTTTCCAGCAGCATCAGCGCCCCGTCGCGCAGGGCCCGGAAAGCCAGTTCCGCTTCGCGGCCGCCGGCCGCGCCGGTAATCATGACGATGGGCGTGGGCGCGACTTCCATAATTTGCCGGGTGGCTTCCAGACCGTCCAGTTCCGGCATCACAATATCCATCAAAATCACCTGCGGGCGCAGCGCCAGCGTCATGGCCACCGCCTGCCGGCCGTTGACGGCCTGCCCCACGATGTGCAGCCGGGCATCCTGCTGCAAAATGTGCGTCAGCAGGGCGCGGCCGGTGGCCGAATCGTCCACGATCAACACGCGCGTCATGGCAGCGCTCTCCCCACCAGGCGGGCGACGGTGGTCAGCAGTTCCGCCTGGTCAAAGCCGCGCTTGACGATGTAAGCATCCGCGCCGGCCTTCAGCCCCTGCTCGCGGTCGTGGGCGCTCTCCAGCGATGTGACCAGGATCACCGGCAAATGGCGATACTCACTGCTGCGAATCTGGCGTACCAGTTCCAGGCCGTCCATCTCCGGCATTTGCACATCGCTCACCACGACATCCACCGGCTTTTCGCGCAGGCGGCGCAGCGCTTCCACGCCGTTGATGGCCGTCGTCACCAGGAAGCCGGCCGCTTCCAGGATATTTTTTTCCAGCGTGCGCGTGGTGATCGAATCGTCCACCACCAGCACGGCCACGGGGGCCGGCTCCGGGGCGGCCGGGGCGGGCAGGTGGCCGTCCAGCGCCGGGGCGGGGCCGGGCTGGCGGCCGCGGGCGCTGCGTACCAGGTCCGACGGGTTGAGGACGATGATGGGTTCGCCGCTGCCGGGGAGGGCGGTGCCGGTGACGTTGCGGACGCGCTTGAGCGGGTGGGACAGCGGTTTGACGGCCAGTTCCTGCTCGGTCAGAATATCGTCCACCAGCAGCGCCACCCGCTGTTCGGCGGCCCCGATGACCAGGGCGGCGCGGGTGCCGGCGGGGGGTTGTTCCTGCGGGGCGCGTTCCAGCAGGGCCGCCAGGGCATACAGCGGCAGCAGCGCGGTGCCCAGTTCCAGCATGGGCTGCCCGCTGAGGTACACCACCCGCTCCACCGGCGCAATTTTTTCGATGGCGTGCAGCGGCAGGGCAAACGTCTCTGCGCCCACCTGCACCAGCAGGCCGCGCGTCATGGTGAGCGATGTGGGCACGATCAATTCCAGCGTGGTGCCGGCCCCCGGCTGGCTGTCCACCCGCACGCGCCCCTGAAGCACTTCCAGCTCTTTACGCACAATATCCAGCCCCACCCCGCGCCCGGAGAGGGCCGTCACCTGGTGGCTGGTGGTGATGCCGGGGTGAAAGGCCATCTCGATCAATTCATCGCGGCTGAGGTCGCCCAGGGGGGCATCGCCGCGCTGGCGACGATACACCTGGCCAAGCTGCTCAAAGTCAAAGCCGCGGCCGTCGTCGCGCACAGTAAGGCGGATTTCGCTGCCGCGCTGCTGCACGGTGAGGGTGATGCTGCCGTGCGGCGCTTTGCCGGCAGCGCGGCGCTCCTCCGGCGTTTCGATGCCATGATCGATGGCATTCCGCAGCAAATGCAGCAGCGGGTCTTTGAGCGTCTCCAGCACTTTACGATCCAGTTCCACTTCGCCGCCGCTGATGATGAAGGTGATGGGCTTATTTTCGCTGTGGCTCAGGTCGCGCACGGTGCGTTCCAGCGGCAGCGCAATGGTCTGGAAAGGGATCATCCGCAGGTAGCGCACCTGCTCCTGCAATTCATCGGCGATGGTGGTGAGGCGGCTGTTTTCGCGGTGCAGGTGCTGCTCCAGCGCCTCAAAGCCAGCGCTGAGCGCCTGGGCCTGGCGGGCCTGCTGTTCCAGCAGGTTGTGCAGCGCCGCGCCGGCCACCCCGGCCGCGCCCGCTGGCAGCAGGCCGCCCCGCAGGCCCTGCAAAGTCTGCTGCCAGCGGGCCAGCGCCTCGCGCTGGGCCGGCAAGGACTCCAGCGACCGGGTGAGGCTCATACGGGCGACCAGCAGTTCACCCATGCGGGCCATCAGTTGATCCAGCCTGCGGATGGAGACGCGGATGGTGTCATCGGCGGGCAGGGACGCAGCCGCCGGAGTCGCAGTCGCGGTCGCGGTGGGGGTCGCGGTCGCGGTGGCGGGCGCGGTGGTGGGGGACGGCACGGGGGCGGCCGGGGTGGCGGGGCCGCCGCTGAGGGCGGACTGGCGCTCGGCCAGCACCGCCTCAGACACGGGCCGGTCGGCCAGCACATCGCTGATGGTATCCAGCGCGGCATAGAGATGATCGCAGGTGGCGGCATCCAGCACGCGGCCGGCATCCCGCGCCTGTTGCAGCAGCGATTCCATGGCGTGGGCCAGCGTTTCGATGGCCGGCATATTCACCGCGCGGGCGGCCCCTTTCAGGCTGTGGGCCGCGCGAAAGGCGTTTTGCACATGCGCGGCCCGCCGGTCGGCGGCTTCGGTACGCTCCAGGTCCAGCAGCGCCTGGTTCAGCGTGTGCAGATGCTCCTGCGCTTCCACCCGAAAGGTCTGGCGCAGTTCTTGCAGCAGGTCGGCCTGGCTGCGTTTGCCCATCCGTGCGCTCCTGAGCTAAGGGTAACTCTGCTGAACGCGATCCTCGATCACCAGCGCGGGATCGCCGAGCAGGGCGGCGACGTTCAGCAGGCTGCTATGATCTGGCAGAAAGCCCTGGCAATAAGGCAGGGAGAGGGCCCCGGCGGCTTCGGGCGGGAGGATGCTGGCGGTGGTGACGACATCGCCCACGCCGGGCACCAGCAGGCCGGCGCTGTGGGTGCCATCACTGACCACCACCACATACCCGGCGGCGACCGGCGGCGCGGGCACGCGCAGCAGCACCGCCAGCGCCAGCACGGGCAGCACCTGCCCGCGAATGCTGGCCACCCCGGCGATGAACGGCGGCACACAGGGCACCGGCACAATTTTCACCGTCTGGTACACGGCCACCAGGGCCGCCAGCGGCAGGGCCCACGTTTCCGCGCCGACCAGGATTTGCAGCACGCTGTAGGCTTCGCCGGCGGCATCGTCCTCGCGGCGCTGTGCCAGGTGGCGGGCGCGGGCCTGCAAAAGCTGGCGGTCTTCGTCGGAGAAATACTCATTGAGGCGCATGATGGGTTTGCCTTACATCTGTGAGAGGCGGTAGCGCAGCAGCCCTACCAGGGCCGCGGCCGTCAGGTCATCGGTGCCGGGCAGCAGCGTCTCCGGCGGCAGGGCGGCGGCCAGGGCCAGGGCCTGCTGCCAGTGCTGCTGGCTGTAGCGCGGCTGCCCCTGGCGGCCATACACATCGCCCAGGGTGGCATAGGCCATCACAAAAGTGGGGTCGCAGTACAGCGCCTGGCGCAGGGCCCCCACGGCCCGGTCGGACTCGTGGTGATGCAGGTGCAGCAGGGCCCGCAAATAATAGACCTGCGGCAAAAACTGCTGCGTGGCTTCCAGCGCGGCCAGCAGGCGTTCCGTTTCGTCCCAGTCTTCGCGGCCGGCGGCAGCACAGGCCGCCTGCCATAATGCCTCCGGCGGCGGCCCGGCGGACGCGGGCGCGGGCGCGGCCGGCGCGCCAGGCGGCAGCAGCGGGGGCAACGGGCGGGCCGGCAGCAGCGGCCATGGTTGCGGTTGCGGTTGTGGTTGTGGTTGCGGTTGCGGGGCGCTGTAGGCCGGGGCCGGCGGCGCAGATGGGCGCGGGGACGGCGGCTTCTGGTACAGCAGCAGGTCATCCACCTGGCGCAGCGCGAAAGCATCGTACACGCCGGGCTGTGGCTCCGCATGGCCCACGATGAACCAGCCTTCCGGCAGCAGGCTGTCGTACATGCGCCGCACCACCGCGCCGGTTTGCTCGCGGGAGAAATAAATGGTCACGTTGCGGCACAGGATGATGTCCATGCTCAGGGTGCCATTGTGGATGGAGGGAAATTCATCCTCGATCAGGTTCAGCGGCGCAAACGTGACCATGCGCCGAACCTCCGGCTTCAGGCGGTAGCCCTGCGGCTCGCGGCTGAACCAGCGATCACGCAGGCCGGGCGGCGTTTCGTTGCGGAGTGATGCTCCAGCGCGGCAGGTCGGGCAGCAGGTCATGCAGCAGCAGGGCCAGGGTGTAGGGTTCTTCGCCGGTGGCGCAGCCGGCGCTCCAGCAGCGCAGCACCAGGTGGCCCTCCTGCCGCCGCTGCGCGATGAGGCGCGGGAGGATGGTCTTTTGCAGGGCGTTAAATTGCACTTCATTGCGAAAGAAATAGGTTTCGCCGATGGTGATGCCGCCGGTGATGGTCTGCCAGCGGGCATCGGTCAGCGGGGCCTGGGCCAGGTGAGCCAGCAGCGCGGCCGGCGGCCACTCCTGGGCCCGCAGCAGGCGCAGCGCATCCTCCCGGCGATGATCGCGCAGGAGAATGCCGGTACGCTGTTCGATGAGGCTGAGGACGCTCTCATAGGCGGCGGTCATCATCACTCCTGCCCGGCCTTACTGCCCGTTAACCCGCACGCGATAGCGGGCCGCCACCGCTTCCAGCAGTTGCGCCAGTTCCAGCAGGGCCCGCACGCTGGCTTCGGTCTGGCGGGCGCTGCTGGCCGATTGCATACTGGCCTGGCGAATCTGGCTCATGGCGACGGCCAGTTGATCCATGCCATTGGTCTGCTGCGCGGTGCTGGCCGCGATCTGCATGGCCGATTGCGACGTGTGATCGATGGTGGTGGCAAGCTGGCGGATCACTTCGCCGGCGCGTTCGACAAGCTGCATCCCGGCATCGGTGCCTTTGCTGCCTTCTTCCGTCACCATGACGGCGGCATTGGTGGCTTTCTGGATTTCGTTGAGGATGGTGCGGACGCGGGCGGTGGCCGTGCGCGATTGTTCGGCAAGCTGGCGCACTTCCATGGCCACCACGGCGAAACCGCGGCCCTCCTGGCCGGCGCGGGCGGCTTCGATGCTGGCATTCAGCGCCAGCAGTTTGGATTGATCGGCGATGGCGTTCACGGTGTTGATGATGTCGCCAATTTGCTGCGTGTGGCCGGAGAGCAGCAGGATATTTTCGGCGATGCTCTGCACGCGCTCGCGGATGGACTGCATCCCGTGAATAGTATCGCTGACGGCCTGCTGGCCGGCATGGGCGATCTGGATGGACTGCTGGGCGGCTTCGGCGACGCTGCGGGCGCGTTCCGCGGTTTGCTGCACCGTCAGGCGCACTTCTTCCACCGTGCTGGCCGTCTGGGTGATGGCCACATCCTGCTCGGTGACGGCGGCAATTTGCCCGGCGGCGGCGGCCTGAATTTCGCCGGCGCTGCTGCTGACGCTGCCGGCGCTGGTACGCATTTGCGCCGTCATGCCGTTCAGCCGTTCCACCATCACATTCAACTGCGTCCCCAGGCGGTGCAGGTCGCCGGCGGCGCTGTCGCTGCTGTGCAGGTCAAGCTGGCGGGTGAGGTCGCCTTCGCTGACGGTGGCGATGAACGCGGCATATTCGGAGACGGTGGTCTCCAGTTCGTGGCGGGCGCGGCGGTCGGCTTCGAGCTGGTCGCGGAGCTGCGCGGTCATTTTGCCAAACGCCTCGCCCAGGGTGCCGATCTCATCCGTGCGCTCAATCGTCACCTGTGCATCCAGGTCGCCGGCGGTGATGCGCCGGGCCGTTTGCGCCAGCGTGACGATGGGCACGGTGATGCTGCGCGTCACCACCACCGCCGTCGCCGAAGAAAAGGCGATGGCCGCCAGCACAATCAAACCCGTCACCACCAGGCTGGTGTTCAGGTCGCTGTGGGCTTCGTCCAGGTTTTGCTCCACCACCAGGGCCACGCCCAGGTCTGGCAGCCAGGCATAGGTGCCGACTACCGTGTCACCCTGATAATCATCATAATAAGCAAAGCCGCGGCTCCCGTCGTTGACGGCGGCCGTGGTCGCGGTTGTTTCGATGCGCGTCAGCAGCGGGGCCACTTCGGGAAAACGCGCCGCCGTCAGCAGGCGCAAATCCGCACTGACCAGGTAGGATTCGCCGGTTGCGCCCAGCCCTTCGCGCTCATCCAGAATGCCGGTGAGCGTGGCGGTGAGG
>JALOOI010000141.1 GCA_025454495.1 Anaerolineae bacterium
CTCACCGTGTCGGTGGTGCCCTGCGCCTGGGGGCTGCGCATGACGTAAATCTGGCTGAAGGCCTGAAACGTGCCGATGAAGCCCAGGATGGACAGGTAAAACGTCACCGGGGACAGCAGCGGCAGGGTGATGTAACGGAACAGGTGCCAGTCATTCGCGCCATCCACGCGGGCGGCTTCGTACAGGTCGCCGGGGATTTGCCCCAGGCCCGCCAGGTAAATGACCGTGTTGTAGCCCACATAAGTCCACAGGCCCAGCAGCACAATGGAGATGAGGGCCATGCTGGGCCCGGCGAAGAAGCCGCTGAGGTTAAAGCCGAACAGCGCGTTCACAAAGGGGCGGGCTTCGGCGATCCACTTTTGCGGCTCCAGCCCCACCAGGCCAATGGCCTGATTGATGAGCGACGACGGGCGCGGGCTGAAGATGATGCCGAACACGGTGGCCGCCGCCACCGCCGGCGTGATGTAGGGCAAAAAGTAGACGATGCGGAAAAAAGTTTTGCCGCGAATGTTCTGGAACAGCACATAGGCCAGCAGCAGCCCCAGAGCAAGCTGCACCGGCACGCTGGCCAGGGCATAATACAGCGTGTAGATGAGGCCGTTGAGGAATTTCTGGTTGCCGGCCGCGAACATGCGCTCCCAGCCGATCGTAATCAGCCCCAGGGCCAGGGCCAGCACCGCGGCGGCCACCCCCAGTTTGATGAACGGGCTGATCTCGCGGGCGGCGGGGCGCTGCGGCTGATACGTATCGCCGGCGAAAGCCCGCTGCCACAGCAGCCACGCCGCGATGAGCACCGCAAAGCCGCCCACGAACAGCGCCACCCCGCCCCAGTCGCCCACGATGCGGCTGTAATTGGTGAGGCAGGCGGCGGCATCAAACCGCGGGATAATCTCGGCGGTAAAATCAAGCTGCCAGAGCTGTACCATTTCATCGCGCCGGTTGCGCGGCAGTTCGCGGAAGAGCGTTTCCAGGTGCGGCAGGCAGTAGGTAAAACGCGGCCGGATGACCCATTCAAACAGGCTCATGTAGGCGGCATAGACAATGGGGAACAACCCGAACAGGCTGATGATGATGACCGCCGGCGCGATGAACAACCAGCCGGTGATATTTTCGCGCAGTTTTTCCCCCATCGTCCAGCGGGGCACGGGCGCTGTGGCTGCGGTCATACCGTTTCATCCTGCGACTGTTTTTACAAACGTGGTTATTGTACCCGATCCATCAGACTCTACCACACATTGCGAACCACATTTAGCACAATGTTAAAGATGCCGCCTCACCCGCCCGGCGCGGGGGTCAGGCGCAGCGTGGCGGCCGTCACCACCTCGCCCGGCGGGATGATGATCTGTTCGGCCACGCGGCCGCCGGCCAGCATTTGCACCACCACTTCCACCAGCGCTCTGGCGGTGGCCGTGCGGGCCACCTGCAACGAAGCGCGGATGAAATAATCTTCGGCGATGAATTCCTGGGCCTGCTCCTGCGCGTCAATGCTGATGATGCTCACCGCCTGCGGGTCAATGCCGGCTTCCACCAGGGCATCAATCGCGCCGTAGGAGCCATCGTCATTGATGCTGAGGATGACCTCAAAGGTGGTGCCGGCGGCCAGCAGCGCCGCCACCGATTCATAGGCGAACTGGCGCGTGGCCCCCTGGTAGCGCCCCAGGATGATGGCACCGGGCACGCTGTGCAAAAAGCCATCTTCCAGCCCGTTGGCCCGCTGGATGAGGTTGGGCAAATCCGGGTAATCCAGCAGGATGACGCGCGGTGCCGCCGGCAGCCGGTCGCGGATGACTTCCCCGCCGGTGCGGCCGGCGCTGAGGCCCATTTCATAATCCACCACGCCGGTGACGACCCCGCCATATTTTTTCTCGCTGCCGGAGGTGGAAGCCAGCGGCAGCCCGCGATCCTGGATGGCCGCCAGCGTTTCATCCAGCAGCGACACATCCAGCGGGCACAGGATGAAGGCGCTGGCATTGTCCAGCAGGGCTTTTTCCAGTTGCAGGCGCTGCGTCAGGCCGTCGCTGTCGCTGTCGTAAATGGCGAAGCGCAGGCCATACTCGCGGGCGAAATCGGTCATTTCCCGCGTGAAGGTGGCATGGTATTCGCTGGTCATGTTGCAGGGCATAATGGCGATGAAGCCTTCGGCCCCCAGGACGCGCTGCGCCAGGGCAATTTGTTCGGCGGCAGGGGCCAGGTTTTCGGCGCGGTCGGTGGTATTTTCCAGCACATCGAAGCGCGGCTGGAGCAGCGCGGTGGGGGTAATGGCGGCCGCGGTGGCCGTGCCGGCCGTATCGGTGGCGACCAGGGCCACCAGCGTGGCCGTCTGCGCGATGGCTTCGCTCTGGCGATTGGCCCCGGTGGCCAGCAGCACACTGAGCAGCAGCGCCACCAGCAGCAGGCCCACCGCCAGCAGCAGGGCCGGGGCCGGGCGGCGGCGGGGCCGCGGGCGGCGGCGCGGGGTGCCGCTGTTGGAGCGGGTTTGCAGCGCGGCCGCCACGCCGGGGTAATCGCCGGTGCTGGCCGTAAGCGTGATGCCGGAGGCGGCCCGCACCGCCAGGGCCAGCTCACCCATGCTCTGAAAACGTTCCGCCGGGTCTTTGGCCAGCGCCCGCAAAATCACCGCTTCCAGCGCCGGCGGCAGGTCGGGGTTATACTGGCGCGGGGGCAGCGGGTCTTCTTCCAGGTGTTTATAGATGACGGCCACCATGTCTTCATCGTGGGCGGCGCGGAAGGGCACCCGCCCGGTGAGCATGTGATAGAGCACCACGCCCATGCTGTAAATATCCGCCCGCTGATCCAGCTTATCGCCGCGCAGGTGCTCCGGCGACATGTAGGCCAGCGTGCCCACCACGTTATCCGTCCGGGTGAGGTGCTGGTCAGAATCGACCAGCTTCGCCAGGCCAAAATCGGTGAGATAGGCGTTCTGGTTTTCATCCAGCAGGATATTGGCCGGCTTCAGGTCGCGGTGGATGACACCGCGGCTGTGGGCGTGGGCCAGGCCTTTGGCCACCTGGTCAAACAGGCGCACGGCCTGCTCCAGCGGCAGCGGTTGTTCTGACCACAGCAGGTCTTTGAGGGAGCCACCGCGCAGCAGGCGCAGCGCCAGGTAGGCATAATTGCCGGCGATGCCATAGGCATGGACGGGCAAAATGTGCAAATGCTCCAGCGCGGCGATGAGGGCAGCTTCATTGGCAAAGCGCTCCCGAAAGCGCCGGTCGCTGTCGTTCTCCTGGTCGATATTGATGACCTTGAGCGCCACGTCACGGTTAATCGATAGCTGGCGGGCCCGGTAGACCAGCGCCATCCCGCCCTGCCCGATGCGCTCTTCCACCACAAAATCATCAATCACGGTGCCCGGTGCCAGATCAGTCTTCACGTTGTACGCTCACATCCCCGGCCAGCGGCACGGAGTATCATTTCCTGACCCCGCCAGGAGTATAAGATAGACTGCATAAAACATCAATTCACCGGTGTCTCTCCATCCTGCTCCCGCCGCCGGCCCGCCGGACGGCCAACGGGCGGTTGACAAAGTGCACCGATTGAATACGCTTATGGAACATTCATGTGTGCGAGGCAGCTATGAGTCGCCTGACCCTTCTTGTTGTGATGATCGTCGTGGGTGGTCTGTTCCCGGCGGGCCTGGTGGCCCAGCCGCCGGCGGCTGACCTGCCCGCTGCTTACCTGCTGGAAGATGTGCGCTGGGAAGCCCAGAAATGGAACAACTGCGGCCCGGCCACCATCAGCAATGCGCTGTCCTACTTTGGCTATGGCAACAATCAGGATCGGGCGGCCGCCTGGCTGAAGCCCAACGGCGAAGATAAAAACGTCAGCCCGTACCAGATCGTCGATTTTGTGAATACGCAGGTGCCGGAGCTGAACGTGTATGCCCGGCTGCGTTACGCCGGCAACCGCGACCTGCTGCGCCGGCTGCTGGCCAACAATTTCCCGGTCATCATCGAAAAAGGTTACAACCCGGAGCCAGAACGCCTGGGCTGGATGGGCCATTACCTGCTGGTGATCGGCTATGATGATGCCCGCGCCCGCTGGATCACCCATGACAGCTACATCGGCCCGCGCACGACCTACACCTACGATTATATTGATGCGATGTGGCAGGATTTTAACTACACCTACATCGTGCTGTACCCGGCCGAGCGCGAAGCCGAACTGAATGCGCTGCTGGGGCCCGATGCCGATGAACGCGCCAACATTGAACGGGCGCTTCAGGTGGCGCGGGAGGCGGCCATCGCCAACCAGAGCGATGCTTTCGCCTGGTTTAACATGGGCACCAATTTTCTGCGCCTGGGGATGTACCAGGAGGCGGCGCTGTCGTATGACCAGGCCC
The DNA here is from genome assembly GCA_025454495.1 of Anaerolineae bacterium. Lineage (GTDB taxonomy): Bacteria > Chloroflexota > Anaerolineae > Aggregatilineales > Phototrophicaceae > JALHOR01. The sequence continues at coordinate 4,343 of JALOOI010000141.1, forward strand.
GCATGATCGGGCTGCCGTGGCGGATGCTGTGGTACCAGTTCGGCCCCTTTGAGGCCTATTATGCCGTGGGGCGCTACGATGATATGCTGGCGCTGGCCCAGGCGAACCTGAGCGATGGCGGCGGCCAGTTTGTGGAAGAAACGTATTATTATGGCGGGCTGGCCCGCCAGGGCAAAGGCGAGTATGACCGGGCGCTGGCCAATTATGAGCAGGCCATCGCCTTTAACCCCAATTTTGCCCCGGCCGTGACGGCCCGTGATGCGCTGCTGGCGCAGATGAACGGCCGCCCCCCCGCCGGCAGCGGCGGCGGCGGCTGAGGCCGGGCCCGGGCCCCGGCCCGGTGGCGGGGGGGCGGCCTCCGCGGACTGCGTGACGCAGCCGCCCCCCGGCATTACAATAAAACCATTGTTCGACAATCGCCAACGGAGTAAACAATGACAGACCTGCTTCAGCCTGTTCGTTAACAGTGCCCTCATCGGCGTAAGCATCGCGGCCCCGGTGGGGCCCATCGGCCTGCTGTGCATTCGGCGCACCCTGGCCGACGGCCGCGCGACCGGCTTCGCCGCCGGACTGGGCGCAGCCACCGCGGACGCGCTCTATGGCAGCCTGGCCGCCTTCGGCTTAACCGCCCTCGCCACCCTGCTGATCGAAAGTGCCACCCCTTTACGCCTGGCCGGCGGCCTCTTCCTGCTGTACCTGGGCCTTAAAACGCTGTTCAGCCGCCCGGCCGAGGAAGCCGCTGCCGGCGACCACCGGCGCGGGCTGGCCGGCGCGTATGTCGCCACGCTGTTCCTCACCCTCACCAATCCCATGACCGTGCTGGCCTTCACCGGCATTTTTGCCGGCCTGGGCGCAGAGACCCTTACGCTGTCCGGGGGGCCGGGGCCGGCGGTGGTGATGGTGGCGGGGGTTTTTACGGGGTCGGCGCTGTGGTGGCTGCTGCTCAGCGGCGCGGTCAGTGTGCTGCGGGGGCGCTTTACCCCGGTCTGGCTGCTGTGGGTGAATCGCCTGTCCGGGCTGCTGCTGCTGGCCTTTGCGCTCACGCTGCTGGCGGGGCTGCTACCGGGCTAAGGCGGGCACCTCGACCCAGGTGCCGCCGGCCGCACCGGCTGCGTCCAGCCAGGGCACATTGACCGCCCGCCCCTCGCGCAGGCTGTACAGCCCCAGGCGCAGCGTGGCCGTGCCCGGCGGCACCTCCGCGCTCACGCGGGTGATGAGCGTATCGCCGGCGCAGCGAAACGGAGCATGGTAAAAGGCGCTGTCGCGCTGGCCCAGGCGCTCGCCGGCGGCATCCATAAAATGCACAAAATACTGGTACTGCGTCTGCCGATCCGGGTCAGCCGTCAGCCGCCAGCGCAGGTAAACGGCATCGGCGGCCAGGTGGTACCCGGTGATCTGTGCGCCGCTGGCGAAAACGGGCACAGCAGCGGCGCTGAGGGGCGTTTGCGTCCACTCTGGCGCGGCCGGCACATGGTACAGCGTATACGCGCCTTCGCCCTGGCGCAGCGGGAACGTCTGCGTGGTGGTGGCCGCCGCCTGGTACAGGGGCAGCCAGCCATAAGGCGCAGCGTCCGGCGGCAGCAGCACGGCAAACGGCCGGGCCGGCAGCACGGCAATATCGCCGCCATTGATGAGCACATCGCGCACACAGTCCGCCTGGCGGTACACGATGGGCTGCCAGATGTTGGCGGCGCTGTAGGTGGCATTGCCCCCCACGATGAGCACATCGCGGGCCGTCACCGCCCCGGCGATGGCTTCCAGGCGGTACAGCGGCGTATTCATGCCGGCCGGGGTGGCATAGGTATCCAGATCGGTGAGCAGGGCCGCGCCCCACAGCGCCTGGCTGCCCACCACCCCGGCGAACAGGGCCCCGCCGGCCAGCCACACGCCGCGCGCTGGCAGCCGCGTCCGGCGCTGGATGGTGTGCAGCAGCCATTCCGCCCCCAGGCCCACCACCAGGAACACGGCCGGCAGCAGCAGCACAAAATAATGGGCATAGGCCCGCACCCAGGACGGCGTGAGCAGCAGCGGCGTAAGGCCCAGCCACAGCAGCAGCACCCCGGCGAAGCGCCGGTAGTGCCGCCACAGGGCCACCAGCCCCAGGGCGAACAGCGCCAGCAGGCTGTACCACAGCGGCAGCGGCGGCGGCACCCGCGCCAGAATGGCCGCGGCATTGTCCGCAGCCACGATGGCCGGCACCACCTGCGCCCCGGTGATAAAATCCAGCAGGTAGGTGGCCGCGCGATCACTGAAAGCCAGTTCGCCGCCCCCGCCCCCGGCCAGGCTGCGGGCCGCTGCCACATCCGCCAGGCCCAGGCTGCTGAGGAAGGGCAGCAGCGTCAGCAGGGCCAGCAGCAGCCCGGCCGCCACCGCCGGCCAGGACACGCTGCGCCGCCCGATCCACAGCAGCGCCACGAACACCGGCAGCAGCACAAAGCCCTGATAATGAAATTGCAGCGGCAGCAGCAGCAGCGGCACACACAGCGCCTGCGACCAGCGCTTACGCTCGATCAAGCCGTAACAGGCCAGCAGCACGCCGGCCAGCAGCAGCGGGCTGTGTAAATTGGGATTCCAGATTTTGCGGCTGAACAGCACCGCCCAGGGGCTGGCGGCGTAAGCCAGCGCGGCGAAAACCGCGACGGCGGGGCTAAAATAGCGCTGCGCGATGAGCCACAGCAGCCCCACCCCGGCCACATTCAGCAGGGCGACGAAGGCCGTGGCGGCCACCGGGCCGGATTGAAAGGCATACGGCAGCGCCACCAGGTACACCATCCACGGGCCCTGCGGCAGCCCCACCGAAGCGATTAACCCGCGCAGCGGCAGCGGCCCGCCGGCCAGCCAGTCCTGCGCCAGCGTGGACAGCAGCGCTTCATCGAAGCGAAATTCGCTGATGCCGATGCGCTCCAGGCGGGTGAAAGCTGCCAGCGCCAGAATCAGCGCCAGCAGCAGCCCGTGACGGGCGGTGATGCGGTGTGGCACAGAGTGCGATCAGAGCAGGATGGCGGACAGCACCACCAGCGCAGTCAGCGCCAGCGTCATCATGCCGAACATCCGCAGCAGGTCTAAACAGCCATTCGTCGGTTCTGTTTCCATGTGTGACCTCCATGCCAGGTGCTAAAACCGGATCAGTGGGTACCGCGGACTATGATGCTGCAAAAGCCGCGGCACGGGCAGGGTGAATTCCGGCGCGGTTTAGCTGCCGGCCACCGCTTCCAGCGACTCAATCGTCTCTTCGATGAGCGCGACCATGCGCCCCAGGGTGGCGGCATCGAAGGCCAGGCGGGCCCCGGCAGCCTCGAACAGGGCCGGCAGCGCGGCGGTATTGCCCAGGCGCAGCCCGCGACGATAGGCGGCCAGGGCCTGCGCCGGGTCACGCAGGGAATTGTCCCACACCTGGGCCGCCCCCAGCAGCGCGATGCCATATTCCACATAATACAGCGGCACGGTGTAGATGTGCAGCTTGCGCTGCCAGCCGTTGGCCACCCAGGACTCCAGCCCGGTATAATCCACCCCCTGCTTAAAGCGGTGCCACAGCGCCGTCCACTGTGCATCGCAGGCGGCTGCATCCAGCGCGGCCTCGCCGGAGGTGTAGGCCCACTGCTGGAACGAATCCACCACGGCCATGTAGGGCCAGAAGACCAGCATCCCTTCCAGATGTTCGATGCGGGCGCGGGCCGCTTCGGCCTCGCTGTAGAAGCCCCCCTGCGACCGGGCCAGCCCCGGCGCGGCCAACAGTTCCATGCTCATGCTGGCCACTTCGCAAAATTCAATCGGCGCGTGGCGCATCCCCAGGTAGGGCTGCGCGGCCGATTCAAAGGCGTGGAAGGCGTGGCCGGCTTCATGCAGCATGGTCTGCACATCATCATGCACACCCACCGCATTCATGAAGATGAAGGGGCGCTGGATGACCGGGTAATCCGTGCAGTAGCCACCGGGGGCCTTGCCTTTGTAATTTTCCAGGTCCAGCAATTTTTCGTCGCGCATGGTCTGGAAGTAGCGGCCCAGTTCCGGGTCTACCCCGTTGAAGATCGTGGCGGTGACGGCCTCCAGTTCTGCGCCGCTCTGGAAGGGCTTCAGCGGTTCGCGGCCCGGCACTTCGGCACTCACATCCCACTGGCGCAGCGTCTCCACCCCCAGGCGGGCCTGCAAACGCACATTCAGGCGGCGCACGGCCGGCACCACCACATCGGCGATGGCCTGGTGGAACTCCTGCACCTGGGCCAGCGTATAATCAAACCGGCCAAAATCCTGCCAGGTGTATTCCAGGAAATTAGCAAAGCCGGCGTTACGGGCCATCTGCTGGCGCAGGGTGAACATTTGCGCCCACAGCGCATTCAGCGCCGGCTTATCCTGCATCTGGCGCTCATGGATGCGCCAGAACGCCTGCTCGCGCCGGGCCCGGTCGGGCTGCATGAACACCGGCTTCATCTGCTCCAGGGTGGTTTCTGCGCCATCCCACTGGATCGTTTGCGCCCCGCGAATTTTGTCGTACTGGCTGGTCAATTCGGTAAGCTGGCTGATGATGGGCAGGTTTTCTTCGCGGAACAGGGCAATGCGGGAACGCATGGCCCGCAGCGGAATCTCATAATCTGCCGGGTGCAGGCCGCTGTCCACCAGGCGCTGGTTCAGCGTGTTATTCAGTCGGGCCAGTTCCGGGTAAATGGTCTGGTAAAAATTAAGGTAGCGCTTTTCGGCGGCTTCATCGGCCGTATCCAGCGTGGTGGCCACATACATCCGGCTGGAGGCTTCGGTGACAAGATCACTGAAGCGCGTCCAGTCCTCCATGAAGGTCGCCAGGGTGGACGGGGTGATCTGGCGCTGGAGCAGGTCGGCGGCAAAGGGGGCGTAATCCGGCCATTGCCAGTCCAGCACGGTCAGGGCAGCGGTGGGCAGCGTATTGAACATAAGCAGATTCCTCAGCAGCATCTAAAAATGTTTCAATGATGATAACGTTTTTAATGGCAAATGTGCAGGGGGAGAAACGGCAGTTCAGGGGGTGGCGGGCAGCACTTCGCGGGCCGGGTCACAGGGGAACAGGCGCTCAGAATCGGTGTGGAACAGGTATTCCACTTCGCCGGCGGCGACCACGATGCGGTAGCCGGGGATTTGCGCCGCGGTGTAGGCGGTATCCGGCAGGGGGCAGCCCAGGCCCGTATCCGGCCACAGGTACGGCGCAGCACTGACGACGCGCACCCGGCGCACCGGCAAATCCTGGGTGCGGGCCACCTGGCGCTGGGCCAGCGCGACCAGTTCCTGCGCCACCGGATCGACGGCCAGCAGCAGCGCATCGCGCACGGTGGCGGTCACTTCGCAGCGGCGAAAGCGCTCCGTGCCGACGGTGTGGTAAAAATGGGCGGTGGTGCCCGCGACCCACGTCACCCGGTAGCCACGCTGCACCCGGAAAGGCGGCAGCAGCAGGCGCGGCCACTGGCAGCCCAGGAAATCATTCAGCCAGATGCCGGGTTCCACACGGGCCAATTGCAGCGCCCCGGCGGGCAGCGCCAGCGCCGCGGCCAGGTCGGTTTGCATGGCCCGCAGGAAAGCTTCCGGCAGGGCGATGTCGCCGGGCAGCAGCGGCTGGAGCGGCGCAGGGGTGGCAGTGGCGACCAGGTCGGGCGGGGCCGGCAGCACCGGGGCGGCCGGCGTAACCGTCACCGGCCGCGGGGTGGCGGTGGCCGTAGCGGGAATCAACGTCTGGGTGGCGACGGGTACCGGGGTGGCGGCCGGGGCGCAGGCAAACAAACTGCCGGCGCACAGCAGCGCCAGCAGGCACAGCACACCCCTGGCACGCCGGCCCGGCGGGACGCGCAGCGGCATCAGGAGAATAATTTTTCCTCAACCGTCAGCGCCGAAATGCCCTCAATGCTGATGATCTTGTCGCTCTTATCCTGCCCGGCGACAATTTCAATCTTATCCGGCGTAACGCCCAGTTTTTCCGCCAGAAAGCCGATCAATTCCCGGTTGGCTTCCGGGTTGCCGGCCGGGGCGGCCACCAGGCGCACTTTCACCGCGCCATCTTCCGTTTTGCCCGCCAGTTCGGTGGCGGCCGCACGGGTGACCACGCGCACACCGATGGCTGTCCCGCCGCGCGGATCGGTAAATTTTTCGAACTTACGCTCAGACATAGGTCTTTCCTTCAGGGAATGTGCCCGACTATTCCGCTAATGTGTACCAGTATATCACGGGATGGCCGGGCAGGGCGCGATTCGCCGTTTGTTTATTCTAACGCGGCACTTACAGCGTTTGCAAAATCATGGTGATGACGCTGATGCCGATGATGGCGATCATGGTGCTGAAATCCATGCCACTTTGCGGCGGGAACAGATCACGAATGGGGCGCAGCACCGGCTCGGTGATGTCGAACAGCAGGCGCACCAGCGGGTTCCGGTAGTCCACATTCGGGAACCAGCTCATCAGCGCCCGAATGATGAGGACGATGGAATAGATGTTGAGGATGAAGACAAACATACCCACGAGCATGGTCACGGCAGCACACTCCTTACAACAGGATCAACGAAAACCTGCTGCCTATTTTACGGCACAAAGATAAGAATTGCGTGGGTATCTTCAGCCGCCGGGGCCGGGGGCCGGCCGTTCGCCAAAGAGCGCCCGCCCCACGCGGACGATGGTCGCGCCTTCTTCGATGGCGACGGTGTAATCATTGGTCATGCCCATGCTCAGGTCGGGCAGGGGTGCGCCGGTATCGTGGCGCAGGGCGGCGGCAAGCTGCGCCAGCGCCGCAAAAACGGGCCGCGTCTGTTCCGGCTCGTCATAGAAGGGGGCCATGGTCATCAGGCCGCGCAGTTCCAGCGCCGGCAGGGCCAGCACGGCCCGCACCGTATCCCACAGCGCCGCCCGCAGCGCGGCATCCTGCTGCCAGCCGGTGGCCGGCAGCCCGGCTTTGCTGTCTTCGCCGCTGATGTTGATCTCCAGCAGCACCGGCAGCGGCGCAGCGCCGGCCGGCACCTGCTCCGCCAGGCGCTGCGCCAGCTTCAGCGTATCCACCGAATGCACCACCTGGAACAGCGGCGGGATGAGCTTCGCCTTGCCGATCATGTGCCAGACGGGTGGCACCGCCGCGGCAGCATTCACCAGGGGCATTTTAGCGGCGGCTTCTTCCACACGATTTTCGCCAAAATGGCGCAGCCCGGCCGCCAGCGCCGCCCGCAGCACTTCCGGCGGTTGCGTTTTGCTGACGGCGACCAGCGTCACCGCGTCCGGGTGGCGGCCGGCACGCGCACAGGCGGCGGCGATGTGCGCCTGCACCTGCGCGATGCGTTC
>JALOOI010000142.1 GCA_025454495.1 Anaerolineae bacterium
CCTGGGCGGCAACCTGGCCCACAGCGACCCCGCCTCCGACCCGCCGACGGTGGTGCTGGCCTGCGGTGGCAGCATCCATGTGCAGGGGCCGCAGGGGGCTCGCGTCATCCCCATTGGCGACTTTTTCATGGATCTGTACACCACCGCGCTGGAACCCGGCGAGATCATCACCGGGGTGGAACTGGAGAACCACAGCGCCCACCAGTGCGCCTACGTCAAGCTGTCGCATCCGGCTTCGCGCTATGCGGTGGTGGGCATTTGCGTCGTGCTGAATATGCAGGGTGGCACCTGCCACAGCGCCGCCATCGCCGTGGGCGGGGCCACCAACCACCCGGTGCGGGCCCACGGTGCCGAGCAGGCGCTGACCGGCACCCGCCTGGAGGAAGCCGCGCTGACGGCCGCCGCGGCCGCCATCCAGCAGGATTTACCCGCCGATATGCTGATGGACGACATCAGCTACCCGGCCCCCTACCGCCGCGCCATGACCGCCGTCTACCTGCGGCGGGCCATTCAGGCCGCCCTGGCCTGATCCCACCCGGCCGCCCCGGCACCGATCGTCGGTGTCGGGGTGGCGGCGGCCCTGGCCCGGTCAGGTCATAAGAGTTCTCCGCCCCCGCCATTTGGAGGTGCCGGCCCCGCCAATGGTTATAACCCCTGTGCCCGCCGGCGGGCTTTTCTGCTACAATAAGAAGCGTTTAGCCTGACAGCGCAACAGGAAGGCACGGGTAAGCCGTTATGACCCTGCGGATGTTTAATGTGCTTGGCCGCGAAAAACAGGACTTCGTGCCGCTGGTGGAAGGCAGCATCGGCATGTATGTCTGCGGGCCAACCGTCTATGACCATGCACACCTGGGCCATGCCCGCAGCTATGTTTCTTTCGATGTCATCGTGCGGTACCTGCGTTCCCGCGGCTACCGTGTGCTGTACGTGCAAAATATCACCGATGTGGGCCACCTGCTGGACAGCGGCGAAGACCGCATTCTGAAGAAGGCCGGCCAAATTCAGGCCAAACCGATGCAAATCGTGGAAACCTACACCCGCAGCTACTTCGACGATATGGACGCGCTCGGTGTGGTACGCCCGGATATTTCGCCGCGGGCCAGCGGCCATGTGCCGGAACAGATCGAGATGATTGAAACGCTGCTGCGCAAAGGCCATGCTTACGTCGTCAATGGCAGCGTGTATTTTGATGTGACCACGGATGACGATTACGGCCGGCTGTCTAACCGGCGCGTGGAAGAACAGGAAAGCGGCAGCCGCGAAGCCACCCGCGACGACAAGCGCAACCCGGAAGATTTCGCCCTCTGGAAAGCCGCCGAACCGGAGCACATCCTGCGCTGGAACAGCCCGTGGGGCGCGGGTTTCCCCGGCTGGCACATCGAATGCTCCGCCATGGCCCGCAAATACCTGGGCGAAACCTTCGATATTCACGGCGGCGGCATCGACAATTTATACCCGCACAACGAAAACGAAATCGCCCAGAGCGAATGTGCCAACGAGGCCACCTTTGCCCGCTACTGGCTGCTGGTAGGCAGCCTGACGGTGGACGGCGTGAAGATGTCCAAAAGCCTGGGCAATTTCACCACCATCAAAGATGCGCTCAGCCGGTACCGCCCGGAGGTGATTCGTACCTTCATCCTCACGGCGCATTACAGCAACCCGGTGGATTACAGCGAAGACTCGCTGGCGGCGGCCCGGGGCGGCTGGGAACGGCTGTACAATGCGCTGCGCCTCACCCGGCAGCGAATGCAATCCGCCCCGCACAGCGACGACGGTAACGCCTTCCTGGAACGGGTGCGCGGGGCCCAAACCGAGTTTAATGCCGTCATGGACGACGATTTTAACGCCCCGCGGGCCATCGCCCTGTTGCAGGATTTCACCCGCGAGGTGAACACCCTGCTCAACGAAGGCGGCGCGGTGGGGCTGCCGGTGCTGGCGGCCATCGAAGCGCTGTACCGCGAGACCGGCGGCGCAGTCCTGGGCATCATCCCGGAGGGCGACACCGCCGACAGCGGCCGCGCCGGGCGCGAGGCGGCCCTCATCGAGATGTTGATTGCCATGCGGGCCCAGGCCCGGCTGAACAAAAATTATGCCGAAAGCGACCGCATTCGCCAGGAGCTGGCCCGCGTGGGCGTGCTGCTGGAAGACCGCGCCGACGGCACCCTGTGGCGGACTGAGTAGGCCTATCCTATGGTGGAATTCATTTACGGCTACTGGCCCATCATCGAAACCATGCGGGCCAAACGCCGCAGCATCGAAACGCTGCTGGTGGCCGACCGCGCCGAAGAAAAAGGCAGCGTGGCGGATATTCTCAGCCGCGCCAGAGAAGGCGGCCTGCCCGTCAGCCGGGTGCAGCGGCGCATTCTGGATGACCTGGCCAACGGGGGCAATCATCAGGGGATGGTGCTGCGCGTGGGCGAATACCCCTACGATACGCCGGAAGCCATGCTGAAGCTGGCCACCACCCGCGCCGAAAAACCCTTCATCCTGCTGCTGGATTTGCTCCAGGACCCGCAAAATGTGGGGGCCCTGCTGCGCGTGGCGGATGCGGTCGGCGTGCATGGCATCATCTTCCAGGAACGGCGCAGCGTGGCCATCACGCCGGCGGTGGTGGCTTCTTCCGCCGGGGCGGTGGAGCATTTGCTCATCGCCCGCGTCACCAACCTGGTGCAGGCCATGAAGCAGTTGAAAGAGCAGGATGTGTGGCTGGTGGGGATGGACATTGGCCCCGGCCTGCCGCCGATTGATAAGACCGATTTGAATATGGCCATGGGGCTGGTGATGGGCAGCGAAGGCGAAGGGATGCGCCGCCTGGTGCGCGATACCTGCGATTTCGTGGTCACGCTGCCCATGCGCGGCCACGTCGGCAGTTTAAATGTGGCCACGGCCGGCTCCATCGCGCTGTATGCCGCCTGGCAATCCCGCGGGTGGCAGGGCTGGTCAGCGCAGCCGGCCGCCCGGCCGGGCAGCAAACCCGGCTGAACGGCCGCCGGTGGCAGAGTCTTTTCTTACTGGCAATGTGTGCAGGGCAGGTGACGCATGTTAAATGAAATTGTGACCGAAGCCAGAACCAAAATGCAAAGCACGGTGCACGTCTTTGAAGAAGATTTGCACGGGATGCGCAGCAACCGCGCCAGCCCGGCGCTGGTGGATCGCCTGAAGGTGGATTACTATGGCCAGGAAACCGAACTGCGCCAGCTTGCCACCATCTCCACGCCGGAACCGATGCAGATCATGATTCGCCCCTTTGACAAAGGCGCGACCAAAGCCATCGAAAAGGCCATCCACGAATCCAACATCGGGCTAAACCCCAGTATCGACAGCGGCATTATCCGGCTGAACATGCCGCCCCTCACCCGTGAGCGCCGCCTGGAACTGGTGAAAGTGCTGCACCGCCGCACCGAAGAAGCCCGCGTGGCCATCCGCAATATTCGCCGCAGCGCCAATGACGACATCAAAGATTTTGAAAAAGAAGGCGAAATTTCGGAGGACGATGCGGAACGCGGCCAGACCAAAATTCAGGAATTGACCGACGACTTCATCAAGAAAATTGAAGAGCTGAGCAAGCACAAAGAAACCGACATCATGGCCATTTAAGGCCGCCGGGCCGGGCCCGCCCCGGCCCGCCCGGCAAAGCTCATTGCGGATTTTCGCGCCGGAAGGTGTATACTCTGCATATTGCCCGGCCGCACCCAGGATACCCAGGCTATGACCTTCTTCATGCGTAATCCCAAACCATCGGTCTCGGCCGCCACCCCACTGGACGACACCCTGCGGGTACCGCGTCATGTGGCCATCATCATGGATGGCAACGGACGCTGGGCCAAAGCGCGGGGTCTGCCGCGTTCTGCCGGGCATCACCAGGGCACGGAAAACCTGCGCCGCATTTTGAAGGCGGCGGTGGAATTTGGCGTGGAAATTTTAACGCTCTATGCTTTCTCCACCGAGAACTGGCATCGCCCGCGCCGCGAGGTGCAGCTTTTGATGCGCATTCTGGAGATGGTGATTGATCGTGAACTGCGCGAATTGAACGAAAACGGCGTGCAAATTCGCCACATCGGGGCGCTGGATGGCATCCCCGACCGGCTGCAAAAGAAAATCGTGGAAGCGTGCGCCACCACGCAGCACAATCACCGGCTCATTTTGAACGTGGCGCTCAATTATGGCGGGCGCGATGAAATCGTCCATGCGGTGCAGCACCTCATGCGCGACGGCGTGCCGCCCGAAGCCATCACCGAAGACCTCATCAGCAGCTACCTGTATACCCACGATCTGCCCGACCCCGATCTCATCATCCGCACCAGCGGCGAATACCGCCTGAGCAATTTTCTCATCTGGCAGGGGGCCTACGCCGAACATTACTACACCGATATTTACTGGCCGGATTTTGACCGCGAGCAGTTCCGGCTGGCGCTGGTGGAATATGGCCAGCGCAAACGGCGCTTTGGCAAGACCGATGAGCAGATCGACGGCGACGACGACAGCGACGACGGCAGCACGCTCTAACTGCCGGCGGGCCCCCTCATCCCCGGCCGGCGACGGCCCGGCCGCGTGCCCGCAGCGGCAGGTCGCCTCTTGATTTCTCCGGGGCGGGTGGTATGGTGGCCAGCCGCACAACCGGAACCCTGCCCGCGCTGCGCCTGTCTATCGGTGTATGGCTCAGCCGTGCTGCTGAAAGCGATGCTATGAAGGTGAATGCCCCGGCCCCGCCGGATGATACCCCCGCGCCCGCCCGCCCGCCCGCGGCCCCGGCCGCCTCGCCCGAAAGCCGCCAGGCCGAAACCAACGCCCGCGTGGCCGGGGCCACCGCCATCCTCGCGGCCGGCAATATTTTAAGCCGCGCCCTGGGGCTGATGCGCGAAACGGTGATGACCTACTTCTTCGGCGCGACGGCGGCCGTGGATGCCTATCAGGTGGCGGTCATCATCCCCAAAGCCATCTATGATCTGCTCATTGGCGGGCACATCAATGGCGCGATTGTGCCGGTGCTGAGCGAAATTGTGACGCTGAAGGGCCGGACGGAACTGTGGCGGGTGGTGTCGCTGCTGCTGAGCCTGGCGGCGGTGGCGCTGGCGCTGCTGGTGCTGCTGCTCCAGGTGTTCGCGCTGCCGCTGGTGCAGTTGACGGCCGGCGGCGCGGACGCGGCCACGCTGGCGCTGGCGGCGGAACTGCTGCGGCTGACGGCCCCGGCGCTTGTCTTCATGGGGCTGTTCGCGGTGCTCAGCGGCACGCTGTACGCCCTCAAAAAATTTACCCTGCCGGCGCTGGCCGGGCTGGTCTTCAATGGCTGCATCGTCGCTTTTACCATGCTGTTCGCGCCGCCGCTGCGCCCGACCCTGGCCCCCGGCTTCACGCTGGAACCGCTGGCCCCGCTGGTGCTGTGGCGTGACCCGCAGGGGGTGACGGCCGTGGCGGCCGGCTGGCTGGTGGGGGCGCTGGCGCAAATGCTGCTGCAACTGCCCGCCCTGCGCGGCAGCCACCTGCGCTTTTCGCTCCACTGGCGGCACCCGGCCTTCAGGAGCATCGCCCTGCTGTATGCCCCGGTGATGTTCTCGCTGGTGATGGACACGCTGATTATTCGCCCCTTTAGCTACAACCTGGCCAGCCAGACCGGCAGCGGCAGCATCGCCTATATGAACTGGGCCACCACGCTGATCCAGTTTCCGCAGGGGCTGGTGGCCACGGCCATCAGCGTGGCCATTTTGCCCACCCTGGCGGGCCAGGCAGCCCTGGTGAGCGCGGAACACCGGCGGGCCTTCAAAGACACCCTGGGACTGGGGCTGCGCCTGGCCACCACGCTCATCGTGCCGGCCACCGCCGGGCTGTTCCTGCTGGCCAACCCCATCATTGCCCTGCTGTTTGAGCATGGCGCGTTCACGGTGGCGGATACGAACATCACCGCGCTGGCGCTGCGCCTGTACCTGGTGGGGCTGCCCTTCGCCGCCATTGATCTGCTGCTGGTGTATGCTTTTTACGCCCGCAAAGACACGCTGACCCCGGCGCTGGTGGGCATTTTGAGCCTGGCGGTGTACATGGTGGTGGCGGTGGCGCTGCTGCCGCACTATGGCCTGTTCAGCCTGATGATCGCCGACAGCCTGAAGCACATCGTCCATGCGCTGGTGGCGGCCGTGCTGCTGCGGCAGCGGTTACAGGGCTTCGCCCGCCAGCGCTTGATCGTCACGGCGCTAAAAGCCCTGGCGGCCGCGGCCGGCATGATGGCGGCCGGGATGCTGCTGCTGCCGCTGCTCACCGCGCTCATCGGCACGCAGGGGCTGCTGCGCGAGGCGCTGCTGGTGCTGGCGGCCGGCGGCGTATGTGTGGTGGTCTTCGTGGCGCTGGCGCTGTGGCTGCGGATCGAAGAATTTACCTGGGCGCTGCGGCTGGTACGGGGGCGGCTGCTGCGCTAACCCCAACCACAACCATGGCCGGGCCGCCCCTGGCAGCCCCGGCCCGGCTCAGCCTTATGAGGCATCGCTGATGAGCGTGCCCACGCTGGTATCGCCCTGCACGGCCCGCAGCAGGTGCTCACCCTCCCAGAAATTGACGATCATGATGGGGATGTGGTTCTCCTGGCACAGGGTGAAGGCCGTCAAATCCATCACGTTCAGCCGTTCTTCCAGCACGCGCTGGTAGCTGATGGTGGGGTAGCGCACGGCATGGGGGTCTTTGCGCGGGTCGGCGCTGTACACCCCGTTGACTTTGGTCGCTTTAATCAGAATATCGGCTTTAATCTCGCTGGCCCGCAGCGCTGCCGCGGAATCGGTGGTGAAATAGGGGTTGCCCATGCCGCCGGCCATGATGACGATGCGCCCTTTTTCCATGTGGCGCATGGCCCGCAGCCGGATGTACGGCTCGGCGACTTCGTTCATCTGGATGGCGGTTTGCACCCGCGCCATCAGCCCGCGCCGTTCCAGACCATCTTTCAGCGCCAGCGCATTCATCACCGTGGCGATCATGCCCATATGATCGGCCGTGGTGCGATCCATGCCCAGTTTTTCGCCGGTGCTGCCGCGCCACAGGTTGCCCCCGCCGATGACCACCGCGACCTGTAAGCCCAGTTTGTACACGCCTTCCAGCTTCTGAGCGATGAATTCGACGCTTTTCGCGTCTATACCGGGGGTTTGCTCATTGCTGGCAAAGGCTTCGCCGCTCAGCTTCAGCATCAGGCGTTTGTAGGGGGTGGCGGAGAGATTGGGTTGTGTCATGCTGGTTTGTAACTCCTGTTGAGATAGATGAAGGCGGCAGGCGCTGACGATCACCCGCCCGCGTAACACAGCGCGGCGCTGTAGGCACCGGGCAGGCGCAGCGTCATCTGCGCCACCGGCTGCGGGCTGTCCGGCTGGATCAGGCCCAGGGTGCCGGTGCTGCGATCAAACACAATCAGATAGCGCTGATCCGGCGACCAGTGCCCCACCGGGTAGGTGCGCCAGCCGGGCAGGCGGGTCAGCCGTTCCGCGGCCGTATCGTGCAGGAACAGGGTGCCGCTGTCCGGCGCATATTCCACCAGGTAGCGGCTGTCCGGCGACCACACGGCGCGGTAACTGCGCGACTCCACCGCGGACAGGCGGCGGCCATCGGCCACGTTCACAATGATGGATTGCCCCGCCGCGTTGTAATACAGGCGCGTGCCATCGGGCGCATAACTGCCGGTGCCTTCGCCGCGCTCGCCGGGCAAACGCAGCGCCGTCGGCTGCAAACGATCCTCAGCGGGCGACCAGCGATAGCCGATGAAAGCGGGGTCGCCGGGCTGCGGCCGGGCGAACAGCAGCAGCTCGTGTGCGTTCAGCCACAGCGGCGGCAGCGCGTCCAGCACATCGGGCAGGGTGCGCTGCGCCAGCACCTCCCCGGCCGGGTTCAGCAGGGTGATGCTGCTGGCCCGGCTGTCCTGCAACGCCAGGCGCTGGCTGTCCTCCGACCAGGCACCCAGCAGCATTCCGCCGGCGGCCGTCAGGGGGATGGCGCTGCCGGTGTGGCTATCCACCAGCCCCACGTAGGCCGCGCTGCCCATAATTTGCAGGTACACCAGCCCGTAACGCCCATCCGGCGACCAGGCGGTGTAGGTGGAGGGCTGCGTATCCAGCGGCGGCATGGCGATCTCCACGCGGGCGGCGGTTTGCGTGTTCAGCAGCAGGTAATGGCTGATGCGCCGGCGGGTGAGGCGCACCCACAGGCGCTCGGCATCCGGCAGCCACAGGGCCTCGCTGAAGCTGGTGTAGCGCGGCAGGTAGGTCTGATAGGCCTGTGTGTGCAAATCCAGCCCTACAAGCTGCGGCTGAACCCCCTGCATCCCCACGAACAGCAGGCGGCAGTTGTCGATGCTATCCGGCAGGCGGGCGCTGGTGAAGGTACGCGCATAGCGGGTGTGCAGGGCGCTGTCCACCCAGGTCACGCCCAGGTCGGTGCCCGGGGTGACGTGCAAAAAGACCGCCACCGGCACATGGGCGCGGGTGGCCCCGGCGGCCAGGCTTACGCCCACCGCCAGCAGGCACACCACCGCCGCCGGCAGCATCAGCCGCAGCATCAGCCGTGTCATCATACCGCGCCCCCCCGGTAACACCATAACCCCTGGCCCATGATGCTCGTCACCTGCCCGGCGATAGCCAGTTGCGGCGCATCAAAGCGCAGCCGTTCCAGGCCGGGCAGCCGCCGGTTAAAATAGCCCATTTCCGCCTGCTGCGGGTCAAACTGCATCCGCAAACGCTCCTGGGACAGCACATAACGCGCTGGCGTACCGCTGGCCGGCTCCACGCGCAGCAAATAGCCAAAGCGATAATGAATGAACAGATAGCGGCCGTCCGGCGACCAGGCCGCGCTGCCAATGCCATACCCGGCCGGCGTGATCGTGCGGGGCGGGGTGGTGCCGGCGCTGGCGATGACGGCCGCCCGCGTGTTGTTGACGCTGTAGTACAAATAATCGTGCCCCGGCGACCACTGCCACTGGCTCTCCAGCCGCCCGGTGAGCGCGGGCACGCGCAGCGGCGTTGGTTGCAGCGTGCCATCGTCCGGCGACCATTCATACCCGCGCACCAGGGCCGGATCAGCATCGTCGGTGCGGCGGGCCAGCAGCAGCAGGCGCTCCGCGGTCAGCCACTGCACATCCATCACTTCGGCGAAGCCGGCCAGCGTGGCGGTGGGCTGGCCGGCGCTGTTCAGCAGGGTGATCGTCTGCGTGTCCACATCCAGCCCGGCGAAGCGGCGGCTGTCCGGCGACCAGCGCCAGTAAAAGAGGTTGCCCGGCGGCAGCGGCCGCAGCGTTTGCGTGTGCGTATCGGCCAGGAAGGCCGTCTGGTTTTCGATGGTGGTGCGCCGGTTTAGCTCATACACGATGCCATAGCGCGAATCCGGCGACCAGACCATGCCCCCGCCGGACTGCATGGGCAGGGGCAGCACCCAGGCCGCGCCCGTGGCCGGGGTGAGGATGACGCTGTAAGCCTGGCGGCGGCGGACGGCATCGGTATAGCGCAGCCATAACTGCGCCGCATCCGGCGACCAGGCCCGCTGGCCGGCGAAATTGCTGTAATCGGGCAGGTCATAGGTGGTGTAGCGGCCGTCCTGCAAATTGAGCAGGGCCACCTGCACACGCACAATGCGCCCGGTGGCATCCAGCAGCGGGCGGGAAAAATGCACCCGGCAATCCGCGGTGGCTTCCAGCCCGGCATCCGGCATCCACAGCCCGGCATACAGGCGGCGATGCATGTGGCCGCGGTCAGCATCGACCCAGGTGATACGCCAGCCAGAGCCGCCGGGGTCTACCACTGGCTCAAAGAAGATGGCCGCGGGGGCCGCCGGCAGCAGCCGGCCCGCCAGCACACTGGCCCCCACCAGCAGCAGCAGCGCCCCGGCCAGCAGCGGCAGCAGCCGCCCCACGGCCGGCATCATCGCGCCACCGCCGGGTAACACAGCCGCGCCTGGCCTTCCACCGGCAGCCGCCACCCGCGGCCCACGCCCGCGTCGTTCAGGGGCGTAATTTCGAGCTGGCGCTGCACCGGGTTATACATCGTAAAAAAATCCCCCGTCGGCGACCATTCCAGCGTGCCGCCGCCGGCCGGCTGTTCCATAATGCGCCCCTGCTGCACATCAATGATCCGCAGCGTTTTATCCACATGCGCCGACGACAGCACCAGATAGCGGCCATCCGGCGACCATAAATTGCCGCTGCTCATGATGCGCCGGTGGGGAATATCCAGCACCACGCGCCCATCGGTGACGGACAGAATGCGGGTGTGGCTGGCGGTATATTCCAGGATGTGCCGGCGATCCGGCGACCACAGCAGCGGCGGCAGCGTCGTCGTGCTCACCCCGGTGGCCACCAGGCGGTTAGCCCCCACCGGCCACAGGTAGCCCTGGTACAGCCCGGCATCGCCGGCCGTATCAATGCTCACGGTGGTGGCGCTGTTCGCGGCGATGCCGGCGGTGATGGCCGGCACCCCGAACAGGGCGATGGCGCTGCTATCCGGCAGCCAGGCAAAGCCCACGATGGCATCAAACGCCTGCACCCCGGCCAGTGACTGCTGTTCGCCGCTGGCCAGGTGCAGCCGCAGCAGGCCCTCACCCCGGTACGCTGCCACGTACTGGCCATCCGGCGACCATGACCACAGCGGCGTATCCAGCCCCACCGGCACAGCAAAGGACATGTCTAAATCCAGCGCCGGCAGGTGGGTCACGCTCAGGCTGGCGACTTCCACCAGGTGGCTGCGGTAGCGGGTGCGGCCGGTGTTGCGCGTCACCAGGATGGCGCGGCTGGCATCCGGCGACCAGAGAAACTGGAACACTTCTCGTCCGACCGTGGTGTGCGGGTCAAGGACGCGACTGTGACGCTTCAGGTGAACTACACGGGCACGATCTCCTGCGACAACATCGCGGAAGAGAACGTCGCTTTGTTCTTCCTCGGTGACACGTCGAAACTGACGGTTGCTCAGACCACTTTCACGGCGCAGCCGATCAACAACGTCGAGAAGGGGATGTTCTACCAGCTTGGCATGACGCCCTCGAACCCCTCTGGCGCGCGGAATATCATCTTCCCCGGCACCGCAGGCACGACTTTCACGCTCACGAAGGTCACGACCCCGACCAACATCACGCTGGTCCACGGCACCGACTATGTGCTGAACGCGGCGCTGGGTCGGATCGAAATCCTCGACACCTCGTCCACCGTGGTTGACGGCGACGACTTGCTTGTGACCTACACCGTGGCGGCTTCGGTGCGCGAGCGCATCATCTCGGGTTCGACGGCCATCCAGGGTGCTTTGCGCTATGTTGCTTTCAACCCCGAGGGCAAGCAGATTGACTACTACATGCCGCCCGTCACGCTGTCGCCCAACGGCGACTTCCCGCTGAAGTCGGACGAATGGCAGGTGATCCCGTTCAACCTCGACGTG
>JALOOI010000342.1 GCA_025454495.1 Anaerolineae bacterium
GCCAGCGCGGGGCCCGCCCGGTGCCACTGCGGATAACTGTTGATAAACTGCCCCTCGAACAGGTCAACATAGCGGAAGGCGTTCAGCCCGGCCTGGACTGCGATCTCCGGGCGATGATCGAACCGGCTGGCAGCACCCTGCACATCCACCATTTCGATACCAAAGGGGATGGTGATGTCGGCGGCCAGGTGAAAAACCTGCACCGGCAGCGCGGGCGTAACCTCGATGGCGAATGGCTCCAGCAGGTTGATATCCAGGTAAACCGGATCAATGGCCCGGGCGATCAGTGTGAACGACACGGGGCCGGCGAGCGGCCGCACAAGCCGAATTTCGCCGGTACGGCTTACCCGGTCGGCCAGGGAGGTGCCTGGCACGGCTCTGGAATAGGCCGGGATGAGGAACAAACGAGTCACCGGCGCATCGCTGCCCGCGCCACCGGCGGCCGTTATCGTGTGGAGGGTTGTCGCCGGCGGGTTGGTGGTGACGACGCTGTGACCGCTCAGCAGCACGCCATCCGCCTCGTACTGCACGACGATATCCTGCGTCAGGGGCAGATTCGCCGCAAAGCTGAGCACGAGATCGCTGTTACCCGCTATGGTCCCGGAGAACGGCTGGTTGAGCGTTATCACGGCCGGCTGAGCAGTAACAGGCCGACTGCCGTCCGACGTGCCCACAACCACCACCATCACCGGCACAAGCCACAATATCTTCAGGAGGTGTTTCATGGATGGCCCTTTCGACTGCATACCCGTGTTCTGGATGAGGCGGCACATCTTTCAGCACACACATTAGCTTTCCGGTCACGCCTTACCCGCCAGGCGCTTACTATAAATTTACCGGAATCGGGCGGTGCTGTCGATGATGGCGGCGCATTTAACACCCGGCCAGCCTGGCATCAAGCAGCCGGCTGTAGAAGCCGCGCCTGAATGCCGGGTGCAATGCAGATGAGGCCGGCCGGTCTTTCTGTGAAATCTCTCACAATAAAACGGGGCAAAGCTGCGTATGATAGAACTGGTTGTGAAAAAGTTCACAGAAAGGGGTTCGTACTATGGCAGGGTTGCAACGCACATTTCAGCAGGTGGATACGCGCCTGACGCGCTGGATGGCCCGCTACGGGCTGGTGCTGCTGCGCGTGAGCCTGGGGCTGGTGTTCGTGTGGTTTGGGGCGCTCAAATTTTTCCCCGCGCTCAGCCCGGCGGAAGAACTGGCCACCCGCACCATCAGCACGCTCAGCTTCGGGCTGGTGCCGCCGGCGGTGTCGCTGCCGGTGCTGGCCGCCTGGGAAGTGCTCATCGGTCTGGGGCTGCTCACGGGTCAATTCATGCGGGCCACGCTGCTGCTGCTGTTCCTGCAAATGGTGGGCACCATTACGCCGCTGTTCCTGTTCCCGGCCGAAGCCTTCACCGTGTTTCCCATCGCGCCCACGCTGGAGGGGCAGTACATCATCAAGAATATGGTGCTGGTCAGCGCCGGCCTGGTGATCGGGGCGACGGTGCGCGGCGGCGGGGTGGTGGCCGATGCTGACCTGGCGGCCACAGCCCGGCAGCGCTACCAGGAAGCGGCCGCCGGGCGTTGAAGACCGCGGCGGGGTTGGGCCAGAGGGCCGGCCCCGCCGGGCCATTCTGAGTTTTTTGTTAGCTGTGATAAATCTATGTAAAAAATCCCTGGCAAAACGGAACGCCGGCCGGACTTCTGGCGTTTAATGCTATTAGACGCACATAACACCGCCGTCTGTTTGCCACACCTCCGGTTGAAAGGAGAAGGAAGATGCTGCAATTCATCATCGCCCTGGTGGTCGTTCTCTTCCTGGGATTGTTCGTGATGCTGTCGGTGCCCATGCGCGACGACGATGGGCAGCCCGCTACGGAAACGCCGCCCTCTCAACCCTAACCCTGATCTGGCACTGCCACGGGTGAGCCGGCCGGCTGCTGTTCCAGCGCCAGCAGATACTGCTTGCGTTCGGTGCCATAGGCATAACCGGTCAGGCTGCCATCGCTGCCCACCACACGATGACAGGGAATAATCAGCGGTACCGGGTTGGTGGCGCACGCCCGCCCCACGGCCCGCGCCGCTTTCGGCCGGCCCAGCGCCGCGGCGATCTGGCCATAGGTGCGTGTTGCGCCATAAGGGATGCGCAGCAGCGCCTCCAGCACGCGCTGCTGGAAGGCCGTCACGCGGATATCCAGCGGCAGCGCCAGGTGCGGCTGCCAGCCGGCCAGGTACGCCAGCACCTGCGCCAGCGCCTCCTGCAATGCCCCGGCATCCGCACGCACGGCCGCCGCCGGGAATTCCCGGTGCAGCCGCGCCACCAGTTCCGCGGTATCCTCCCCGATCATGAGCGCACAAATGCCGCGTTCCGTGGTGGCGATCAATAAGTGGCCCATCACGCTGTGGGCCGTATGGTAAGCAATCGTCATCTGTGCGCCGCCTTTCTGATAGGTGGTGGGACTCATCCCCAGGTGAGTTTCGGTACGTTCATAAAGGCGGCTGCCAGAGCCAAAACCGGCGCTGTAAATGGCCGTCGTCACGCGCTCGCCCTCTTTAAGCTGCGCTTTAAACTGCTGCATCCGGCACGCTTCCACATATTGATGCGGCGAAATGCCCATCAGCCGGGTGAACTGGCGCTGCAAATGCGCCGGGCTGAGCGCCACCACCGCCCCCAGGTCTTCCAGCGTCAGCGCGTCCGCCAGGTGGGCGTGAATATAGGCACACACCTGCTGCACGCGGCCGGCGTGCTCATCGCGCAGGGGGGTATGCTGCGGCTGGCAGCGCCGGCAGGCGCGGTAGCCGGCCTGTTCGGCGGCGGCCGGCAGGGCGAAAAAGGCCACGTTGTGCGCCAGCGGCAGCCGGGCCGGGCAGCCAGGGCGGCAGTAGATGCGCGTGGTCTTTACGCCAAAGACGAACACACCGGCGTAAGTGGTGTCGCGTTGGGCGACGGCCTGCCAGCAGGTGGCAGCATCGGGCAGCGGGGTCATACGGGTTTCTCCGGTGGCTATCGCGCTACAGGATCATGATACCGCCACCGGCCCACCGCCGCACTCCGATTCTTGCGGGGGATGTGGC
>JALOOI010000143.1 GCA_025454495.1 Anaerolineae bacterium
TCGCCCTGGCTGGCGGTGTTCTGGCGGCGCAGGATGACAATATCGCCCTCCTGGATCATGGCATCCATCATCGAATCGCCGCGTACCTTCAGCGCGTACACCTGTTCCGGGTCGTTGCCCGCCAGCAGCGACGACGGCACCTCGATCAGATCATCATCATCGTAGTAATGGCCGCTGTCATCCGGGATGGCGGCCGGCTCGCTGGCGACGATCATGCCGATCAGCGGCACCCGCGGCCCGGCGGCCCCCGCGCTCACCCGTTTACGCACCCCGGCCGCCTCGCCGGTGAGGCGCAGCCCGCGCGACACACGATCTGACCGTTCCACCAGCCCGGCCTCCACCAGCTTGTTCAGGTTGTAATTGACCACCGAGGTGGAATTGATGCCGGTGGCTTCGCCGATCTCGCGGATGGTGGGCGGGTAATCTTTCTGGCTGGTGTAGCGCTGCACAAAGCGCAGAATGTTACGCTGCCGTTCAGAGAGTTTATTGAGTTTTTTGCCTGCCATACCTGTCAACTCTTTCACAATGTGCGTTAGCACATCTAACGCGAATACCTGTTCTGAGTATAATGAACACAGGTTCTTTTTGTCAAATAAATGTTCGGGTGAGCGCTGCCGGCTGCTGCCGAACCCTGCCAGCGCCCGGCCCGATGTCATCCCTCGGCGCAGGCGGCCAGGATCATGGTCAGCGCGGCGTGCACGCTGTGCTGCTTGTTGGCGTGGCGGTCGCCGGGCCACACATGCCGCGCCACGGTTACGCCGTGGTCGCCGGCCAGCCCGATGTACACCAGTCCCACCGGCTTATCCGGCGTGCCGCCGCCGGGCCCGGCGATGCCGGTGATGCCGATCCCCAGCGGCGTGTGCAGCAGCCGGCGGATGCCCTCGGCCAGGGCGCTGGCGGTGGCTGCGCTGACGGCCCCGTGCGTGTGCAGCACCTCCGCCGGCACCCCCACCACCTGCTCCTTGCTGGCGTTGCTGTAACACACCACCCCGCCGGCCACATACGCCGAACTGCCGGGTACATCCGTCAGCGTGCTCAGCAGCAGCCCGCCGGTGCAGGATTCCGCGGCCGCCACCTGCCAGCCCCGCGCCAGCAGCGCCGCGCCGGTTTGTTGGGCCAGCATGGCCAGTTCATTAAAGGTTGGCATTTTGGTCTACCCTTTTCATTTTCCGCGTTATAATCTAACCGTCATTCACTCCGCAATCCCGGAGGTGCCGGCATGGCACAACTCGCACAACTTCAACCCGGCTGGCTGCTGCTGCTGTGCGCCCTGGTGGTGCTGGCCGTGGGGCTGCTGCTGCTGCTGTCCCGCCAGCCGGCCAGTACGCCGGTGACGGCGGCGGCCCCGGTGGCGCTGACGGCCCCGGTGACGTTGACACCGCTGCCGCTGCTGTGGCCCACCCCCTCGCTGGCGGCCCCGCTGCCGCCGCTGGTGGCTTCGGGCGCATCACCGGGTACCCGGCTGAGGATTGAGCCGCCGGTATGTTACGATGCCCCGCAGCAAAGCGTGCTGTGCCTGGGGCGGGTGTATAACGCCGGGTCGCTGCCGGTGCATCAGGTGCGCCTGCTGGGCCAGCACCCCCTCAGCCGCGAGAGCCTGCCCTTCATGCCGGAACAGCGCTACATCCTGCCCGGCGATTTTGCCCCCTACCAGCTTCGCCTGCCCGACCTGAACGAGCAGATTCCGGTATTGCCGCCGGCGCTGGCCGCCGTCGAGGTGTACCGGGCCCGCCCTTATGACCTGACCATCAGCGATGAGCAGGGCGTGCTGCTGCGCGAACCGGGCAGTTACGGCCGCTACGTCGTCACCGCCACGCTCACCAACCCGCACCCGCGCCCGCTGACCGGCGTGCAGGTGGTATGCAGCCTCACCGATCGTCGCGGGCATCTCAGCGGCTACCGGGTGAGCCTGGAGCAGGGGTTGCAGCCGGGCGAAACGCTGCGCCTGCACCTGGAATTGATCCCGCGGCGGCTGGATGACACGTTCTCGCATCGCCTCAGCGTGCTGGCCTGGGATAACTGACCGGCCGCGCTCTCCTTCTGTACCCTGTTAGGACGACTGTAGAAAAGTGCGGATGTGCGCCAGCGCCTCCGCCACGCCAATCCCATCCCGCGACCAGTCCCAGTCCGCCGGCGGGCCCGCGTTCACACCGCGCGCGTCCAGCGGCACCGGCCGCCACAGCGCCAGCGCCTGCCCTGGTGGCACAAACGGCGCGTAGCGGCGCGGGTCGCTGGGCCCGAAGATCATCACTGTGCGGGCCCCGCTGGCCGCGGCCAGGTGCGTCAGGCCGGTATCATTGCCGATGTACAGCCGTGCCCCGGCCGCCAGCGCTGCCAGTTCTGCCAGCGACAGCACCCCACCGGCCACCACCGGCTTATCCCGCAGCGCCACTCTGACGGCCTCAATCAGCGGTTGATCGCTGTTTGCCCCCACCAGAATCACCCGTGCCCCCGTATCATCGACCAGTGCATTGGCCAGCGCGGCCATCTGTGCCGGGGGATAGCGCTTGCTGTCCATGGTCATGCCGGGGTTGCTGCCGCCGCCGGGGTGGAGCACCAGGTAGGGCCCGGTGATGTCGTGCTGCGCGATAAAGTGGGAGATGGTGGTGCGGGCGGCCGCCGTCACCGGCACGCCGGCATACAGGCCCGCCACCGGAATACCCAGGCGCTGCGCGATGCTGAGGTAAATGAGGGCTTCGTGCTGCACCGTGCGCGGGTTTAACGGCTGCCGCAGCGTATAACCAAACCCGCGCCCGCCGCTGTCCGGCCCGGCCCGCACCGGCACGCCGGTCAGCAGCGCCGCCGCGCTCATCCGCGGGGAGCGCACCAGCGACACCAGCACATCAAACTGGCCGGCCCGCACCTGGCGCACAAAACGCCAGAACCCGGCCGGCGTTTGCACCGGCAGGGCGGCGGGGCCGGTATCCAGAATGGCATCCAGCGCGGGGTGGTCTTCGATGACCTGGCGCGACCAGGCCCCCACGGCCCAGGTGATGTGGGCCGCCGGGAAACCCTGCCGCAGCGCGTGCAGCGTGGCCGTGGCCAGCACCACATCGCCGATGCAGCAGGGCAAAATCAGCAGCAGGCGCATCAGCCCGCCGTATCTTTGTCCGCGCCGGGCTTGCCGTCTTCCTTGAGGGTGATGAGGAAGCCTTTCAGATCGGTGATCTGCTTCTTCATCTCGTCCATGTCCATCGTCCGCGAGGTGACTTCGGAGAAGAAAGCGTTCACATCGTCGCGGCGCAGGCGCGTCATGCGCTGGTTGAAGATGGGGAAGGACTCGCTGTGCGTCTTCGTCTCTTTGTAGGCCTCATTGCTGAGGGTGATGAAGTCCCACAGCTCCATCAGGTAATTTTCCGCCAGGATGCGGTAATGCCGCCAGCGGTCTTCCGGGCGGCGGAACTGCGCCAGCGCCGTCAGCACGGCCACGAACACGCCCATCACCGCGCCGATCTGCACGCCCGTCACCCCCAGCGACGACGGATTGCCGGCCGCTTCGGCGGTGCCGGTGGTCTGGGCGATGCCAAAGGCTACCGGGGTGGTGAACACCGGGATCAGCACCCCCAGGATAATCTGCCACCAGCGAATCAGCTCATTGGCGTTGCGCTCGCGGTTGGCGCGGCCATTCGTCCAGATGAGCTGGGGCAGCCAGTTCTTGAAGATGACGTTTTTCTGTTCCGGCTCCAGCGGCAAATTTTCGATTACGCCGGTCAGTTCCTCGCGCAGTTCGCGGATGTAGGTTTCATCATCCCGGCGCGAGGTGAGGGCGCTGGAGGGCAGCACCATCGTCACCGTATCCACCACCAGGAAGAACAGCGAGCGAATCATGGTGAAGATGCGCCGCACCAGTTCCCAGAAGAAGGTAATCATCTCCTGAAGCCACTTCGGCAGCCGGTTCCAGGTGGTGGTCGGGGGCGGCGGCGGCGGCGGCGTGGGGCTGTCCGCGGCGGGCGTGGTGCGATCCGTTCCTTTGTGATTGGTGCTTTTCTCGCTCATAGCGGTATCCTGTTGTTCACGCGGCAGCATAGGCCGAATTATACCTTTCTTTCCCGCGGGCTGCCGTGTGGCAGCGGGTAGAAAAGGGTACGCAGACCCTTCAGCAGCAGGGGCCGGTCATTTTTCCCCGCGCAGGATGACCAGCACCACGAACAGCGGCAGCCGCAGCATACGGACGATGCGCCAGGGCTGTTTGTACAGCCGGTACAGCCATTCCAGCCCGTAACGGCGCATCGCTTCCGGCGCGCGCGGCACCACCCCGGCGATAAAATCCAGCGCCCCGCCCACGCCCATGGCCATCTTCACCCGCAGGCGCGGCGTATTGCGGGCGATCCATTTATCCTGCGCCGGCGCACCATAGGCCACCAGCACAATCTCCGCCCCGCTGGCGTTGATGCGCTCCACCAGCGCGTCTTCTTCTTCCGGCGCGGGGCTGCCGGGGTAAGTGCCCACCACCTGGATTCCCGGCAGGTGCTCGCGCATGACCGCGGCGGCCGTTTCGGCCACGCCGGGCGCGGCCCCCAGCAGGAACAATTTCCAGCCGCGCCGGGCCGCCTCCTGCGCGATGATGAGCGTGCCATCGCTGCCGGTGACGCGCTCCGGCAGCGGCCGCCCCAGCAGGCGGGCCGCCCACAGCAGCCCCACGCCATCGGCAATGCACAGGTCAGCCCGCTGCAAAATATGCCGGAAACTGGCATCGCGCTGCGCCATCACCACAAATTCCGGGTTGGTGGTACACACATGCTGGCAGCGCGGGCTGTGTTGCACCCAGGTATCGACCAAATCCATCCACTGGCTGTAAGTGATGCGGTCAACCGGGATGCCCAGGATGTGCACCACATCGCGCACGCGCGGCGGCGGCGGTGGGGCGGGCGGCGGCGGCGGCAGGTCGGCCGGGGCGGGCAGTTCCAGCACCTCATACACGGCCCGCAGCACCTGCTCCGGCGTGACCAGCTTCATGCAGGTGCGGGCGGCGCAGCCGTCGCGCTGGCCCACGCCGTGCCCCACATAGCTGCACGGGCTGCATTCCGGCCCGCTGCGGACGATGCGCGTGCGCCCCCCCGGCGACCAGGGCTGCCAGGCGGCATGGTTGCTGGGCCCGAAGATGGCCACCACCGGAGTCCGCACCGCCGCGGCCAGGTGCATCACCCCGCTGTCGGCACCGATGAAGACATCCGCCGAGCGCAGCACATCCGCCAGGCCGGTGAGGCTGGTCTGGCCGGTGAGGTTGAGGGCCGGCTGCTGCATGGCCTGCTGCACGGCGGCCGCGTCATCTTCGGCCGCGCCCACTAGCACGATCTGCGCCCCCTGCTGCGCCACCAGCGCATCGGCCACGCGGGCGAAGAACTGCGGCGACCAGCGCCGCGCCCGGCTGTAGCCGCCGCTGCCGGCATGGATGACGACGCGCATCCCCAGGGTGGCCGCCAGCGGCAGCGGCCCCCGGTCAAACGCCACCCGGGCCCGCTGCGGGCCGGGGGCCGCGCCCGCCAGGGCCGCCAGCGCCAGCCAGTATTCGGCTTCGTGCTGTGCGCCAAAACCGCCATCCGGCAGCCGGTCGGTCAAAAACCAGCCGTGACCATTGTCCAGCCCGATCACGCGGGTGGCGCGGCTGGCTTTCGCAATCAACCAGAATTTGAGCGTGCCGGCCCGCAGCGTTAAATGGCGAAACACGATCACGGTATCGTAGCCCGGCCGGCGCAGCCGCCACAGACGGCGCAGGTTGCCGGGGCGCAAAAAGGCCAGCGTGCTGTTAAAGCCGCGCCGGTCTAACGGGATGATCTCATCGACCAGGCCTTCTTCCACCACGCCGGCCACGCGCTCCGCTGCCAGCAGCGTGAGATGGGCGGCCGGGTGCGCCTGGCGCAGCGCGGCAAGGGCCGGGGTGGTCACGATCATATCGCCCAGGTCAGCGGGCTGGACGAGCAAAAAACGATGCGTCATGCGGGCGGGTTAGCCTCCGGTGCGGGGCCGCCTTACGGCAGCGATTGGGTGAGCGTTTGCAGCGCCGCCGGCACGAACAGCGCGAAAAAGAGCGCCAGTGCGCCGATGAACACATAGCCCGCGCCGCTGCGGGTGGTCCGCCGATCCCAGGCGGCGGTGCGGTGGGGGGCCGCTTTGCCCCGCCGCAGCCGAAACAGCCCCTGCCAGCGCCACATCAGCGGCTTGCCGGCAATGTACAGCAGCCCGTAACCGATGAAGAACACCCCGCCCAGCAGCAGCAGCGTCACATAACCGGAAAATTCGGCCGGAAATGGCATCGGACTTCCTCCTTGATTGGTCAGTACGGCGGCCCGGGGACAGTGCCCCGCGCCGGCCTGCTGTTACTATAGCACAGCCTGCCCGGCCGCGGGGTGTACATTTGTCAGAGCATTTGTTCACTTCTGGCGGCAGCGCGTGGACTCATGCAATCCGGCGGGCGGCGCAGTACAATCGGCCGCAGGCATAAGATGGGAGGCGATGGTGCAGCAGCGAACAGCTATTCTGGCGACATCGTGCGCGGCCTTTCTGGGGCTGGGCATGGTGACGGCCGGCGTGGGGCCGGCCCTGCCCGACCTGGCCGCGCAAACGGGCAGCAGCGCGGCGGCCGTGGGCGGCCTGTTCAGCGTGCTGTTTCTGGGGGCGCTGCTGGCGCAGCCGGTCGCCGGCCTGGTGCTGGATCGCCTGGGGGCCGCGCCGGTGCTGCTCACCGGGCTGGCGCTGCTGGGCGGCGGCACGCTGCTGTATACCGCCGCGACGAGCCTGCCGCTGCTGCTGCTGGCCGGCCTCATCACCGGCGTAGGCCATGGCGCGGTGGATACGGGCATCACCGTCAACATCGCCGGGCTGTACCCCGAAAAGCGCGTCAGCATCCTCAACTGGCTGAACGTGTTTTTCGGCGTGGGGGCGGTGGCGGCCCCGGCCCTGGCCGCGCTCACGCTGGCACAGTGGCAAACGGCGCTGCCGGGGCTGTGGGCGGGCGCGATCATCACGCTGCTGCAACTGCCGCTGCTGGCCTGGTATGTGCGCGGCGAACACAGCCGGCCCGCCGTCGCCCACGAGGCCGGCACCGGGCTGTACCGCGTGCCGCTGCTGTGGCTGTTCGCCCTGTTCATCCTGGTGTATGTGGGCTTTGAAAATGCCATTGCCGGCTGGACGAGCGTTTACGTCGTGCAAACCGCGGTGCTGACGGCCGAAAATGGCGCACTGCTGACGGGCGGTTTCTGGCTGGCGCTGACGCTGGGGCGGCTGCTGGTGGCCGGCCTGGGCGGGCGCATGGGGCCGCAGCGGGTGCTGTGGCTGGCCGCCCTGGGCGCGCTGGTGGGCGCGGGGCTGCTGCTGGCCGGCGTGGGCCAGCGCCCGCTGACCGTGGCAGCGACGCTGCTGCTCGGTTTTGCCTGCGGGCCCATTTTCCCCACCACCATTTCGCTGGTGACGGCGCATTTTCACACCACCCCGGGCCGGGCCGCCGGCGCGGTGATCGCCTGTGCCAGCATTGGCGGGGCCACGCTGCCCAATCTACACGGGCGGCTGCTGGAAGGCAGCGGGCCGCCGGTGGCCGCCCTGCACGCCGCGCTGCTGGCGGCCATCCTGCTGCTGCTGTGGTGGCGGCTGCGGGCCCGGCTGCGCCGCGCCGACCCCGCCTGAAGCCGGTTGCGGCTGCGATTGTGGTTGCGGTTGCCGCATCTGCCGCGCTGTGGTATGGTGGGCGGCCGCCGTTCTTGAAAAATAAGCGTTCACAGGAGCAAAACTTATGGGTCATCTGGATGGCAAAATTGCGCTCATCACCGGGGCCAGCCGGGGTATCGGCCGGGCCGTGGCGCTCTCGCTGGCGCAGGCCGGGGCGCACATCGTCCTCACTGCCCGCACCGAAGCCGATCTGCAACAGCTCGCCGGCGAAATCACCGCTCTGGGGGTGCAGGCGCTGGCGGCCGTGTCTGACCTGACGCAGGCCGCGGACGTGGCGCGGGTGCAGCAGCAGGTGCAGGACACCTTCGGGCAGGTGGATATTCTGGTGAACAATGCCGGCGTGGGCAAATACGGCACCATCGACCAGGTATCGGTAGAAGAATACGACTGGATGATGAACACCAATATGCGCTCCACCTTTTTATGCACGAAGGCCTTTTTGCCCGCCATGCTGGAACGCCGCGCCGGGCATGTGGTCTTTGTGGGGTCGGTGGCGGGGCTGCGCGGCCTGCCCAATGAAGCCGTGTACTGTGCCAGCAAGCACGCGCAGTATGGCTTTGCCACCGCGCTGGATCATGAAGTGCGCGACCGGGGGGTAAAGGTGAGCTACATCGCCCCTGGCGGGGTGCATACCTATTTCGCGTTTGGCACCGGGCGCAACCCGGATGACCCCAAATTGCAGGAATTTTTGGATGCTGAAGACGTGGCCGAGGCCGTCCTGTTCGCGGTGACGCAGCCGCCCAAAGGCCGCATTTTCCTCATCGGGATGCGCCCCATGCGCGAGGCGCTGTAACGGCCGCGGCGGGCGGCCGGCCCTCAGCGCGGCCGCTCGCCCGCGGGAATAGCCTGCCAGGGCCGATTTTGCAGATCACGCGGGGACAGCAGCGGCGACTGTGTGCCCCAGTCCAGCCCGAAGGCCGGATCATTCCACGCCACGCCAAATTCATCTTTGCCATCGTAATAATTGTTGACGATGTAGATGAGCGTGCAATCCGTGAGCGCCAGAAAGCCATGCGCCACCCCGATGGGGATGAACAGCCCCATGGGCTGCGCGTCGGTCATTTCCAGCGTGGCCGCCTGCATGAACGTGGGCGAGTGCGGGCGCAAATCCACCAGCCCGGCCCGGATGACCCCGGCCGCCACCTGCCAGTAATCCACCTGGTGAAAATGATAATGCAGCCCGCGCAGCACCTGCGCTTTGCTATCGGAGCGATTGCTCTGCATCCGCGACCAGTCCGCTTCCGGGAACCAGGTTTGCCGGAACGTTTCCTGAAAACGCCCGCGCTCATCGCTGAATGCCGGCAAGTGTGCCACCCGTACTCCGTCAATGCTGCCCAGGGGTGTAATCCAGTCTGTCATGCGGCCTGTCTTCAGTCCATCGGTCAATACACGGCGTGTATTGTAGCGGTGATGGGCCACTTTTTCTATAAGCCTGCTCATCGAAAACAGGTACAATAGTCACAGTGCTGGCATGGTTAGTGTATGGAGGAAGCGCTTTATGTCACCGCAGGAAAACATCCCGGCCCGTTATTCGTGGAGCGAAGTGTGGACGGCCGTTATCACCCGGCCGTCGGTGCAGACCTTTACCGAAGTGTTGAATGATCCGGCGGCCACCCCGCGCCGCGCCTATGTGTGGCTGTACCTCACCGGCTGTGTGGCCGCCTTTGTGATGTTTTACACGCTCATGTCCGCCCTCACCACCGACCCGGAGATGCAGCAACTGCTGCCGGAGACGATGAGCCTGGGCGAATTGCAAAGCAGCCTGTGGCTGACCATGCTGTGCGTGGTGCCTTTTGCCGGGGCCATCAGCATTGTGTTTTTTATGGTCTTCGCGCGGGCGGTGCATTACATCGCCGAACGGCTGGACAGCAGCAAAAAGAAGCCGGGGCGCTACGGGGCGCTGGTGTACACGCTGTCGGCCATTGCTGCGCCGCTGAACATCCTCAGCGTCCTCATCCTCATTCTGTCCGTCTCGCTGACGGTGCCGGCCTTTGCCGTGCTGCTGTCGCTGGTCAGCCTGGCGCTCAGCGTGTATCAACTGATTTTGATGGTGCAGGGGATTCGGGCGGTGTACGGGCTTACGCCGGGGCAGTCCACGGTGGCCCTGGGGGTACCGCTGTTCGGCATCGTGGTGCTGTACCTGCTGCTGCTGTAAAATCGCCGGCGGCGGCCTGTGGTGGCCCCGCCGGCGGCACGGCTAATAGGTGGTGTACCAGTCGCTGCCGGTGGCCGGCAGGCTGTAAAAGTCGGTCCACGGGCGGGCCTGGTGCGCCAGCACGTTCAGGCGCTGCGTGCGCGTGACGGCCGTCCCGGCCAGAAACGCCTGGCGCTCGGCCGGGCTGTAGGTAACGCATTCTTTCCAGATGGCCCGGCCCGCCAGCCAGCCGCTGGCCCCGGCCCGGCAGGCTATATCCGTCTGCGTGGCGAAGGTTTCAAAATCCACCCCCGCGCTCAGCAGCACCCACGGCACGGTGGCCGCCGCGCTCACCTGCTCACAGGTGCGCTGCCACAGCGCCACATCGTTGTTAAAGGCCGCATCCACCGGAAATTCCAGCTTCAGCACATCCGCGCCGGTGTGCGTCAGCCGGCGGGCCGTTTCGATGACCACTTCCGGGCGCGTGCGGGCAAATTCGGCGCTCTCTTTGGCCATATTCGCGTCCAGGCTGTAGGACATCGGCTCCAGGAAGACCGGCAAATCCTGCGCGTGGCATTCCGCCACCACCTGGCGCACCACCTGTTCGATCTCGTCCGCCAGCGCCCCGGAATGCGGGTGATAATAGGCCAGCAGCTTGACGGCCGAAGCCCCCATGCGGCGGATTTTGGCGGCCGTCCAGTCCGGGTTAAATTGCAGCCGGCGGTAGGTGGCATCGCCGCTGTAGCCGCTTTCCTCCAGCGACATCAACACGCCGCAGCCGCCGCGCATCCCCAGGACGGAGGGCAGCCCGTACTGGTTATCCAGCAGCACGGCCGTCACATGCGGGGCCAGCCCCACCACCACTTCGCGCTTGATGGCCACCGCATCTTCAAACGAGGTGGCGGCGGGCAGCATCTTGCGGTAGCTGCCGCGCTGGTCAAAGGCCAGGATGTTAAAAATATGGCCATCGTTGGCCGTCATCTTCAGACCCCGGTAGCGTCCCGGGGTAAGGGTCTGGGTCATGGTCGGGTTTCTCCATCGTGGATAAGTGAAGGTGTTGCCGGGTAGATTATAGCGCGTTACACTCGGAAAAGCGCTGCACACCCCGGGGCGAAACAGGGCTGACGCAGCCCATTCACTCCGGGCGGCTGTTTGGCCCTCACCCCGCGTTCCTCTGGCAGGGGCACGATCCATAGCAGAACACGATGTCATCGTGCCCCTGCGAATTGCACCCTGGCACCGGGGTGGTCTCCCCTCGCCCAGGGTGCAGCCCGTCGGGGAGAGGGGACGGGGGTGAGGGCGCGGCAAGGTCATCAAAGTTCGTGCGCTGCCCCTCCATTTTGCTGCGTTGGCCCTGCGGGGCGAAAGGAGCCGGACATATGACGCTGGAGTTTGGGCTGGTGGTGCCGGCGGGGCCGCCAAAAGACCACCTGGCTGCGTGGTCGCACCTGCTGGATACCGCGCTGCCGCGCCTGGCCGGGACGTTTACCAGCCTGTGGATGACGGATCATTTTTTCTGGGATGACCTGCCCACCTATGAAGCGTGGACGGTCATCAGCTATCTGGCGGCGCGTTACCCGGCCTTCCAGATCGGCCCTATCGTCCTGGGGCAGGGGTACCGCAACCCGGCGCTGACGGCCAAAATGGTGGCCACGCTGCACGCGCTCACCGGCGGGCGCGTCATCATGGGCATCGGCGCGGGCTGGAAAGAGGATGAATACCACGCCTATGGCTACCCGTTTCCGTCGCCGGGGGTGCGTGTGGGCCAGCTTGAAGATACGCTGGAAATTTTCCACCGGCTGTGGACGCAGCCGGGCCCGGTGAGCTACGAAGGCGCGTTCTACCGCGTGCAATCCGCCTGGTGCGAACCCCGGCCCCACCCCCGGCCGCCGCTGCTGGTGGGCGGTGGTGGCAGCAAAACCATGCAGCTCGCCGTGCGCTATGCCGACCTGTGGAATATGCCGGATGCCCCCTATCCGCTGTATGCGGAACGGGTGGCCCTGCTGCGCCAGCACTGCGCCGCCGCCCGGCGTGA
>JALOOI010000343.1 GCA_025454495.1 Anaerolineae bacterium
ATGTGTATCAGGCGCTGGTCGCTGCCGGCATGATCCCCGGTGACGCGCCCAACACCGCCGCGCCGAATCCGGCCGCGCCGCCGGTGGCTTCGCGCTACGTGCAGCGCACGCCGGAACCTGACGAAGCCGCGCCCGCCCGGAACGATGTCGATGTGTATCAGGCGCTGGTCGCTGCCGGCATGATCCCCGGTGACGCGCCCAACACCGCCGCGCCGAATCCGGCCGCGCCCCCGGTGGCTTCGCGCTATGTGCAGCGCACGCCGGAACCTGACGAAGCCGCGCCCGCCCGGAACGATGTTGATGTGTATCAGGCGCTGGTCGCTGCCGGCATGATCCCCGGTGACGCACCCAATCCGGCCGCGCCGCCGGTACAGCGCACGCCGGCCGGTGGCAGCGCCAGCCCGCGCCCGCCTAACGCGCTGGAGAGTAAGCTCATGGGCTGGCTGGGCCTGTCCCCGGATACGCCCATCGCCGGTAAACCCTTGCAGCGTACCCCGGCCGCAACCCCGCCCGCGCCCGCCCGCTCGCCGGAGTCCACCGGGCCGGCGGTTGGCCCGGCCACCGCGCCGGCCGCCCCGCCGGCCGACAGCCCGCGCATCAACCGGGTGGTGGAAATCGGTGAAGTGACCAGCACCGTCAACGGCAGCGGCACCGAAACCACCGATCCCGACACCGACCCGACCGGCCCGGACGAGGGCCACCAGATGTTAATCGAAGAAGTGGCGCAAAAAGTGTATCAACTGCTGCGCCAGCGCCTGTGGACAGAAAAAGAACGTTTCGGTAAATTCTGACCAGGGAGACCCTATGGCACTGCTGAACCTGACGCGCGGTGGTTTAACCCCGGCCAAGCTCACCAATCTTTCCACCAGCGATGAACTGAAATGCATGTTCAACCCGTTTGAATACACCATCTCCAAGAGCAACTCCTGGAGCAAATCGCAAACCAAAGGGGTCAACGTGCCGGTGGTCGAATTCACCCAGGGCGGCCCCCAGGTGCTGCGCCTGTCGCTGTACTTCGACACCATGGAACAGGATACCGATGTCCGCAAGTACACCGAAAAATTGTGGAAAATGATGCTTGTGGACGAAAGCCGCACCAACCGCGACTCGGCGAAAAGCTCGCCGCCGCCGGTGGCCTTTGAATGGGGCCGGCTGTACTTTAAAGCCATCATCACCAGCATGAGCCAGAAATTTATCCTGTTCAACACCCAGGGCGTGCCCGTGCGCGTGCAGGTGGATTTAACCCTGGAACAGTATATCGACGACAGCCCGCCGCCCCAGCTCACCAGTTTCGGCACCGCCCGCATCCGCCTCATGCCGGGGCTGGATATGGACGTGCTGATGGCCCTGACCGTCGCGGCCACCGTGGCCATCGCCACCGCCAAAGTTGTTGTGGCCGTCGCCGGCGACCGCATGGATCATGTCGCCAATAATTCCACCGGCGATAGCAACAACATGCGCGAAGTGGCCGAACGCAACAATGTTGATAACCCGCTGCGCGTCCAGAACGGGCAGACCTTCAGTTAAACCGGCTGCCAGGAGAAACGCCCGATGACCACCGCCACGCCACCCCGCATCATGCACATCAAGATCGCCGTTAATGGCACGGCGCTGAGCAAGGCCATCATGGATCAACTGGTGTCGGTCGAAGTTGACCAGACGCTGTCCATGCCCGCCCGCGCCATCGTGCGCCTGCGCGATGCGGATGTGAAGCTGACCAACATCACCAAACCCTTTGAACCCGGCAGCGTCATGGCCATCAGCCTGCCGTCGGGGACGACCAACAAAGTCGTCTTCGCCGGCGAAGTGACCGGCATCGAAACCGAATTCGGCGAAGACCTCATCGCCCATCACATCATCACCGCCTACGATAAACTGCACCGGCTGATGCGCCCGCGCACCGCCCGCAAATTTGTCAAAACCAAAGACAGCGATAATGTAACCAGCATCGCCGGGCAATACGGGCTGACGGTGGAGGTGGAGGATACGGGCATCGTCCGCGCGGAAAACGTGCAGGAATTCCTGAGCGACTTTGAATTGTTGCAGGCGCTGGCGCTGCGGAATGGCTTCGTCTTTTACATCAACCCCGTCAACAACAAACTGCTGTTTAAAAACCTGCCCGCCACGCCCACCATCATGCTCAAATGGGGCGAGACCCTGCGCTATTTTCGCCCGCGCCTCACGCTGGCCGGCCAATCCGACAAAGCCGAGGTGCGCGGCTGGGATGCGGTGAAAAAAGCAGCCATCGTGGGCACGTCCAGCAGCAGCACCAGCCACGCCACCACCGGTTTCGGCCAATCTGGCGGGTCCCTGGCCAAAAGCGCCTTCGGCACTGCCAGCTACGTCGAAATCCAGCGCGGGGTAGAAAACGCCAAAGATGCCGAAAACCTGGCCAAATCCCTGCTGGATCACATCAATTCGGAATCGGTGGAGGCCGAAGGCCTGACCTATGGCGATGCGGCCATCCAGCTCGGCGTGGCGCTCAGCATCAGCGAAGTGGGCCCCCGCTTCAGCGGCACCTATAAGCCCACCGGCATCACCCATTATTATGATGGCAGCGGCTATTTCACCCGCTTCCGGGTGGAAGGGCTGCGCGGGCAAAAATTAGCCGGCGGCACCGGCGGCGGCCTCAGCGACCCGCAGCGCCTGCACCTGTCGCGCACCTGGCCCGGCGTGGTGCCGGCCGTCATCACCAAGGTGTGGAACAGTGACCAGGCGACCAAATCCGCCGGCTATGTGTGCGTCAAATTCCCGTGGCTGGATGATAAGATTGAATCAGTGTGGGCGCGGGTGGTCTTCACCGGCGGCGGGGCCAACCGCGGCATCTACTGGCTGCCGGAGGTGGACGATGAAGTGCTGGTGGCCTTTGAATCTGGCGATTTTAACCGGCCTTACGTCCTGGGCGGGCTGTACAACGGCAAGGATGCCCCGCCCATCGCGCAGAATAAGTCCCACATCGACGGCAAAACCCAGCTCCGCCTGATGAAAACCCGCCTGGGCCACACCTTCGGCCTGAACGATGAAGGCGGCAAAGAGCAAATTTTCATCAAAGACAGCAC
>JALOOI010000344.1 GCA_025454495.1 Anaerolineae bacterium
GCAGGTGGTGTCCTCCAGCGCGTCCCAATCGCTTTGACCATGCATCAACGGGGATTAACCAGCCGATACCCCACCCCCGGCTCCGTCAGAATGATGGCCGGCAGCGCGGGGTTCGCCTCAATTTTCTGGCGCAACTGGGCAAAGTACACCCGCAAATAATGCGTCTCCTGCACGTACTCCGGCCCCCACACCGTCCGCAGAATTTGCTGGTGCGTCAGCACTTTGCCGGCATGTTGAATCAACAGCCGCAGCAGCGCGTATTCGGTCGGCGTGAGCTTGATGGGTTCGCCCTGCACCGTCACCAGCCGGCGCATCAGGTCAACGTGCAGATGACCGCTGGTGAAACTGGCTTCCTGCGGCTGCGGCTGGCTGTGCCGCCGGGCCGTCCGCAGGCGGGCCAGCAGTTCGTCCATGCTGAAGGGCTTGGTCAGGTAATCATCGGCTCCCGCATCCAGCGCGGCCACTTTATCCTCGTCGCTGTCGCGCACCGAGAGGATGATGACCGGGGTCTGCGTCCATTCGCGCAGGCGCTTCAGCACTTCCAGCCCATCCACATCGGGCAGCCCCATATCCAGAATGACCAGATCGGGGCGCAGGCGGGCCAGCTTCACCATGCCCTCCTGCCCGGCCACGGCTTCCTGTACGTGATAGCCGTGCGCTTCCAGGCTAATCCGCAAAAAGCGCCGAATCGGCACTTCATCATCGATAATGAGTACCTGCAATCCCGCGCTCATGTGACCGCCTCTGGCACGGGGGGCGGGGCCGCCGGCACCGGCAGCCGCAGAATGAATTCTGCGCCCCCGCCGGGCACATGGTCGGCGCTCAGCGTGCCGCCATGTGCCTCGATCAGCCCGCGGCTGATAGACAGGCCCAGCCCGGTGCCCCCCGCCGCCGTCCCCGATACCCGATAAAATTTATCAAAAATGCGTTCCAGATCGTCCGGCGGAATGCCCGGGCCGGCATCCTGCACGCTGATGACCACGGTGGCTCCCTGCTGCCCGGCTGTGATGGTAATGGGCGTGCCGGCCGGCGTGTAGTGGCTGGCGTTGTCCAGCAGGTTCACCAGCGCCTGTTCCAGCAGCACAAAATCCGCCTGTATCAGCGGCAGGTGGGGCGCAATGACCAGCGTCAGCGGGTGCCGCTGCAACTCCGGTTGCAGCTTTTGCACGGCCACGCCGATGATTTCACTCACGTCGCACCAGTCCCGCTTAAGCTGCAACCGGCCACTTTCCAGCCGCGACATATCCAGCAGATTTTCCACCAGCCGGTTCAGCCGGCCGGCGGCGCTGTGAATGCTGTGCGTCAGTTCCACGCGGGCGGCTTCGCTGGCGCTGGTGGCGGCATCCAGCAGGCTGCTGGCCGCGCCCGTAATCGCCGCAATGGGGGTACGCAGCTCGTGGGAAATGGAATTGAGCAAGGTGGTATACAGCCGTTCGGATTCTTGCAGCATGGCGGATTGTTCCGCCGCTTCGTCCAGCAGTTCGCGCTCTATCACCAGCGCAATCTGGTTGATGAAGGTCTCCAGCAGCGCCTGCTGGTCAAAGGACAGGCGCTCCGGCTGGCGGGTGCGAATGCCGATCACGCCCACGGTGCGCGCTGCCGTCTTCAGCGGGATGAACTGCACAGTGGCCAGGGGCAGGGTATCCGTAAAGCGCCCGGCGGGCCGGCCATTCTCCACGGCCCACAGCCCCACGCTGAAGGCTTTGTCATCCAGCGCCAGCGTGCCGGCCGGATGCGCGACCGCCGCACTGCCCCCCGGCCCCGGCAGCAGCACCGCCACTTCGGCATCGAACACCCGCCCGATCTGGGCGACGGCCAGGCGCAGCACCTGCTCCATATCCACCGCCCCGGCGATCTCGCGGGCCAGGGTGTACAGCGCCAGCGTGCGGTCAGCATTGCGGCGGGCCTGGCGTTCCTGGGTACGCAGTTTGGCCGTCAGGTTGCCGGTGAAGATGGCAATGGCGAAATACAGCACAAACAGAATCACATCTTCCGCGCGTGAAATCTGGAAGGTGAAGCGCGGTTCGATGAACAGAAAATTCCACGATACCGCGCTGAGCGCGGCCGCCAGCAGCGCCGGCCCGCGGCCGATGTAGATGGCAATCAGCAGCACCGCCAGCAGTTCGATTAACCCGGCCGCCTGATAACTGATGATGGGCAGCGCCAGCAGGTTGAGCACGGTGGCGGCCACGATGATGCCGGCCGCCAGCAGGTAGCGCCCCCAGGCGGCCGGCGGCGCGTCGGACGGGGGGCGCGGGCGGGGCGCGTCGGCAGGCTGGTCGCCGGTGACGACGTAAATATCAATATCGCCGCTGGCGCGAATCAGATGATCGACCAGCGACCCGCCGCGCAGCCAATCCTGCACGGGGTGGCGCAGCGGCTTGCCCACGACGATCTGGGTGACGTTGCGCTGCCGCGCCAGCCGCAGCAGCCCATCGCTGACGCTGGTGCCGGCCGTCACGATCACTTCGCCGCCCAGGTCGCGCACCAGCGCCAGGTTCGCCGCCAGCCGTTTTTGCTGTTCGGCCGTCACTTCCGCCGGGGTTTCGATGTAGGCCGCCAGCCAGGGCGCTTCCAGGTTGTAGGCCATGCGCCGCGTCCAGCGGATGAGCTGTTCGGAGAACGGGCTGGGCCCCACCGCCACCAGCAGGCGCTCGCCCGATTTCCACGGCCCGGCAATCTGCTTGACGCGCATATAATCCTGAAGCTGATGATCGACGCGCTCGGCGGTCAGCCGCAGCGCCATTTCCCGCAGCGCCGTCAGGTTGCCCACCCGGAAGAAGTTGCCCGCCGCCGTTTCGATGCGCTCCGGCGTATACACTTTGCCTTCGGCCAGCCGCTTGCGTAAATCTTCCGGCGACAAATCCACCAGTTCAATTTCGTCGGCCATGTCCAGGATCGAATCGGGCACGGTCTCATGCACGGTGATCCCGGTGATCTGGCGGACGGCATCGGCACGGCTTTCAAAGTGCTGGACGTTGATGGTGGTATAGACGTTGATGCCCGCGGCCAGCAGTTCCTGCACATCCTGATAGCGCTTCACATGGCGCACACCGGGTGATGCCCGCGGCCAGCAGTTCCTGCACATCCTGATAGCGCTTCACATGGCGCACACCGGGGACATTGGTATGCGCCAGTTCATCCACCAGCACCGTATGCGGCCGGCGCTGGAGGATGGCATCGGTATCCATCTCGTCCAGCAGGGTGCCGCGATACGCGACGGGCTGGCGCGGGATGATCTCCAGCCCGGCCAGGAGGGCCGCCGTTTCGGCGCGTTGATGCGTTTCCACATAACCGGCGACGACATCCACCCCTTCCGCCTGTAAGCGGCGGGCGGCTGCCAGCATGGCATAAGTCTTGCCGACCCCGGCCGCCATGCCGAAGAAGATTTTGAGCTGGCCGCGCTGCTGGCGCTGCTCATCTTTCTGGATCGCGGCCAGCAGGGCATCCGGGTCGGGGCGGTCGTTATCCATCGCGTTCTCTCACAGTTGCTTTGTTCTATTGTAATGCATCCAGCGCCAGGTTGAGCAGCAGCACATTCACGCGCTCCGTCCCCAGCAGGCCGAGCTGTGGCGCTTCCACGCTCCCGTCAATCAGCGTCATGATCCGGGCCTCGTCCAGCCCCCGCGCGGCCGCCACCCGGCCCGCCTGCAACCGCGCCGCGGCCGGGCTGATGTGCGGATCCAGCCCGCTGGCCGAAGCAAACAGCATCTCCGCCGGCACCTGAGTCATGTCGCCGGTGAGGCCGGCGGACTGCATCAGGTCGGCGGCCCGCTGCTGCACCGCATCACGCAAAGCGGCGCTGGTGAGCGTGAGGTTGCTGCCGCCGGAAGGCAGCGGATTGTAGTTGATGGCCGAGGGCCGCGACCAGAAGTAACGCGGGTCGCCGTTCATATTCTGCCCGATGAGCGCCGACCCGATGACGGTTTCGCCGTCGCGCAGCAGGCTGCCCTGCGCCTGTGCCGGGAAAAGTACCTGGGCCGCCGCCGTGATGACCAGCGGGTAAATCACGCCGGTGAGGATCGTCAGCGCCAGCAGCATTCGCAGCGCGGTTTGCCACAGGTTAATCATGTTAGTGCTCCTGTTCACCATACGGAGTGTTATGCATATCATCAATATCATCGCCGGGATGCTGTTGCAGCCACAGCCGATCCTGATCGTAACGTTCGTCGTGCCCTGCCGCCGCCGGGGGCACTTCAGCGCTGTCCGTGCGGCTGGCCGCTGCCGGCGGGGGCGCGGGCGGGGGCAGCGCCGGTTGCAAACTCCAGGCCAGCAGCGCCCCGAATGCCACACCAACCCACAGAATTTGCAAAAGCAGATGTTCGGTTTCCGTCAGCGGCAGTTCACCCTCCAGCAGCAGAAACAGCGTGGCAATTACCCCCGTGATCAGCAGACCCGCATAAGGTAAAAGCTGTTTTTGCCCCATACCTGGCTCCTAAACCAGCCCAATCGCCGTGATGAGGATGTCAATCAGTTTGATACCGATGAATGGCACAATCAACCCGCCCAGGCCGTAAATCAGCAGGTTGCGCTGCAAGACCGCCGCCGCGCCCATCGGCTTATAGCTCACCCCGCGCAGGGCCAGCGGCACCAGCGCGATGATGATGAGCGCGTTGAAAATCGTCGCGCTCAGAATGGCGCTCTGCGGCGAAGCCAGCCCCATGATGTTCAGCGTGGCCAGCGGGCCCGCCGCCTCGGCCCCGGCGGCGTACAGCGCCCCGAACAGCGCCGGGATGATGGCGAAATACTTGGCGACATCGTTGGCAATGCTGAAGGTGGTCAGGGCCCCGCGCGTCATAAGAAGCTGCTTGCCAATTTCCACCACTTCGATCAGCTTGGTGGGGTCACTGTCCAGATCAACCATGTTGCCGGCCTCGCGGGCGGCCTGGGTGCCGGTGTTCATCGCCACGCCCACATCCGCCTGGGCCAGGGCCGGGGCATCATTGGTGCCATCACCCGTCATCGCCACCAGATGCCCGCCGGCCTGTTCGCTGCGGATGCGCTTCAGCTTGTCTTCCGGCGTGGCCTGGGCCATAAAGTCATCCACCCCGGCTTCGGCGGCGATGGCGGCGGCGGTCAGCGGGTTATCGCCGGTAATCATCACCGTGCGAATGCCCATCGTCCGCAGTTGCGCGAAACGATCTTTGATGCCGCCCTTCACGATGTCCTTGAGTTCAATTACGCCGAGAATTTCTTTGCCTTCCGCCACCACCAGCGGCGTACCGCCATTTTTGGCGATGCCATCCACCGCTGTCTGCACATCGGCCGGGAAGGCCCCGCCGAGCGCTTCGATGTGT
>JALOOI010000345.1 GCA_025454495.1 Anaerolineae bacterium
CGGGCGATACGCTGGCACCGAAGAAATCGGGCGATACGCTCGCGCCGAAGCCGGCGGGGGATACCCTGGCACCGAAGAAATCGGGCGACACCCTGGCGCCGAAGCCGGCGGGGGATACCCTGGCACCGAAAAAATCGGGCGACACCCTGGCACCGAAGAAATCGGGCGATACGCTGGCACCGAAGCCACCCACCATCCGGCTGGATACGACCCGGCTGCGGACGACACCCGCTGCGCCGGCCAACCCGCCGCCGGCGGATGCGCCCGCTGATGGCTCCGCCGCTGCGGCCGTGCCCCCGGAGGAGCCGCCCGCCTGAGCGCCCTCAGGAGGCCTGTGAATACAGCCGCCCGCCAAATTCCTGAATCAACTGATTATCCAGATCGTCGGCATATTCGGCGATCTGGGTGATGATGAAGTTGACTTCGGCGGCATCCAGCCCGTGCAGCGGGCGCTCATTGAAGACGTACACCACATCCAGGTATACGCCCAGGGAAGCGTTGGTCAGCGAGAGATTTAATTCCAGCAGGCGGCGATACAGCGCCAGCAGCCCGGCCGCCGGCAGATGGATGATGGGGGACAGCACCTGCAAATATTCGCGCTGCCCCTGATTGGCAATATACACCTCAATCAGGGCCGACCCGCGCTGAAAACTCCAGCCGTAGCCCTGTTCGGTGTCCATCCGGGCCGCAGCCGCATTAACCCCGATGGACGTGAGGATTTGCTCGACCGCGAGAAAATTTTTCTCCATATCCGTCAGGGCGGGCTGCTGGTTGCCCTGGGCGGGTGTGCGTCGGCTGAATAACATGCTGTTCTCCTGATGAAAGTTGTGCCCGGCTAACCTGGCGGCCTAACGCTGAGCGCCGGCTTTGCTGACATCGTAACCGCAGCGCAGGCACTGGCCGGCATAATACCCCACGGTTGAGCGACAGTTAGGGCAGGGTCGATTCATATTTTCGCCGTACAGTGCCCCGGTATTGGGCAGCGGGTGGCGGGTGATCTCCAGCGAGGCCGGCAGGGTGGTGCCGCAGGTTTCGCAGTAGTACGCGCCGAATAACCCGGCCCGGCTGAGGCTGCCACAGTGGCGGCAGTACGCGCCTTTGCCTTCCATCTGCTGCATTTCCCGCAGATACTGCTCAATGGCTTTGTAGATGATGGTGATGTGCAGCCCGTACAGCAGGTGATTGCTGCGGCTGGCGTTGCGCGTCATGATGCCCACCAGCAGGTTGGTCGCGTCGAAGACGGTATCGCCGCCCGCGTCCTGGAGCGTGGTGAGGGTGGTGGGGAACCAGAACGGCGCGGTGGCGTGGCGGGTTTCGCGCCGCTGCGTGCGGATCGGCTCGCCCCGGTGGGCGACCACCGCAATCGGCGTGTTGTCCGGCAGTACGGGCATTTGCGTTACATGCAGCAGATCATTCACCACCACATTAGCCTGCACCAGCGCCAGATCATACGCCGGGAAGGAGCGCACCACCTGCCCGGCCAGGCGCTGCCCGGTCAGCAGTTCCAGTTCCACTTCCAGCAGCCCGCCCACGACGTGCCGGGTGGTGGCGATGAGGCCATCGCGGGTGGCGAAGAAACCCGTACCGCGGCCGTTGGGCCCGCCCACAATACCCACCGTGCGCTGCACCCCCTGGATGAGCAATTTTTGGGCCGGCAGCGCCCCTGGCTGCGCCGGCGGCAGGGCCACCGCCCCGTAGGGCGGCGGCGCAACGGCCGGCATGGTGCCGGTGGTGGTTGATACCGGGGGCGCACCATAAGGCGGCGTGTTCGGGTTCACCGGCGGCATTCCATAGGCTGGCGTGTTCGGGTTGACGGGGGGCGCACCATAGGGCGGCGTGTTCGGGTGCACCGGGGGCGCGGCCGGGATGGGCTGCTGCACGTAACCCGTGGAGGGTGCCGGGTAACCCGCCGGAGACAGTCCATAGGGCGGGGTATTCGGGTTGACGGCCGGCATGGTGCCGGTAGCAGAAGGCACCGGCGGCATTT
Organism: Anaerolineae bacterium; assembly: GCA_025454495.1. Classification (GTDB taxonomy): domain Bacteria; phylum Chloroflexota; class Anaerolineae; order Aggregatilineales; family Phototrophicaceae; genus JALHOR01. Next base: position 1,988 of record JALOOI010000345.1, read on the forward strand.
GCTGCATCAACTGCGCCAGCCGCTGCGTGATCTCCCGGTTGGTCGGGTCGGCTGCATTCGCCTGGCGGTAACACTCAAGCTGGAACTGTGGATCGCTGCTGGTGGCTGCCAGCCACATCAGCGCCAGCGCCCGCAGCGGGGGCGGCATCTGTTCATCTTTGAGGGCGATACGCAGCAGGCGTGCGCCTTCTTCATAGTTGCCGGCCTGCACGGCCTGAATACCCTGTTCCAGAATGCGGATTGCCATGAGGTTTGTATCCGGTCATCATCGGGTTATTTCACCCTCATTATAAACCAGGCCGGCAAAATTTGCGTCATCAGGGGGATGATTCGCGGGAGGGACGGGCCTACAGGCGGCTGCCCAGGGCCAGGCCGAGGGCTGCCCCGCCCAGGCACACCAGGTTGGTCAGCAGCAGGTACTGGAGCGCCGCCGCCAGATGGCCGGCCTGCACCAGCGCCAGCAGTTCCACAGAATACGTGGAGAAGGTGGTGTACGCCCCGCAGAAGCCGGTGGCCACGAACAGCCGCAGGCGCGGATCCGGCGTGTGGGCGGTGGCCCAGGCAGCGAACAGCGCCAGCAGCAGCGAACCGCTGGCGTTGATGACGAACGTCCCCCAGGGGAAATGGCTCCCCAGATACCGGGTAATCAGCGTGGCCAGCAGGTAGCGCACATTCGCGCCAATGAACCCGCCCGCGCCGATGATGAGCATCGTCTCCATGACCGGCCATCTCCCCGGAAGCGCCCTAAAACCAGCGCACGCCCTCGACTGCATCATCCATCTGCTCTGGCAGCGGCACCACCTGAATCCAGGTCTGGCCCGGCTTCAGGTGCAGCGTCTGGCCGTCCACGGTGGTAAAGCTCAGCGCGTCCGGGCGGGTGGGGCGCAGCCAGCGCCCGCGATACTGCCGGCCATCGCGGAACAGCAGCATATCACCGGCCGGCCACAGCGTAATCTGGGCGCTGTAATGCACATTCTCGCCGCTGCCACTCTCCACAATATCGGTCAGGTAGTGGCCGGCATACAGCACCACGACATTGGCCGCCCGCACCTG
>JALOOI010000144.1 GCA_025454495.1 Anaerolineae bacterium
CGGCCGTTGCGAATGACCTCCAGGCGGTTGCCGGCGGCATCGTAGCGCACGGCCAGCGTGTACACGGTTTCGCCATTTTCGTTCAGCCAGCGCTCGCCGATCAGCCGGTGGGCCACGTCATAGCTGTAGAGGATGCGCCAGTTATCCGTCACGCGGTCCACCACGATCAGGTTGCCTTCGGCATCGTAGCGGTAGTTGAAGCCGTCCAGCCGTTCATCGGCGGCGTTGACGTGCAAAATGCGGACGATGCGCCCGGCGGCATCATAATTGTAGAGGGAGCGCACGCCGTTGCTGCGGGCGATTTCGCGCAGGTTGCTGCGGGCATCATAACTCAGCGTCAGGCTGTCGGTGCCATAATCGATGCGGATGAGGCGCTGGAAGGCATCATAGGTGTAGCGGGCGCTGCCATAGGGCCCGGCGGCGCGGCTCTGCACGTTGCCGGCGGCATCGTAAGTGTAGGTCAGCGCCAGGTCGCCGCGCTGCACGCTCACCGGGCGGTTCAGCGCGTCGTAGCGGAAGGCGGCGGCCGGGTTATTATCGCGGGTGACGGTGAGGCGGTTGCCGGCGGCATCGTAGGTATAGCCCAGGGTGGCGCGAATATCCGCCGGATCGCCATCACAGGCTGACCCGCGCTGGCGATAGACGGCCGCCACCACGTGCCCGGCGCTGTCGTAGCTGTAACAGGTCAGCACGCCGGCGGCATCCTGGCGGGCGATGAGCTGCCCGCGGGCATCGTAGGTGAACTGGCGCAGCAGGGTATCGCCCTGGCGAATGGCGGTGACGCGCCCGGCTTCGTCCACGGTGTACTGGATGGTCTGGCGTGCGCCTTCGGCCCCTGGCGGCAGGGTGACGCTGGCCGGGTAGCCGTCGGGATTGTAGCTCAGGCGTACTTCGGTATCGCCGGGCAGCAGCAGGCGCGTCACCCGCCGGTACAGGTCATATTCATAGCGGCCGGTGCTGCCGGTGGGATCGCTGATCTGGCTGAGGTTGCCGGCGCTGTCGTAGGTGTAGGCGCGGACGCTGCCGGTGCTGTCGGCATAGCGCACCAGGCGGCCGGGGGCATCGTAGGACAGGGTGATGATGGCGGCCGGTTCGCCGTCCACGTCCGGCAGCACCAGGCGAATGAGGTTGCCGGCTTCGTCGTATTCGTAGCGGTAGATGATGCTGGTTTCACCGGCCTGCATTTCGGCGCGGGCGATGTTATCCAGCGAGTAAATGTAGCGCGTCGTCAGCCCGGAGGGCAGTTGCAGCAGCGTCACCTGGCCCTGGCCGTTGTATTCAAAGCGGTAGGTTTGCGCGGCCGGGGTACCGGCGGCCAGCACAGCTTCGGTCAGGCGGTGGCTGGCATCGTAGGTATAACGGTGGACGGTGCCGCCGGGCCCGGTATAGGCGATGAGGTTGCCGCCGGCATCGTAGGCGAAGCTCTCGCCGGTTTCGGCCGCGGTGCCGGCCTGGCGCAGCCGGCGGGTGATGCGCCCGGCGGCATCGCGCTCATAACGGGTGATGCTGCCGCCCGGATCGGTGAGGCTGGCGACCTGGCCGGCCGCATCGTAGGCCAGCACCCACACCCCGCCGGCCGGCTCTGTGACGCTGAGGATGCGCCCGGCGGCATCATAGGTATAGCGCCAGGCCTGGCTATCTGGCACGCTGCCGGTGCCGGTGATGATGGCGGTGATGAAACCATCGTCATCATAGGTCAGGCGGGCCACGCGCCCCTGGGTGCTGTCGCTGGCGGCATCGCGGATGTCGGTCAGCCGGCCAAAATCGTCGCTCAGGAAGCGCAGCCGCAGCCCGCCGGTGCTCAGGTAGCCGGCCGGCGAAAGCGTGCCGGAGCGCCATTCAAACTGCTGCGTATTGCCCACCGGGTCGCTGGCGCTGCTCAGCCGGCCGAAACCGTTGTAAGCGTAGGCCAGCGTTTGCCCCAGGGGGTTGGTCACGCCGGTTAAACGCCCGGCGGCATCGTAGCTGTACAGCGTGCGCCGCTGCAACGGGCTGAGCGTGGTGGCGATGAGGTTGCCGGCCAGATCGTAACCGTAGCGCACGCTGCGCCCGGCCGGCTGCGCCACGGCCGTCAGCCGCCCGATGGCATCGTAGGTATACAGCGTTTCTTCGCCGCTGGCATCCACCGCGCCCGTCAGCCGGTCAAACAGATCGTAGGTGAAGGTACGGGTTTGCCCCAGGGCATCGACGATTTCCGTCAGGTTGCCGCGGCTATCGTAGCGGTAATCGGTGCTGCTGCCATCCGGCGCAAGCTGCCGGCGCAGTTGATGCAGCGCGTCATAGGTGTAGCGCGTCGTTTGCCCGGCGGCATCGGTGGCTTCGGTGACGTTGCCGGCGGCATCGTAGGCATAGCTCAGGCGGCTGCCATCCGGCAGGGTGCTGCCGGTGACGTTCCCCAGGCGATCATAGGTGTACGTGGTGCGCTGCCCGCCGGCCCCCGTCACCTGCACCAGGTGCCCGGCGCGGTCATAGTCGTAGCGCGTCGTCAGCCCGGCGATGCTGGCCGTCAGCAACTGCCCGCTGAGGTCGTAGGCCAGGGTGATGGTGCGCCCGCTAAAATTCTCTTTGATGAGCGTGGGATAGCCATTGACGCTGTAATCCAGCAAATATTCCTGCTGAAAGCCGGCTTCGGTGATGGTCATCTGGCGCAGGCGGCCCAGCGCATCCAGCCGGCGTACCAGGCTGCGGCCGGAGGGCAGCACTTCGCGCCGTTCGATGCGGCTGGCGGTGGTATCGTACACCGTTTCATAGGTGGTGATCGCGCCATCCGGGGCGATGTGCTGCACCGGCTGGTTCAGCGCATCGTAGGCATAGCGGAACACGCGCCCCAGGGCATCGGTCTCCGTCAGCACATTGCCGGCTTCATCGTAGGTGTAGCGGGTGGTGTGGTCTTCCGGCGTGCGGATTTCGATCAGGCGATCAAACGTATCGTAACGGTAGCGCAGCACCTGCCCGCGCTCCTCCACCGTCAGCAGGTTGCCGCGGGCATCATAAGTGTAGGCCAGGCGCACGCCTTCCGGCAGGGTGATGGCGATCAGGCGGTCGGTGGCGCTGTCATAGGTGAGCGTGTACAGGCTGCCGGTGCCATCCTGGAGCGCCCGCAGCCGCCCGGTGAGGTCATAAGTCAGCCGCAGCCGGCGCAGCGCCCGTTCCGGGGTCAGGTTCAGCCGCGTTTCTTCCGGGGCGATGGCAATGCCCTGCCAGATTTCGGCCGGATAGCCGGCCGTGTCGTAGACGAAGACGGTGGCGGTATCGCTGTCATCGATGCCCGGCTCCACCAGCAGCACCACCCGCCCGCGCTCATCGTATTCATAGCGCGTTTCGGCCCAGCGGCGGGCCGGGGTGGCCTGCACCAGGCGGCGACGGCTCAGCAGCAGGGGGCGCTGCCCGGCGGGGGCTTCGCCATAGGTGAACTGCTCCACCACCTCACCGGGATACTCAAGCTGCGTCAGCAGGCTGAGCGTATCGCGCTGCGTGTAGGTGAACAGAAAGCCATCGTTGATGCCGGTGAGGAAGGGATCATTGAGCCGGATGAGGTTGCCCGGAGCATCGAACTGGAATTGATAGCTGGCGCGGGTGGCCGTGCGATAACTGACCGGCAGCCCGCTGACGGCATCGTACACAAAGCCGGTGCTGACCTCGCGGCGGGGCGAGATGGTTTCCGTCAGCAAAAAGCGCTCATCGTAGCGCCAGGTGGTCACGCGCACCGCACCGCTGACGGTGACGCGCTGCTCGGTTTGCCCGGCCGCATAGCTGTAATCGGTGGCCAGGGCCCCGCTGCCGTCGGCGGCTGCGCCGGTGAGCGCTTGCTGAATGCGCCCGCGCCCGTCGTAGCTCAGGCTCACGCGCTGCGTCAGCGGGCTGCGTACATCATCCAGGGCGATCAGCCGGTCATCATCGTTGTACTGGTAGCTGGCCGTCAGCGCCGGGCTGATGTAGCGCACGCCGGTTAAATAGCTGCCGCTGGCATCGTACTCATAGGTAAAATCGCGCAGCAGGCTATCCCGCAAACGGACGATGCGCCCGCCGGCATCGGTATAAATTTCCAGCCGCCGCCCGTAAGCGTCCACCACCAGCCAGCCGCCGGGGCCATAATCCTGCGGCAGCGGCGACAGCGCCAGCGAGCCGCCCGGCGCGGCACTGATGCGTTCCAGCCGCCCGGCGCGGTCAAACGTGTATACGGTGCCATCCGCAGCGAAGGCCTGCCAGGTGCCCAGGAGGCCGCCCTGCCGTTCCAGCGTCAGGCTGAGCAGGGTGGTGGAACGATAGCGGGCGCTGCCGGGGGCGATGGCCACAAACCGATGCCGCGCCCCGTCCGCCAGCCACAGCGTCACCCGTTCCAGCGGGGCATCGGTGATGTCCAGTTCGATCTGGTAGGTATGCCGCCAGCCCGCGCCCAGTCCCGGCTGTGCTGCCAGGTAGGCCGGGCTGCTGCGCCGGTACTGGCTGTTGTAATAACGGGTGAAGGTCAGCGGCAGCCCGTGGGAGGGCACGGTGACATCGGCCACGGCGTAATGAAAATTGCCATTGACCGGGTTCAGCGGCGCGGCGGCGGCCAGCGCGTTGACGCACGGGCACAGCGGCAGCGGCCGGCTGCCCAGGTTGTTATAGCCGGCGGGCACATAACCGGCTTCATGCGGCAGGGCGGCCGGGTCATCCGGCGCGGGCAGCGGCGTTTCGATCTCAGTGCCATCCGGCAGCACGGTACGGAACTGGTTGGGCTGGTTGAGGCGCTCAAAACGCACGGCCCCGGCTTCCGTCAGCACGTTGAGGGTGGTGGCCAGCGGTTCGCGCAGGCTGCGGCCGTCCAGCGGGCCAGCGTCAGCGTGCCATCCAGCGCGGCGATGTCGCCCATGAGCTGCAAATCGCTCAGCAGGCGCAGCGTGCCGCCGGCGTGCGTCAGCCGCAGCTCGTAAAAATCGGGCCGGCCGCGCTCCGTTTGCAGCACCGCCTGCACCGGCCGCAGCAGCACCCGCGTATCCTGGCCGATCAGCACGCGAAGCTGGCCCGCCACATAGGCCAGCGTGTCCCACCGGGTGAAATCGGTGAAGATGAACTGGTCATTTTCCAGCCGAAATTCATTGATGGGCACCTCATTGATGGCCTGGCCGCTGCGCCGCCGCAGATCAATGAGGGTGCCGCTGAACAGCCCCACGCGCGGGAGCAGCGCCCCGGTGGGGTCGGTATAGGTCATCTGCGCCAGCACCAGCCCCTCACGGGCGATCAACGAATCGATGCGGTAAAAGTCGGTGATGATGGTCTGGCCATTCGCCAGCCGCAGGGTGTAGATGCCGTTGGGCGTGTCGTAGGCGATCTCAAAATTCTGGTCGGTGAACAGGACGGCGCGGGGCCGGCGCGGGTTGCCAGTCACCAGCCCGATGCCCGCCGGGGTAAAGCTAAGGCTGCCCACGCCGGAACTGATGGGCCCGGGGCTGGCATTTTGCAGCACGATTTGCCAGTCACCCTGCGTCAGCAGGTAGCGATTGGGCTGGTTGCGGGCATCCGGGCGTTCCAGGGTGGCTCCGCCATACACGCGCAGGCCCAGCGCCGGCGCGGGCGTGCCGCTTTCCAGCGTCGTCAGGTCGGCGGTGACGGCGGGCAGCGGGGTCAGTCCCTCATCGCGGCGGGCGCGGCGCTGCCCGGTGCGCGTCAGCGTCAGGCTGTATTCATCCGGGTTTTCGGCCGGGTTCACGAACAGACCGGTGGCCGTCACCTCCACCGTGTAAGTGCCAGCGACGGTGAAACCGCTGTCATAGAGCAGCGTGGCGGCATCGGCAGCGCCGGCGGTGCTTTCGGCCAGCAGCGTACCGGCGCTGTCCAGCAGGCGCAGGCGCGGCGTGGCCTGCCCGCCAATGCGCTGCCCCCGCAGGCGCACCATCTCGCCGGCGGCCGCCGTGAACGTCCAGCGCTGCACCGGCGTATCCGGCGTAAAAATAGCGCTGCGGGTGTCGCCGTAACGCAGCGTCAGCGGGTCGGAGCGGGCGCTCAGCAGGCTGCTGCCCACCACCAGCGCCGCCATTAAAACCAGCAGGCATAATCCCAGGCGTGCCATAAGCGTTCAATCAACTTCATTTGACTTCAGTGGATGAATTAGCGCCCTTCGATCAGGCGTTTGAGCATGGCTTCAAAACGGGTGCCGGCCAGATACACATTGTCCAGGACTTTTTCATCCAGTTCATCGGTATCGGTGGGGCGCTGCGGGCGGCCATCTGCCGTAAGCTGCGCGGTGGTGGAGCGCAGACGATCCGACAGGAACAGCGCAATGGCTTTGTAAAAATGGGCCGCGAAGCCTTCATGCGTCTCCAGCCGTTTTTGCAGCTTCAGCCGGGGGATGAGCAGCACCTGCGCCGGGGTGGCCGTTTTCACTGTGACGGAGGGCGTGCGGGCTTCCAGCACGGACATTTCGCCCACCATCTCGCCGCGCTCCAGGCGGGCGATCTCTTTGCCGGACGGGCTGACCACGACCAGCGTGCCGCTGAGCAGCATGTACAGCCCTTCGGCCACCTGGCCTTCGCGGATGAGGATGGCCTCGCCGGGCAGCACTTTCTTCTCGCCGACTTCGATCATCCAGGCAATATCGCTGTCGGTTAATTCACCCAGGATATACAGCACTTTACGCATAGCGATGTCCTTATTTGCCAGTGGCAGCTAGATCAAGGCTTCGACCTGTGGATACTGTGCCAGCGCCTGCACAAAGCGCTCCCGATACGCCAGCGCGGCGGCTTCGGTGGTGGCTTCAAAACGCAGCGACAGCACCGGCTCGGTATTGCTGGCCCGCAGCAGGCCCCAGCCCTGCTCAAACTGCACGCGAATACCATCGACGGCCGTCACCTGGCCGGTGTGTTCCAGGGCGGCCCGCACCCCGGCGATGACGGTGGCTTTGTCGGCATCCGGGCAGTGCGGGCGATATTCCGGCGTGCTGTACAGCCGCCCCAGGCCGGCATCCAGCGCGGACAGCGGCGCACCGGCCCCGGCCAGCAGTTGCAGCAGCCGCGCGGCCACCAGGTAGCCATCGTCGAACCCGTAATAATCTTCCCCCAGGAAGATGTGCCCGCTTTGCTCGCCGCCCAGCAGCGCCCCGTGTTCGCGCATGGCATCCTTGACGATGGAATGCCCGCTGGGGGCCATCACCGGCACGCCGCCGGCCCGCCGGATCGTATCGAACAGCACCTGGCTGCACAGCACATCGCCGATGACCACCGCCCCCGGCTGCCGCCGCAGCAAATCCTGCGCCAGCAGCGCCACCAGCCGGTCAGCCACGATGGGCTGCCCCTGTTCATCCACGGCCCCCACCCGGTCAGCATCGCCATCAAACGCAATGCCGATGTCCGCGCCGGCCGCCCGCACGGCGGCCCCCAGGGCGTGCAAATTTTTCTCATCCGAGGGGTCGGGCTGGTGATTGGGGTAGCTGCCATCCGGCTCGGTAAAAATGCCGCTCACCTCCTGGCCCAGGCGCTCCAGCAGGGCCGGCGCAAACAGGCCGCCGGTGCCGTTGCCAGGGTCGATCACCACTTTCAGCCGCCGGCCAATCTGCACGCGCCGGCTGAGATCATCCAGATAGGGCTGGCGGGCATCGGCCATGCTGTCGATGCGGCCGGGCCCGGTCAGCAGCGCGTCCGCCGCGATCAGCCGGGCGATGGCCTGCAATCCGGCATCGTAAATATTGCGGGCCCCCACCGAAATTTTAAAGCCGTTGTAATGCGGGGCCAGGTGGCTGCCCGTCACCATCACTGCGCCGCAGTGGCCCTGCTGCACGGCGTGCCAGTACACCACCGGCGTGCTCACCAGCCCGATATCCAGCACCTGGCAGCCGCTGCGGGCCAGCCCTGCCAGCAGCGCCGCGTGCAGCGCCGGCGAGCTGTGGCGGTTGTCGTGCCCCACGATCACCCGCTGCTGCTGCTCCTGCTGCTGCAAATACGTGCCGATGGCCTGCCCCAGGGTCGCGGCGATGGCCGGCGAGAGCGCGGGGTTGTCGCCGCTGGCTGTCCCACGAATATCATATTTTTTAAAGATGCCCGAAGAAATGGCCGCCATGCGTCTGTTTGCTCCTGATGATGAAATCCCTTTTAGTATAACGAAAAGGAAACCGCCCGGCGACTCTTCCCGGTTAAGAAATGGCGTTTGACTTTACGATCAATGTTGATGATAATCATCAATATATAAAGATGAAGGAGCAGGGTGATGACGACCGGAGACAGCCTGAAGCAGGCGGTACAGCAGCAGTTTGGCAGCGCGGCCGGTGCCTACCGCACCAGCCAGGTGCACGCGGCCGGGGTGGATTTAGCCCTGATGGTGCAGGCGGCGCGGCTGGCCGCGACCGATGAGGTGCTGGATGCCGGCTGCGGGGCCGGGCATACGGCGCTGGCCTTCGCGCCCCATGTGGCGCAGGTCATCGCGTGTGATCTTACGCCGGCGATGCTGGAACAGGTGCGCCGCCTGGCGCAGGAACAGGGCCGGCACAATATCGTCACGCGCCAGGGCGATGTGGAAGCACTGCCCTTTGACGCGGCCAGCTTTGACGTGGTGGTCTCGCGCTACAGCGCCCATCACTGGGCCCGGCCGCAGCAGGCCCTGCATGAATTTGCCCGTGTGCTGAAGCCGGGCGGCCAGTTCATTTTGAGCGATGTGATCGCCCCGGAGGATTACGCCGCCGATACCTTTTTGCAGACCATCGAACTGCTGCGCGATACGTCCCATGTGCGCGACCATACCGCAGCCGAATGGCTGGCGCGGCTGGCGGCGGCCGGCTTTACCGCGGCAGTCGTGGCGGAATTTGCCATTCCGCTGCATTTTGGCCAGTGGTTGCAGCGCATCGCTCACCGATGATGATTTTACTTTTCAGCTTACGGGGGCGGTCTTTCGGGCACAGCGGCGGGCTTAATCCAGCCGCTGGCGCAGCCGGTCGCCCACCTCGGCCAGCAGCCCCTGCATAAAGCCTTCGGCGGGGCAGGCCACGCGGGCATCGGCCACGTACAGCGTCCCACTGTCGATGACAATTTTCAGGCCCACCCGGCCGTAAACATGCTGGATCATTTGCACCTGCCAGCGCTGCCCCTCATGCACATACTCATGCTGCCGGGCCGAAACGCGCACCGATTGATGCAGCCAGTCGGCATACACAGCGGCAAAAGCGGGCAGGGGCTGGCGGGCGGCGCGGGCCCGCAGCAGGGCATAGGCCAGCGTGCGCGTCATATCATCGAACCCGGCCACGGCGAAGCCCAGTTCTTCCGGCTTTAGCCCGATGACCGGGTTAATGCGCGTCAGCGTGGCGGCAAACAAATCCCGCAGGCGGTCGCAGCAGGGCAGCAGCGCGGCCGTGGTCAGCCGGGCGGGGATGGCATCCAGCACCACCTGGCGCAGGGCGTTCATCTCTGCCCCGGCCGCATCCAGCACGGCCAGCCCGCTAAAATCTTTCGGCTCAAACAGGGCAATGCCAAATTCGGGCGGCAGGCCATACTGCTGCCGGAAGGTTTTCAGCGGTATAAAATCACACGGGAGGTCATCAATGAGCAGTTGCATCAGCGATCCCTTTCCTGCGCTGGACTTCTGATTGTATCATTATCCGCCGGTTTGTGCGGCGCGAACACGGGCGAGGCAGGCGAGGCTATGCTGCGAGGGGCGATTTACGGGTTGACGGCGGCGGCCATCTGGGGCGGCATGTACGTCGTCAGCGATATTGTGCTGCGGACGATTCCGCCGTTTACGCTGCTCAATTTGCGGCTGGTGCTGGGCCTCGTCGTGCTGGCCGGGCTGATCGTGTGGCGCGGTGCGCCGGCCAGCCCGTGGGGGCAGCGGCTGGCGTGGCTGAGCGTGGGCGTGATCGGCTTTGGGCTGAGCCTGGGGGCGCAGTTCATCGGCACGGATTTATCCACGGCGGTGAACGGGGCGCTGGTGACGAGTGCCTCGCCGGCCTTCATCGTCCTGTTTGCCTGGCTGCTGCTGCGGGAACGGCTGACCCCGACGCGGCTGCTGGCCGTGCTGCTGGCGACGGTGGGGGTCATCATCATCGTGGATCCGGCCAGCGCCGATTTTAGCTCGGCAACCTTCGCCGGCGATGTGTTTCTGGCGCTGGCGGCGCTCACCTGGGGGCTGTATTCGGTGCTGGTGCGCCGGGTGAGCGTGGCCCGGCCCGGGCTGCCGCCGGCGGATACGCTGGTGCTGACGGCCTGGGCGTTTGTGGGCGGCCTCATCTTCACGCTGCCGGCGGGCATGGTGGAACTGGCACAGCGGCCGGTCGGGCTGGTGGACGCGGGCACGGTGATCGGCGTGCTGTACCTGGGCATCATCTCCACCGCGCTGGCCATGTGGCTGTGGAACCGGGCCTTTGCGCTGGTGGATGCCTCCATCGCGTCCTTATTCTTCTTCGGTCAGCCCCTCACCGGGGCGCTGCTGGGGGCCATTTTCCTGGGCCAGCCCATGACGGCCGCGCTGTGGGCGGGCAGCCTGTTGATCGCGGCGGGGGTGCTGCTCTCGCTCCGCAGCCGCTGACCGGGGGCCGCCCGCCCGCCAGGCTCAGCCGGTGGGGGCCACGCGGGCCGTCCCCTGCGCTTCGGGCACCGCGAAGATCATGCGCCCGGTGTCTTTGTTAATCAGCTTGGTCACGCTCACCATAATCGTGCGATCCATGTACGATTTGCCATTTTCCACCACGATCATGGTGCCATCGTCCAGGTAGCCCACGCCCTGGTTGGCATCGCGCCCTTCCTGGATGATGCGTACCGGGAATTTCTCGCCGGGGATGACCATCGGCCGCACAGCGTTGGACAGCCGGTTGATGTTCAACACCGGGATTCCCTGCGCCTCGGCCAGTTGATTCAGGTTGTAGTCGTTGGTGATGATGGCCGCGTTCATCTGCTGGGCCAGGGCGATGAGCTTATTATCGACTTCGGGAATATCCTCAAAATCATCATCGACAATCGTCACCGGAATATCGTCGCTGCGCTGAATTTTGTTCAGCAGGCGCAGCCCGCGCCGCCCGCGATCGCGCCGCAACTGGTCTGACGAATCGGCCACACGGTGCAGTTCGTTCAGCACAAAGCGCGGCGCGATGAGCGTGCCGCCGATGAAGCCGGTTTCGGCCACATCCACAATGCGCCCGTCAATCAGCACGCTGGTATCCAGCAGCAGGCGGCGGCTGGATTGTACCAGCGTGCGCCCCGGCGCTTTGCCAAAGCGGTTGCTGAACATATCCAGAATTTCGCGGGTGCGAATGCCGAAGATGCTCATCCCCAGGTAAGCGGCGATGACCATGAACAGCGGCGGGATGAAGGTGCCGAAGGGCACCGGCAGCAGCGACAGCGGGTAAGCCGCCAGCAGCGCCAGCGTTAGCCCCACCAGCGCCCCCGTCAGCGTCATCAGCAGGCGCTCAATCGGCAGTTCGTTGATGCTGTGGCGCATGAAGCGAATGGGGCGCACCGTCACCCAGGGGGTAACGACCAGTCCAAACAGCAGCCCCACCAGTCCGAAGATAAACGCGCGGCTCTCAACATCCAGGTTGAGAAATTCGGCGGTTTGCACCCCCAGGCGTGCGCCTGCGATGGCAAACACCACCATCCCGATGATCCGGGAGATGAAATCCGGTGTCATACAATGTGTATCTCCCCGGTACAGGCAGTGCCACCCCCGACGATGAACAGGCGCGGGGGCCGGCGGGCGGCCGGCGGCAGGCGTGTACCGCAATAACGGACGAGGCCGGTATCCCTCCCGTGATAAGCAGGCGGGGCGGAACACCTGGGGCAATTATACCCTTAATCTGGCTGTGATGACATTCGCAAAACTTGCGTTCCCGGTGGCGGGCACCGGGCCGGCCGCGCTGCTGCCGGCGATGCACGCTGTCATTTTGGCCGGGCAGGCGCTAAGCTAAACGGGGGTGGCGGGCCGGCCCGCCGCCGTGTTCGCGTTGGAACAGGAATGAGCCGTGTCTGATCTTACAGAGCTGGTCCCGCGCCTGGCACAGCAGCGCGTGCTGGTGGTGGGGGATGTGGTGCTGGATGAATATGTCATCGGTACCGTGGGGCGCATCAGCCGCGAAGCGCCGGTGCCGGTGCTGGAATTGAAAGAACGCCGCCTCATTCCCGGCGGCGCGGCTAACCCCGCCTCCAACATCGTGGCGCTGCACAGCCAGGCCATCCAGGCGGGCATTGTGGGCACAGATGCCACCGCCGACGAACTGCGGCGCGTGCTGGCCGCGCGCGGGATGGATACTTCGGCGCTGGTGGTGTGCCCGCTGCGCCCCACCACGCTCAAAACGCGCATCCTGGCGCAGATGGGCCTGCGTTTTCCGCAGCAGGTGGCCCGCGTGGATACGCTGACGCGCGACCCGGTGCCCCTGCCCACCGAAGCCGAGGTGCTGGCCCGGGCCCTGCACTGGCTGCCCCGCGTGCAGGCTGTCCTCATCTCCGATTATCAACTGGGGCTGCTGACCCCGGCGCTGGTGGAGGCGCTGCGGGGGGCCGCCCGTGCCGCCGGCGTGCTGCTGACGGTGGATGCCCAGAGCAGCCTGGAAAAATATGCCGGCTGCCCGGTGGTGAAGTGTAATGCCGAAGATGCCGCCGGCTTCCTGCGCCGCCCGCTGCACACCGCCGACGATTTCGCCGCCGCCGCTGCCGAATTGTGCGCCCGGCTGGATTGTTCCCAGGCCATGATTATCACCCGCGGGGCCGAAGGCGCAACGCTGGCCCGGCCCGCCGGCCCCATTACCCACTGCCCGGCCCCCGCCGTGAGCGATGTGTTCGATACGGTCGGCGCGGGCGATACCTGGATCGCCGTGCTCACCCTGGCGCTGGCCGCCGGGGCCGCCGTGCCGGCCGCCGTGCGCCTGGCCAATTACGCCAGCGGCATCGTCGTGCGCCATGTGGGCAATTACACCCCCTCCCCGGCCGAACTGCTGGCCGCGCTGGAACCGACCTGAGCCGCCACTTTGGGATATAATCAGCCACTTTGGGATATATTGCGATATAGCGCAGCCCGCCGACCGGGGCCGGCCGATATTACGGTAAAAATTTGCGTTTGCCGGCGGTCTCCCCCACAATTAAGTCTGAGAATGATGGCCGTTCAAAGCGGGAGTTTGTACAATGGTGAGTGCCATGAATGCCCATCTGAACTGGGTAGCCGGGTATACCCGACGCGGCGAGGGGCGTTTACCGAATACCTGGGTGGCCGAATATCGTTTAAGCGACCTGGTGCGTAAAAATTTATTGCCGGCCGACGATGTGCAGCACTTTTTAAAAGAAGCCGGCCTGGTGGATTTTACCTGGGAGATCACCTGGCCGGATGATTTTGAGATGCCCGAAGAAATGCTGGTGGATCGCATCGCCAGCACCCAGGGCTATGTGGTGTTCGTGCATGGCTGGACGGGCAATTTTCGCATCTGGGAGGATTTACCCGGCCGGGTGACGCTGGCCAATCGCCAGCTTGTGGCCATCAGCCTGGATCATAATGGCTTTGGCGGCAGCGTGTTTGCAGATACCACGCCGGAACTGGAAACCTGCAACCCGCCGGCAGCCATGCGGACGATCCAGAAATGGATCGACATGATGAAAATTCGCCGCCAGACGGGGGAGCCGCGCCTGAAGGTGATTAACCTGGTGGGGCACAGCATGGGCGGCGCGACGCTTTTCTACCTCAACCCGCTGGCCTGGCGCTATGGCGAAGTGACGCGCATGGCGCTGGCCCCGGCGCTGCTGCTGGAAGACGAAAGCCACCGCCTCTTTTACACCACCCTGGGCCTGGGAATCGGTATTTTGCACACGCTGCCCATCCTCACGCTGGTGGAGCGCTTCATCAAGCCGGGGATGCTCGGTACGCTGGTGGCCGGCGCGACGGATTATGTGCAGCAAATTCATTCCACCCAGTACCAGCAAACCCCGCGCGGCATCACCGGGGCCACCTTCATGGCCATGGGCCGGCTGAGCAATTACGAAATCGCCCGCAATTTTGACCTGATGCGCGTCATGCTGGGCCATCGTGATCCGCTGGTGGGGCTGTTCGCCATGATGGATTTGCTGGGCAAGCTGGAATTCCCGGCGGCCAACCTGCATGTGGTGCCCGGCACGCATTACATGTTCAGCGTGGGCCGCGAAACCCCGCTGAACGCCTACCAGCACGCGCAAAACCGCGAGCTGGTGGTGGAGGATATTCTGGAACTGCATGAGGCGGCCGTGGCCATGCAGAAGAAGGGGCAAATTGTGGGCAGCCGCCACAAACACCCCGCCCGCGGCTGAACGGAGGCAGTGTAAAGCGCTGCCTCCGTTCGGGGTGGTGCTGTTTAGCGGGTCACGTGCCAGTAGAGCGTGTTCAGCAGTTCCAGCGTCATCAGTTCGCGCCGGGTGCGCCCGTAGTTATTTTCATCGCCGGTAAAGCTGACGAAACCGGCATCCCGCGCGGCCAGGTGAAAGCCATCTTCGGCGGTGCCGCGGGCCGGGTAGTTGAACAGGGCCGATTGCACATCCAGCAGCGGCACGCGCTGGCGCTGCGCCACGCGCCGGATGGCATCGTTGTAAAAGGCGGCCCGGCCATCGTGTCGCCAGTCCGCAATGGCGAAGGTGGACAGCACCGGCACCACCCCCCGGTCAGCCAGATAAGCCGTGATGTTGCGCAGATTAGCCTCGAAGGCCTCCGCCGGTAAAAAGTTCATGTCCAGCACGCCAATGTAGATGAAGGCAAACGCCGGCCGGCGCAGCCGCAGGGCGCACGTCAGCGGAATTTCGTCGGCGGTGCATTCCGGGTTCAGCACAAAATAGGCATCCAGCACCGCCGCCGAGGTAAAGCCCTCATGCGCGGTGACATCGTTATTGCAAAAGGAGCCGGTGGCGGCAAAGGTGTTGACGATCCCCTGCAAATGCCCGTAACCGCCCAGGTCATAATTACCGCTGTTGAAGGGGCACAGGTAATACTGCCACAGCATGTTGCTGTCGCCAATTTTGATGAACACGCCGGCATGGTTGCCCAGGCCCTGGCCGCGCTGGAAGATGGTGCGGGCGTTATCCAGCACATGACCGGGCAGGACGATGAAACCACTGTCGGCGGCGGCCGGCGGCGGGGCGACCACGGCACTGTCGGGGCTGGCCGGCGCGGTGGACGGCGCGAGGCCGCCGGCATCGGTCACGGCTGCGCCCCCCCCGGTGACGACGGGCAGCGCGGCGAACTGTACCCCGGCCGCCGGCCGCAGGTAACGCGCCGCCACCCAGCCCTGTAAGCCGCCGCTGTTGATGTAAATCCAGTCGCCGGCGGCGCTGCGCCCGGTGACGCTGACCACCGTCCGCGCCGTGACCCCGCCCAGGCGATTGCCGCGGGTGGAGGGCGCATCGCGCACGTTCAAATTGGCGCTCAGCACGGTGGCGGTGGCACCCTCTGGCGCGGCCGCGACCGCAGCCGCGGGGGCCGGGGCGGCTTCTCCGGCCGGCGGGGCCGCCACCACGGCCGCCCCCAGGACTTCGCCGGAGATGGCCAGCATATCCAGGTTCACATTCACCATATTCACAAAGCGCCGCGCGGCCCACCCGCGCACGCTGCCATCCTGCGTCCGCACCAGCAGCCAGTCCCCGGCCGCGCTGCGGGCTTCGATGATGACGGTGGTATCGGCCGGCAGGGTGGTCAGCACCGCGCCGCTGCGGCTGGCTTCGGCGCGGATGTTCAGATTGCTCAAAATGACACCCAGGTAATCCTGGGCGCTGACGCTGACACCGGCCAGCGCCAGCAGCAGCACCAGCCCACCGATCATGCGCTTCAACAGATTCATAGCGTCTCCCTGTGCTCGGCGCTGCGCTTAACGGACGCGGCTGGCCGTGTAGTAAAAGGTGTGGGTGCAGCCCGGATCATTATCATAGACCAGCGTCATTTGCCCGCCCCACGACGTGTCACTGCTGAAGCCGATGCTGAGGCTGAGGCGGGCATTGCCAAGCTGGTTGCGCCCGCTGAAGGCAAATGTATCGTTGCCGATGGGCGACATGGGGTAGGGCTGCGGTTCCTGCCCGCGCCAGCCCAGGCCGCCGCGGCCATCCGGGATGATGGCCACCAGGTGGCTGCACTGGGCGATGGGCGGCGTATTGCAGGTGCCGCTGAGCGTGTCTTCGCCGGTGCTGGCCTGCCAGACTGACGTGCCTGCCGGCAGGAAATTATGCACCACGCTCTGGCTGGAGCCGGCCAGCGTGACCAGCGTCGGCCGGGGCACTTCTACCACGGCGCTGCACAGGCCGGCGGTGGCGATGCTGGCCTGCGCCACCCACTGGCGGTCAGCCAGCCGCCACCAGGTAGCGCCATCGTCGGACGTGTTTTGCCCGGTGACGACATAGGTGTAATCCGGGCTGGCGGCCGCCACCGGCGAATAGGGTGCGCCGGGGCCATTGTACAGGTCAGCGCCGGCGGTGCCATCCACCCCGGCCACGCAGATGGCACTTGCGGCCGGCAGCAGCCCCAGGGGAGCCGCCGCAATGGACGAAAAAGCATACTGCTGTGCCACCCGCGGCTCGGCCGTGGCCGTCAGGGCATCCGCGCCGCCCAGGGCCACGCTCACCGCGTCTGACTGGCGGGCAAGGGCCGAATAGCGGGCCGCCCGCACCTGCACTTCGCCGCTGAGGACGCGCAGTTGCAGCGCTGCCTCCGGCTGAGCTTCGGCGATGACGGTGCCGGTACGCAGCAGCAAATCTGCCCCGTTCACCTGCAACCGGGCCGGGGTTTCGGCGGCGGATTGAATGAGCAGGCCGCCGCAGCCGGCGCTGGATTGCAGCCGCAGCCGCTGCCACGGCTGCACATAATGGCTGTCCAGCACGGCCAGATCGTTGATGCTGCCGCTGACAATCTCCACAATCGAGGTGCTGATCCAGGCTGCGCCAGCGTCGGTTTGCACATGCAGCCAGCGGTTATCCGCTGTGCGCCCGTCGGCGGTGAGTTCGATGCCCACATCCAGCGTGCCCACCAGCAGGCTGTTTTTATCCGGCTGGTCGCGCAGGTTGAGGACGTAAACGCCGGGGTTGCGCAGCGTGAGCGTGGGCAGCGGCAGGCTGACCGATTGCGTGGTGTTCTCCAGCGTCATCGCGCCATAGGCGATGAGCGTCACGGCAGCGTTCTCGTCGGCCAGGCCGAAGGTGGAGCGCAGCAGCACCAGCCCATCCTGCTCCAGGGTGAGCGTTTGCCGGGAAGCCAGGTCGATCAGTGTGCCGGGTTCCGTGGCAGCGGCATCCACCGCCACCGTGCCGGCCCCGATGCAGGCTGCGCCGGGGGCCGTGCCCTGGCACAGATCGGCGGCCTGCGCCAGCAGTTCCGGCGCGGGAAGCTGGCAGGTCGCGGCCGGGGTGTCCTGTGCCAGGCTGATGCCGGCCAGCAGGGCCGCCAGCAGCAGCCCGCCGGTAAACCAGAAGCGTCGCATGGGTTAGCCTCCTGGGGTGGTGGCCGGGGTGGCCAGCGCCGCCTGAAAAATGGCCAGCGCCTGAAGCGTCAGCAGGTTGCGCTGCGTGGCCCCGGTCTGTAAATAAGCGTCGGTCAACAGGCCGGCCTGGCCATCGGCCGCCAGCGTAACGTGCGTCGGTTCAGCCCGATCCACCCCCTGATCGGGCAGATCATACAGGGCCCGGTACAGGTTAATCAGCGGCAGGTCATATTCCCGGGCAATGCTGACGATGATCTGGTTGAACAGCACGGTATTTTCCGGGAATTCCGGGCGCACCGGGAAGGTGAACAGCACCGGCACCACCTCGCTCAGGATGCTCTCCTGCACGATCTGGCGGGCGTAGCGATCAAACGAAGCGGCATCGAAGAACTGCACATCATTGGTGCCCACCATGATGAAGGCGAAGGCCGGCCGCGACAGGCGATATTCGCAGGCCAGCGGGCTTTCGCTGGCGGTGCACAGCGTCGGGTCGGACCAGATGGGGTCCAGGATGCTGGCGGTGTTATAGCCACTTTCGGCGGCCAGGCTGTTGGTGACGAAGGGATTCACCGCTGCATCGGCTTCCGGGCGGGTATTGCCCTCCAGGTAAAACGCGATCAGCGGTTCCAGGTCGGCGAAGTCGCCCAGGTCATAGGCGGCCTGCCCGAAAGGATACAGGTAATAATCGGCATCGGTCATACAATCGCCCACTTTGGCGAAGGTGCGGGCATTCTGCCCGGCCGCCTGGCCGCGCTCGTAAATGCGCCGGGCATGGTCGGTCAGTTCCGGCAGCACCGGCAGCGCCAGCAGGTCAATGTCTGCCACCGACGCTTCAGCATAGGCCGCCGGGGGAAAGGCCGTCGGTGTGGCCTCCTGCGCCCGGCCGGCCCCGGCCAGCCACAGCACGCTCAGCAGCAGCAGCCCGTATCGGGATAAAGACACCGCCCCCTCCTTAATCCATCTCTAATGTCCTGATTATACCGAAAGCCCGGCACTGAACAACCATGATCTTATTCCCGGTTGCAGAAGCGGCAGGGTGTGATTTATGCTCTGCGGCAGACAGGACTCAGCCGGCACAGGGGGCGGCACACATGCGAAATCGATGGGGGTGGCTGGCGCTGCTGCTGCTGGCCGGCTGTAACCTCAATATGTTTCCAGAGCCGCCGGTGGCCACGCCGCTGCTGCCGCCGACGATGACCCCGGTGCCGGCCGCCACGGCCACGCTGCCCGCCAGCCCGACGGTGGTGCCCACGGCCACGCTGCCGCCCACCGCCACGCCCATCCTGCCCACGGTGACGCTCATGCTAACCCTGCCCACCGTGAACGCGCCGGTGACGGTGCTGCCGTCGCCTTCAGCGCCGCCAACCATAGCCCGGGCCACGCCGCTGCTGCCGGTGACGCTGCCCGCGGCCGCGGCCGTGACCGGCGTACCGGCCACCGGCGCGTATGTGGGGGCGGGCATGGGCGGGCTGCGCCTGCGCCAGTTCCCGGATGCGGAACGCGGCAGCATCATGCTGACGCTGGACGAACTGACCCCGCTGGAGGTGCAGGGGCGCACCGCCGATTCCGCCTGGCTGCTGGTCACAATCCCGGAGGGCTTCAGCGGCTGGGTGGCGGCCCGCTTCGTGCAGGGCCTGGCGCTGGAGAGCGTGGCCATCATCGACAACCCGCAGCCGGTGCCGTTTGTGGCCCCCACCGCGCCGCCGGATGCGCCCGCGGTCGCCGCCAATATCACCGGCGGGGCCCGGGCGATTTATGTGCGCGGCCAGCAGGCCGGCCACCGCCGCAACGTCTTCACCACCATCGGCGACAGCCTCACCGATACGCCCTATTTCCTGCGCCAGCTCCCGGCCGGCTACACCCTGGCGGAGTATGGCTATCTGCTGCCGGTGGTGCAGTATTTTCTGGCCGTCAATGACCTGCCCGGCACCTCCTTCGATCATCTGTCGCTGGCCACCCGTTCCGGCTGGTCAACCGTGACCGTGCTCGACCCCGCCAGCGCCAACCCGGTGCAGTGCCAGCCGGGCGAAACGCCGGTCGCCTGCGAATTGCGGGTGCGCCGGGCGGCCGTCGTCCTCATCCTCATCGGCACCAACGATGTGCCGGTGGCCACCGCGGCGGAATATCGCCCGCGGCTGGAGCGCATTGTGGAAATTTGCATCGAACAGGGGGTGGTGCCCGTCCTCAGCACGCTGCCCACCCGCTACGATCTGCCGGAGCGCGTGCGCGACTATAACGAAGTCATCGTGGCCACCGCCCGCCGCTACGATGTTCCCCTGTGGGATTTAAACGCCGCGCTGGCCGGGCTGCCCGCCGCCGGCATTGATCCCGACGGGGTGCATCTGTCCATTCCGCCGGGGGGGGCGGCCGCCACGGTGGATTTCTCCGCGGCCAATTTGCAATATGGCACCGTCATCCGCAACCTGACGGCGCTGCAACTGCTGGAGCGCCTGCTGAACGAGGTGATGTATTAGACAGCTGCCGCTTCCATGCTGTATCCATGTGTGAGGAGAAGGCGATTGCAACAAAACTGAGAGTCAGCAAATGAACTTTTCTGAGTCTTCCGCGCCCTCACCCCCGCCCCCTCTCCCGGACGGGCTGCGCCCTGGGCGAGGGGAGACAAAGC
>JALOOI010000145.1 GCA_025454495.1 Anaerolineae bacterium
CACCTTCGCGGCGATGTTCGCCACCTTCATCTTCCTTGTTCTGTCACGCGAGCAGGTTGCCTTCCAGTACCGGGCCGCACTCACCATGTCGGCGCTGGTCGTTGCCATTGCCGGGTATCATTACCTGCGCATCTTTGAAAGCTGGTCAGCGGCCTTCGTCCTCAGTGCCGATGGCCTGTACACCCCCGGCGGGGCGTTGTTCAACGACGCTTATCGCTACATTGACTGGCTGCTCACCGTGCCGCTGCTGGTAGCCGAACTGATTGCCGTGCTGAGCCTGCCGCGCCGACAGGCTGGCTGGCTGACCTTCCGGCTGGCGACTGCGGCCGCCCTCATGGTGATCCTGGGGTATCCCGGCGAGATTGCGACCGACAACGGTACGCGGGCGCTCTGGGGCTTTCTCAGCACGCTGCCGTTCCTGTACATCCTGTACGAACTGTTCTTCCGCCTGGGCACGGCCATCAATAACCAGCCGGCTGAAGCACGGGTGCTGCTGCGCAACGCCAGATTGCTGCTGCTGGCGACCTGGGGCTTCTACCCGGTGGTTTACCTGATCCCCATTCTCTCTGGCAGTGCCGTGATGAGCGCCGGCGTACTGCTGGCGGTGCAGGTAGGCTACTGCATCGCGGATGTGGCTGCCAAGTGTGGCTACGGCGTGCTGATTTACGCCATTGCCCGTGCCAAGACCGAAGCCGAAGGTGAATTTAAGCCGGAGGATGGTTTCAGGCTGAAGGGTGAAGCTGTCAGCCCGGCGTAACCACCGGGCACATTCGCCTCTGGCGCTGTATCGCCCCCGTCTTTAAAATC
This sequence comes from Anaerolineae bacterium, assembly GCA_025454495.1. GTDB lineage: Bacteria > Chloroflexota > Anaerolineae > Aggregatilineales > Phototrophicaceae > JALHOR01. Next base: position 808 of record JALOOI010000145.1, read on the forward strand.
GTCCCCGCGCGAAGTGCCTCCCCGGTGCTTCGCGCGGCCGGGTGTGATCGATGTGCCTCATGCATCAGGATCGGGCGATGTGCGCGGAAGTTCGTGAGCCAGTCCGCTTATCGCTTCCTCCGTCAGTTCTGCCTGTGTTGTGGGATCAACAATAACCACCGGCAGCGTGTACAATAAGCGCATGGCCTCTGGCAGAGAAAACCTGGCCCCTTTACATTTATTGTCCATCACATTCAACGTATAGTTTCTGGCACCCACAAAATTAGCCCGCGTGATATTTGTCTTGAGAAAAATGGCACCCGCAAAATCTGTACCGGATAAATCGGCTTCGGTCAGGTCTGTTTCAGCGAGATTGATTTCTCTGGCGTTACAATTCGTCATGCGCAACTGTCTCAGTTCCAGCCCCAAAAAAACCGAATACTCCAGCACACAGTGGTCAAAGACGATAGCGCTGAGTTTCGTAGCCCATTCGTCCCAGTTGGCCTCTGACCAGTGAATACCCATTAGATTACAATGAAGGAAGGTAACACCGGCCAGGGTGGTATCCGCCACCTTCGCCAGCTTCATATTGCATTCTTCAAATCGGCACTTCAGAAATCGGCAGGCGTAAAACTGCGCTTCTGAGAAGTTACAGTGGCTAAACGTACATTCCTGAAAAGTGCTTTCCCGGATAATTTCTTTCCCGGCCTGCGTTTTTTTAAAGCTTTTTCCGGTAAAGGTGGTATAGCTCGCCAGTGCATTGAAGCTCATAGCCAGTTCCATATCTCGCTAATGCCTGGAAGGCCGGCAGCGCGATGATTATCGAATTGATCCAGTTCCGCATCCCCCCCCTCAATTCATCCCCAGGCCGCGCCGCAGCGCGTCCAGCGTTTGCAGGGTGATTAAATTGCGCCGCGTGCTGCCATACTGGTTTTCCTCCCCGGTCAGCCGAATCCAGTCGTCCGGCGGCTGCGTGAGGTGGAAATAATCATTCCCCACGCCGCGCCCCGGCAGGCTGGCCGCCGACGCTTCAAAGTCGATCAGCGGAAGCTGCTGCGCGGCGGCCAGGCTGCGGATGACGCTGTTGAAGGCGGCCGACTGCTCCGGGTAGTAATTGGTGGCGTAGGGGAACGTCGTCAGCACCGGCACAATGCCCTGCGCCGCCGTCAGATCAATGATCTGCGTCATGAAGCTGCTGAAGGTGGCCGCATCGTAATTTTGCACATCCACCGAGCCGAGCAGGATGAGCGCCAGGGCGGGCCGGGTGAGGCGATATTCACACAGCAGCGGCGCTTCGTTGGGCTGGCACAGGCCCGCCGGCGCACGCAGCGGATCCAGCACGGCGGCGGCGCTAAAGCCGGCTTCGGCGGCCACGCTGTCGCGCCGGAAAGCATCGGCACTGAAGTAATTCACGGCCTCCTGCAACGCCGTGTAGGGCCCCAGGTCATACTGGCCGGTGCCATAGCCGATGAGGAACGATTGATTGTTGGTGATGCTGTCGCCCACTTTGGCCAGGCTGCGCGGATTGTTGCCAAGCTGCTGCCCCTGCTGGTAAATTTGCTGCACCCGCGCCGTGACCAGCCCGGCCGGGCTGGCGGGCTGCGCGAAGATGCTGCCGGCCGGGATGATGACGCTGCCGGGCAGGGGCACACTGCCCACCGCGGCCGGCGCGATCACCGGCGGGGCGGTGGGGGCGGGCACCGTCACCACCGGCAGGCCCGGCGGCTCCGCGGCCACGTCCAGCAGGCGGGCGTACAGCCAGCCGCGCCGGCCATCCGGCGTGAGCACTTCGTACCACAAATAAGAGGGCACCACCGCCACCAGTTGCAGCGGCGTGTTGGCCGGCAGCAGGGCCAGCGGCGGCTCATACTCCAGGCCCGGGCCGGGGCGCAAATTCGCGCCGTCGCCGCTGCGGATGATGGCATCCGGCGGCGGGGTGGCCGTGCCGGTCGGCGTGGCGGTGACAACGGCAGTCGGTGTGATCGTGGGGCCGGGCGTGCTGCTGGCGGTTGCGGTTGCGGTTGCCGTGGCCGTCGCGGTGGCGGTGGCGGTGATGGTAGCCGTCACGGTGGCGGTGGCGGTGATGGTAGCCGTCACGGTGGCGGTGGCGGTGGCGGCCATCATCGTCGGCCCGGCGGCCACCTGGGCCGGCGGTGGTGGTTCGGTGGGGGCGGCCGTGGGCAGGTGGATGAGGGTGGGCAGCGCCCCGGCCGGCCCGCAGGCCGCCGTCCCCAGCAGCGTGAGCAGCAGGGCCGCCCGGTGCAGCATTCGTTTCAAACGCTTCAACCTCTCGCTTACGTCCGGCTTAGCGCAGCGGCGGCGGGTTGGCACACAGCACCGCCGCGCTGACCGTGGTCATGTTGAAGGACTGCCATTCCGGTGTCACATAGCGAAACCGACCGATGGCCGCATCCCCCACCGTCGTCCAGTCCGCTGACCATTCGGCCGCCAGGCTGCGCCAGTAATCGCCGCCCACGCTCAGCACATACCGCGCCTGTTCCCGGTCATCCGGCCGCGCCGGATCGTCCACGATCAGCCGCGCCTGCACGGTGGTGAAAATGCCGGCGATGTCGGTCGGGTCAATCGTCACCCGGCCCAGTTCTGACCAGAAGTGAAAATTGTAGCCGTCGCCGGCCGTCACCGAAATGGAACCGCCGGCTTCTTCGCGCACGTCGGCCGGCACCGAAACATTGTCCACGAAATCTTCCACATAGGCCGCGCCTTCCACCCGCCGCGCAAACTGGAGCAGGTACCAGCGGCCGGTGGTGGCGCTGAGATAATACGCCTCAATATCGCGCAGTTGCACGCGGGTATTGCGGGCCGGGTTGCCCTCGGCCGCTTCGTACACCTGCCCCCACACGATGAAGGCGCTAAAATCCGGCGGCGGTTCATTGCCGTAGCCGATGCGCGGCCCCGGCTGCCAGTCGTAGCTGAGGGGCACGCCGTGCGGCAGGCTCTCATGGGGCAGACGCATATCTTCGGCGATGAGTGCCACCGAATTCAGGGCACCGCGCTCACACGCCGTCACATCGTCCGCCGGCGGCTGAGCCAGGACGGCCGGGGCCAGCAGCAGCAGCCCGGCCAGCAGAACACTTCGCAGCAGCATCACACCTCCACAGAGCAGCCTCGCGCCGGCGGCTCCATCGCGCCGGCCGCCTTCATTGTACCGCAGGCCGCGGCAGCGTCAGGGGGATATTTGTACCGGGAGCGTTAACCGGCGTGGCGGAACCAGTCGCCCACCCGCGCCGCGAACCAGGCCACATTGTCCGCCGACAGGCAGTAGCAGGTGGCCGGCCCTTCGATGGTGCCACAGACCAGGCCGGCATCGCGCAGCACTTTTAAATGCTGCGATACCGTCGCCTGGGCCAGCGGCAGCACCTCCACCAGGTCGCCGGTGATGCACTGCGGGTTATCCCGCAGGTAGCGGAAGATTTGCAGCCGCGCCGGGTGCCCCAGGGCTTTCATCATCTGCATCAGGCGCAGCTCATCCGCATCCAGATCATACGTTTTGAGGTCGGGTGTGGTGTCCATGGCAGGCCCTGTGAAGACTATAATCGTTCTGGTGGCCTCAGGGTATCACAGACTCAGCAGCAATTGATAGGCATAGCCCAGCAGGATGGCCCCGCCCAGGATGGACACCAGGTACACGGCGAACACGCGCGGCCGGGCGATGCCATACACCGCCGACATGGCCGGGATGGTGGTGGCCGGCCCGGCCAGCAGGAACGCCAGCGCCGCCCCCGGCAGCATCCCCTGCTGCAACAACCCGCCCATCAGCGGCAGCGCGGTTAAATTGGTGGTGTACACTGGCACGCCCACCAGCGCGGCGAACAAAATGGCCGACGGGTTGCCCTGCCCCAGCAGCGACACAATGGCCGCCTGCGGCACATACAGCATGATGAGCGCTTCCAGCAGGAAGGCGATGAGCATAAATTTCACCACCAGGCGCACAGCGCTGAAGGTCTCCCGGCGCAGCCGCGGCCAGTCCAGGCGCGGGGTGGCCGGCGGGGCGGCCGTCACGTTCACCAGCGGGGTCACTTTGCCCGCGGCCGGCGCGGCCACCACCGGGATCGCCCCCAGGGCGATGAACGCCCCGGCCGGGGCCGGCTGGAACACCGGCGCAGGCACCACCGGGGCCGGCAGATGGCGCAGCCGCCGCACCAGGGCGGCCACGCGCTGCCCCAGCGGGCGCACGTTCTGGCGCTGTTCCTGCAAAATGCCCGCCTTAAAGAAGCCGCGCTGCTCCAGCAGGTGCGCGGCCAGCCCGGCCCCCAGGCTCAGCAGCAGCGTGGCCACCAGCCGCGCCAGCGCCAGGTCGGTGCCCAGCATCCCCGCGCTCAGCAGCAAAATTTCCGGGTCCATCGTCGGCGAGGCGATCCAGAAAGCCATCACCGGGCCCAGCGGCACCCCGGCAATCAGCAGTGACGTAATCAGCGGGATGACGGTGCAGGAGCAAAACGGGCTGAAGGCCCCCACCAGCGTCGCCAGCAGGATGGCCACCAGCGGCTGCGCCACAAACGCCCGCCGAATCAACCGGCTGCCATCGGTCATCCGCAGCGCCACCGCCAGCGGGATCGTCAGCGCCAGGTAGGGCAGCATTTTGAGGAAATTTTGCAGTACAAACGTGATGATCTGCGTGAGATGGTCTATAAGCATGGTGTTCTCCCCCTTATATCGTATTTTTACGATGATGAGGGCGCGAAAAAAATGCGCCCGGTCGCTATATCGTTATTTTACGATAAAACGCCGGGCTGTCAAGCGCCGCGTTACCCCGGCGGCGGGCGGCGGCCCTTATTCGTACTGGCGCGGGTCGAGCGCGTCGCGCAGGCCATCGCCCATGAAGTTAAAGCCGAGCACGGCCAGCATGATGGCCAGCCCCGGAAAGATGGAATACCACCAGGCGCTGGTGAGCATTCCGCCGCCATCCTTAATCATCGAACCCCAGGACGGATCCGGGATTTGCACGCCCACGCCCAGAAAGCTGAGGCCGCTTTCCGCCAGAATGACCCCGGCGATGCCCAGGCTGGCCAGGACGATGGTGGGGGCCAGGCAGTTGGGCAGCAGGTGCAGCGCCATAATCCGCGCCGGCGACGCGCCCATGGCCCGCGCGGCCACCACATACTCGCGTTCCTTTAAGGACAGCACCTGGGCCCGCACCATCCGCGCATCGCCCGACCAGCCGATGAGCGCCAGCGCCAGAAAAATGCTCTCCCGGCCCAGCCCCAGCAGCGACACCCAGATGATGAGGAAAATGATCCCCGGCACCGCGTAACTGGTCTCCGCCAGAAACATAATGAGGTCATCCACCCGGCCGCCGTACCAGCCAGAGATCAGCCCCAGGCTGACCCCGATGAGCGTGGTGAGCAACTGGGCGAAGATGGCGATGCGCAGCGAAAAGCCCGCGCCATGCAGCAGGCGGCTAAAAATATCACGCCCGAAGTCATCCGTCCCCAGGAAAAAGGTGGTGCCCGGCGGTTGCAGCCGGTCGCGCACGCTGGTTTTGTTGGGGTTGTAGGGGGCGATGAACGGGGCCGTGAGCGCGGCAATGAGCATGACGGTGACGATGAGCAGGCCCACCGCCGCAATGGCATTGCGAAAATAGGCCCGCAAAAAGCGCCGCCAGAAGGAATACTGGTTGCCGGCACCGGCAGCGTGCAGCGGGGTGATGGTGGTGGCAGAGGTGGTCATCGCGGGTGATCCTTTCGCATCGGGCAAGGGTTCCAGCAGAGGCTGTTTCAGCCGGGCGGGGTGGGGCGGGCCGCCAGGCGCAAAATGCGCCCGGCATTGACGGCCACCAGGCAAAAGACCGCGCCGCCCACCAGCAAATCCGGGATGGGCGAGGCCGTGAGCAGCACCAGCACCCCGGCCACGATGATGCTGATATTCACCAGCACATCACTGGTGGTGAAGATCCAACTGGCCTGCAAATGCACCGGCCCGCGGCGCTGCGGCTGCAAGATGAGCAGGGTGGCCACGTTGCCCGCCAGCGCGATCAACGACATGCCCACCATCAAGGCGAAATCCGGCGCGGCTTCCAGCCCCAGGAAGCGGCGCAGCACTTCCACCAGGCCCGGCAGCGCCAGCCCCAGTTGCAGATAGCCGCTGAGGCGGGCAATCTGCCGCTGGCGGGCAACGGCGCGGCCCACCGCGTACAGGCTTAAACCATAGACGAAGGCATCCGCCAGCATATCCAGCGCATCGGCCACCAGCCCCAGGGACCGGGCCAGCAGCCCGGCGGCCAGTTCCGCCACGAACAGCGTGGCATTAATGCCCAGCACCAGCCGCAGGGCGGCCCGCTGTGGTGCGGGGTCGGCGGGGGTGGCGGTGGCCGGGGCAGGGCCGTCATCGGCCGCCAGCAGCACGGCACCCAGGTTCAGCCGGTGCAGGGCCGGCAGAATGCGCTGGCCATCGCCCTCACAGGCGATCAGCAGCCGGCGCTGCGGCAGGTCAAACGCCAGGTGGCGCACTTCCGGCAGGTCGGCCAGCGCCAGGCGGATGAGCTGTTCTTCCGCCGGGCAGTCCATCTGTGGCACGCTGAAAGTCATGGCGGGCATGGGCGCTGGCTCCGGCGGCGCTAACTGTAACGAATGCGCGGATCAACAATGGCGTACAGCACATCGGTGATGAGGTTAATCACCAGAATGATGATGGTGCCGTAGACCATCAGCCCCATGATGATGGGCACATCCCGCGCATTGATGGCATCCACCGTGGCCTGGCCCAGCCCCGGCCAGCGAAAGACGCTCTCCGTCAGCACGGAGCCGGTGAGCAGCCCGGAAATTTGCAGCCCCAGGATGGTAATCACCGGGATGAGCGCATTGCTGAGGTGGTGGCGCAGCAGGATGCGCGCGGGAGCCAGGCCTTTGGCGCGGGCCGTCTGCAAAAAGTCCTGCGTTTTCACTTCCAGCATGGTGGAACGGGTGATGCGGGCGATGCTGGCCGCCAGATGCGTCCCCAGCACCAGCGCCGGCAGCATGAGGTAGTGCAGGTTGCCATCGCCATAGCCGCCGGGGGGGAACAGCGCCACGCCATATTTTGACTGGGTGAGGAACAACTGCGCGATGAGCGCCTGCCAGAAGACCGGCATGGACACGCCAATGAGCGCGATGAGCATTAACGTGTGATCCAGCCAGGTGTACTGCCGGATGGCCGCGATGATGCCGGCCGGAATGCCAATGCACAGCGCCACCAGCAGCCCGCCGAGCATCAATTGCAGCGTGCGCGGCAGCCGATAACCGATGACATCGCCCACGTCCTGGCCGCGCATCACCCGCGACTCCGGGAATTCCAGCCGCAGCGTTTGCACGATGAAGGACACATACTGCTCCAGAAACGGGCGATTTACCCCCAGGCTCTCTTTAATTTGTTCGATCTGCGTCGGCGACATGCGGTTCACTTCTTCGCCGTAGATGGCCCGCACCGGGTCGCCGGGCAGCAGGTAGGTCATCACAAAAATGAGGCTGTAAATAATCAGCAGGCGGGGAATCATCTGGATGACGCGACGAAGGATGTAGCGGGTCATATGGGCTTGTCCCCCCCGGACAGGCGCGGCCCTGCGGGCCGGGTGTGCAGATGGCAGGTGCCGGGGGCGCGGCCGGGTGGCCGCACCCCCGAACGCTTCAGCAGCCCTTACGGGCGGCCTTCAATGACGACATTCCACAGCGGGGCGGTGTAGGTGCCGCCGCCGCCGGGCACAAAATCCTGCACCCAGGGCTTTTGCAGCCACGAAACTTTGCTGTAGGCCGAGGCAATCAGCGGCGCATCGTCCATGATGATGTCGTGCGCCTGCTGGTACAGGGCCGTGCGGGCGGCTTCATCCGCTTCCACCCGCGCCTGGCGCAGCAGCTCATTCACCACCGGGTTGTCGTAGCGCATGGAGCCGTTGCCATCCAGAATCAGGAAGTCGAACACGTCCGACGGGTCAATGATGCCGGCGGCCCAGCCGTTGATGAAGATCATGCTTTCATCGGTGACGATGCTGTCCCAGTAGGTTGCGCCGTCTTCAATGACAAATTCCACCTCGATGCCAAGCTGCGCCAGGTCTTCCTGCCACAGCACAATCTGCGGCTCGGTGGAGATGGCTTCCAGCAGGTACACGCGCAGGGTGGGGATGCCCTCGCGGCGGCCGTCGCCACCTTCGGCGATGGGCGCACCCGTGGCGGTGAAGCCGGCGGCATCCAGGATGGCGCGGGCCTGCGCCAGGTCATAGGTGTAGATGGTGGCCGGGGTGCTGGCAGGCATGGCCGGCACCAGCATCCCCAGGCTGGCCGGGAAGCGTGCGCCCTCCGCCAGAATATCCCAGGCGGTCTGACGATCCAGCGTATAGCTCAGCGCCTGGCGCACGGCTTTGTTCTCCGCCAGGAAGCCGTTATTCATGTTGATGCCCCAGTAGCGCAGGTGCAGCCCCGGTTTTTCGCTGAAATCGCTGGCGAATTCTTCGATGACGGCAGTACGCTGCCCGGACGGGAAAGCGAACAGGAAATCCAGGTTGTTTTCGCGGTAATCCAGCAGGGCGGTGGAGGCTTCGGGATAATTAATGAAGACCACGCCATCATTTTTGGGCAGGCCTGCCAGGTAATAATCCGGGTTGGCTTCCAGCGTCAGGCGGTCATCGCGCAGCCATTCCACAAAGCGATAGGGCCCGGTGCCCACGGCCACATTGTTGATGTCGTCGCCCAGGGCGGCATAGGCCTCCGGCGAGACGATGCTCACCAGCCCGTTGATGAGGAACAGGCGATCCGGCTGTGCCAGGGTGATCTGGAAGGTGTAATCGTCGATGACGGCCAGCCCCGGCACGCTGACATCTTCCATAATCAGCGGCAGGTCAGCTTCGGGGTCGGCTTCCAGCGCCGTATCGTACATGGCGGTGTATTCCGCCGCGCCCAGGATAAATTCCAGCCCGCTGGCCAGCAGCGACACATTATCATCGCCGTTGAGCGCCACCAGATAATTCCACAGGATGTCATCGGCGGTCACTTCGCGGTCGGTGAGCGTGACCCCGGCCACCTCGTGGAACAGCACCCCCTGGCGCAGCTTAAAGGTATACACCTGCTGGCCCTCGGCGTTGGTGGTGATCTCCCAGCTTTCGGCGATGGCCGGTTCCACCACGCCGGTTTCGGCATTGTAGCGGGCCAGCCCTTCGTAAATATTGCGCAGCACGCGCCCGGCGGCGATGGTATCACTGACGAAGGGGTTCAATTGTTCCGGGTCAGAATCGATGGGGTAGCGCAGCACGCTGGACGAGTCCTGGGCGAAGACGCTGCCGGTGAGGGCCAGCAGCCCCGCCAGCAGCAGGCACAGACCTCTGGATACTCTGGACATAAGTCACTCCTCAACAATGGTATACGGGATGAGCGATTCATGAATTTCCCGCATCATCTTAACAGGAAATGACACAAAGTGCCACATTTTTAAACCACCGGCGAACACAAGCCCCGTCCCACCCGTGTTTCAGCGGCATCTTGCAGACAGTGTAAGGTTAAATAGTATGATAAAAAATAATACCAACGCCTTTTTTTATCGATAAAACATTAATGTATTTGCAAATTGCCGACCAAAAGGTAACAATAATAACATCATCTACCATCCAATAAATCTTTTTATGCTGAAAAGGACAGTAGCTTATGCCCGCGCCCGCCCAGAATATTGATTTAGAGTTAAGCAAAGTTTTCAATGAGCGCCGCCGTGTATTTAATATGCTGGTTAGCCGCTATATGTCGTGGCTGCTGGTGCCGATCCTCGTGTTTATGCTGGCATTGTGGCTGCTGAACCCGCAGTACGGTCAAATTCTGGGCTACAGCGTGCTGGTGCTGTGGCTGCTCGGTGTAGTGTCGCTGTATCGCCCGTTTGCGGCGCGGGGCTGGCAGGCGGGCTGGTCTTACCTCATCCTGCTGTCCATCAGCGGAATCATGCTGCTGGTGCCGCTGCTGCTGCCGGCGATGCTGCCCACCATCCCGCTGACGTACATCGTTGTTTATATCATTGCCTATCAAATCCTCGGTGATGTGCCATCCCGCTGGCTGGCCGTGTTCGGTATGGTGGGCTTTGGTATATCGTATCTGCTGCTGGAGGTGTTCGGCGCACGCGGCTGGTTCCCGCCGCTGAGCGACACCGTGACGCTGATGATAGGGGTGGGCATGGGCTGCTTCGGCACCGGTGCATCCGCGGCGGTTATTTATCCTGTCCTGCGGGAACAGCAGCGCCAGCTTCGCCAGATGTACCAGAGCAACGCCGAACTGGAACGGCTGGCGGCGCTGGAAAAGCAGCAGTTTGGTGAACTGGAAACGCTGACGATGGAGATCACCGAACGCATGGTGGCGGAGCAGGCGCAGGGTGAACGGCTGCAACAACTGGTGAGCAAGGTGCAGGCGCTCATCGGCACGCTGAATGGGGCCGTGAGCGAAATTCAGGCGGCGGCCATGCAGCAGCTTGCCAGC
>JALOOI010000346.1 GCA_025454495.1 Anaerolineae bacterium
CAGCCGTGCGCTGCCAGCTTCAGGGAGTCCAGTCTACCGTGTTGCGTTCGGCATAGGCCAGCGTATGATTGCCAAACGGCGGCTGATACCAGTCTCCCACCATGCCATCGACCCGGTTAAAGTCCATGTTGTCGAACGTCACCGGCTGCCACTCCGGGAAGCATTCATCGCTGTCGCCATCGCCAGGGTTGCCATCGGCACAGGGGCCGCTGACAGGATCACCAATGCCCAGATCCCAGCGATAATGCGGGTTCACGAAGCCGCCCTGCGCCGGGAACATCAGCCCCCAGCCATACACTTCGACTTCATAATATGGCAGGGTGAAAGCGGCATCCAGCATATTCGGGTTCGCATCCAGCGTGCGGTAATTGCAGGCGGGGCCGGGGTCACTGTCGAACACGATGTTCGTATGCAGGTAGGTGGGGCGCGGCGTGGTGGCATCGTTGCCGGGCTGGCCGGGGCAGGCGGCCGGCGGGTGCGGGATGAACGGCTGCACAAAGTCGCAGTTGGGATTACAGTTGCGATCCAGCATGGTAATCACCCGCAGCGAGGAACCGCTGTCCGGCGCAGGATTGAGGCTGGTATAGCGGTAGAACAGCCAGCCATTTTGCATCACCGGCATATCCGCGATGAGGCCAGAACCCATATGTGCGCCGGGGATGTCATCATCCAGCCGCCACAGCCAGTTGCCGCCGATGTCGTACACGCACAGCGAACTGCTGCACAGACTCAGATTGGTGGTCGCGCCGAAGATGATCCAGTCGCCTTCCCAGACGGGCGGGAAAATCTTCACCGTGTTGGGCCCGGTCAACTGGCGGAAGTTGCGCCCGGTGGCATCCACCACGCACAGCGCCCCGCTGTCGGTGCCGTAGCCGGTGAAGGCGGCGGCCGGCGTGTTGGCCGTGCTGCCATACCCCGCAGAACACACGAATGCGATGCGCGTGCCATCCCGCGACCACGACGGGGCGAAAGCATCCAGCCCGCCGGCCTGCGTTTTGGTGAGAATGGCCACCGGGGCCGCCGGGGTTGCGCCGGTCAGCGCCATGCGGAACAGCTCATAGCGGGCCGGCGTGGTGGCGGTGCCGTCCGTCTTGCGGATGAAGGCGAGCTGGCTGCCATCCGGCGAGACACTGGCCCACAGGTCAATCGTGCCGGCGGCGGTGGGCACCAGTTGCGTCACATCGCCAGAATCCTGGGTGCCCAGCCAGATGCGGCTTTCGCGCCGCTGCGCCCACAGGCGCGGCAGGCTGTACACCACATGCCGCCCCCAGTGAATTTCATTCTCATTCATATTCCCGGCCACAATCGCCAGATCCGCGCGATCCGTCCGGCCATCGCCATTAACATCGCCTGCCGCCGTTTGCTGCCAGTTCGTCGTCACCACAAAGAGATCATCTTCATTGATGCACTGGTTGCCGCCGCACAGGTTCAGCCGATCCAGATTGCCGGCGCGAAGCTGTGAGGGCGGGAAGTTGTAGGAGCCGCGCTCATTCAGGTCAAAGCCCATCGTCTGCGCCAGATAAATATCGGGCTGCTGGCCGGCGGCGGGATCCGTCACATTGCCGAACACCCGGCAGTTGAGGAAAGCATTCTCCCGAATATTGACCAGCCGGAAAATGCCGGTGGCATCGGTGACGGCAGTATAGAACTGCGGGGTGCCGCCATCACAGCGCACGCCGATACCGGCCAGCGTCGTCCGCGCCTGGTAGCTGGCCCGCCCGCTCACCGTGTAGCCGCTGATAACCGTGAGGGGCACGGTCGGCGGGGCAATCGTCACCGGCGGCACCAGGTTACGCCCGCTGCGATCCAGAAACGTGACGGTGCAGGTGAAGCGGTTGACGAGGCTGCTGAAAGCCACCGCCGGGTTCGGCGCGGGCCGCACCAGCACATTCATCAGCCCAAGCTGGAAGGTGGTGGCCTGCCCGTTACGCCCGATGGTGGAACTGCCGCCCATCAGCGAGGCGGTATCCGTCACCTGAAGGCCGGCGGCGGTGGTGCTGTAGCGGTGAATTTCGGTAAAGCCCTGGCCATACAGCGCCGTCCATTCCAGGGGCGGGCGGTTATCGTACTGGATGGCCGGGGTCAGGTTGCCGTCCCGGTCATGCGTGTACGAATCCAGCACGGTGCCGGGGAACGTGCAGGCCAGCTCCACCGCCCAGAATTCAACATTCGTGGTCACTTCCAGGCGCATCTGGGCCAGGCGATAATCATCGCCGGGGTCAGCGTTCGGATAATTGTTGTCCAGCGTGGTCAGTTGTACTGCCGGCGACCAGGTGCCAGTCACGGTGATGGCGGCGGCCTGGGCGGCCAGCGGTTGAATGAAAACCAGCAGCAGCGCTGCCAGCATCCCGACAAAAGACAGGCGTTTCATCATACAGTCCTCTCTCTACGAAAATCCATCATGGCACGGGCAGCCCGCACCATGCCGCTGTGTCAGTGGCGTTGTGTTGTCGTGTGCAATCGGACGAATGAGGCAGGCGAGAGGGCAGGCATAAGCACGATCATCCGCGCGGCCGCAGCGTGTATGGCACACAGGCGACAACAGGCGTAATCTACCTTCATTATAGGGATGAGTAAAAGATGAGTAACATGATATTTGTTACGATCAAAACAGGAGAAAGCTCCTGATCGATGGGCGGGGGCTGCTGGCCGCCGCAGCGGGCTTATAATGAGAACAAAGGCAGCAGGTGCGATGGGGGCGGCGATGGCAGCCACAGGATGGATGAAACGGGCGCTGGCCGCGGGGCTGCTGGCGGGGCTGGCCGGGCTGGCGCTGACGCAGGAAGCCACGCCGGAGGCGGTGCCGCTGCTGACGGTAGAGCCACCGCTCACCACCACGCCGGACAGCAGCCCCACGCTCGAAATGCCCGTGTCGGAAATTACGCCCGTGCCGGAAATTACGCCCGTGCCGGCGACACCTGCGCCGGAGATCAGCCCCGCGCCAGAAATGACCGCCGAAGCCACGCTGGAGATCAAGATCAGCCCTACACTGGCCGCATCTACGCCGGAAA
>JALOOI010000347.1 GCA_025454495.1 Anaerolineae bacterium
TTGGCATGTTGAATACGCATCATGGCTTAATTATCGCCTATACGGCGGCACATCTGCCGCTGGCGGTGTGGTTCCTGCGCGATTATTTCCAGACGATCCCGATTGAGCTGGAGGAGAGCGCGTTTATCGACGGGGCCAATCGCTATCAGGTGCTGTTTCGCATCATCCTGCCGCTGTCCTTGCCGGGGCTGGTGGCGACGTTTCTCATTGTGCTGGTGTTCGCCTGGAATGAGTACACGATGGCGCTCTTTTTAACCGGCGCAGAAACGCAAACCATGCCGCTGCTGGTGGCGGCGCAGAATGCCACGCGCGGCCCGCAGTGGTGGAATATCTCGGTGCTGGTGACGATGATGATCGTGCCGATTATTATCCTGGCGATTGTGCTGGAACGCTTCATCGCCCGCGGGCTGCTGGTGGGCGCGGTGAAGGGTTAACGGGGGATTTTTATGCTCACATCAAAGCTCATTCATCCTGATATTTTGCGCGTTTTGGGGGCATCCGGCCATGGCAGCGGCATTCTGATTGCGGATGGCAATTATCCTTTCATCACCCGCGCCAACCCGGCCGCCACACGGGTGTACCTGAACCTGATGCCGGGCATGGTGCCCGCAACCGATGTGCTGGCCGCGCTGGTGACGGCCATCCCGGTGGAAGCGGCCCATGTGATGCTGCCGGATGATGGCAGCGTGCCGCCGATCCATGCCGAATTTGCCGCGCTGCTGCCCGGCCTGACGCTGACGCAGCACCGCCGTTTTCCGTTTTACGATCTGGCGCGGGATAGCGATGTTTCGCTGGTGATTGCCACCGGGGAACAGCGCATCTACGCCAATATCCTGCTCATCATCGGGGTGGTGCCGCCGCCGGCGCTGTAACCCGATTGGCTCTGCCCTGTCCACAACCAGAAAGTGGTATCATGCCCGTCGCAATTGTCATGCCCCGTCAGGGCAATTCGGTTGAAAGCTGCCTCATCACCGCCTGGAAAAAGCAGCCCGGCGACACAGTTCGCAAAGGCGATGTGCTGGCGCAGGTGGAGACGGATAAAGCGGTTATTGAAGTGGAAAGCCCGCAGGATGGCGTGCTGCTGGCGCGTTACTTTGAAGCCGGGGCCGATGTGCCGGTGCTGACGACGATTGCTGTCGTGGGTGCTGCCGGCGAAGACCCGGCCAGCCTCACCCCGGCAGCGCCCGCTGCCCCGCCCCCGGTTGCCAGCCCTGTCTCTGCTGTGTCTACTGACTATGCGAAAGATGCTGCACCTGTAGCCGCACCGCCGCCGGCCAATGGCGCAAAGATCGCCATTTCGCCGCGGGCCCGCACGCTGGCGCAGGAAAACGGGGTGTATCCGGCGGCACTCCAGGGCAGCGGGCCGGAGGGACGCATTATTGAGCGCGATATTCGGGCGGCGCTGGCGCAGCAGCCCGCGCTCACCCGCCAGGCGAAAGCCCTGGCCGCGGCCGGCACACCCCTGCCGGAGAGCGCCGGGGGCCGCGGCCCCGGCGGGCGCATCACCGCCGCCGAGATTGTCGCGGCGGCCGCAGCCCCGCCGGCCAGCATCCCGGATGCACCCGCCCCCGCGGCCCGGCCACCCGCCCCGGACGATGACATCACGATCATCCCCCTGCGCGGTGTGCGTAAAATTACCGCCGGGCGCATGTTAAAATCGCTGCAAACCACCGCGCAGCTCAC
This sequence comes from Anaerolineae bacterium, assembly GCA_025454495.1. GTDB lineage: Bacteria > Chloroflexota > Anaerolineae > Aggregatilineales > Phototrophicaceae > JALHOR01. The sequence continues at coordinate 1,684 of JALOOI010000347.1, forward strand.
CCTGAATGCCGCCGCTGATGCGCGGGCGCTCCAGGCATATCGCGCCCGGCTGAAGGACAGCCCGGAAGCGCACGGGCTGCGCGGCATCACCATCAATGATCTTATTCTGTTCGCCGTGTCGCGCCTGCTGCCGCAGTTCCCGGCGGTCAATGCGCTGCTGCACGACGACAGCATCACACAGTATCAAACCGCGCATCTGGGCTTCGCCGTGGATACCCCGCGCGGGCTGCTGGTGCCTGTCATCCGCGGTGCCAGCCGCCTCAGCCTGAAGCAACTGGCCGCGGAAACCCGCCGCCTGGCCGAAGCGGCCGCCGCCGGCAAACTGACCCCCGACGAGATGGACGGCGGCACCTTCACCGTCAGCAATCTGGGCAGCCTGGGCATCGAACATTTTACGCCGGTGCTGAATCCGCCGCAGGTGGGCATTCTGGGCGTGGGGACTGTGCACCTGAAGCCCGTTGAAAAAGATGGGCAGGTGGTCTTCTGGCCGCATCTCATGTTCTCGCTGACGATTGACCATCAGGCGCTGGATGGCGCACCGGCGGCTCGCTTCTTGCAGGCGCTCACGCAGGGCATCGCCGCGTTTGATCTGCTGATGGCATGGTAGGCCTATGAATACCGATTTTGACGTGATCGTGATCGGCGCGGGGCCGGCCGGCTATACCGCCGCGGAACGGGCCGGGGCCCGGGGCCGCCGCGTCCTGCTCATTGAAAAAGATCAACCGGGCGGGCTGTGCCTCAATGCCGGCTGCATTCCGTCTAAAACGCTGCTGTTTTCCGCCAAACTGTACGCGCAGATGCAGCAGGGAGCCAGATACGGCGTTCACGCGGCCGACCTGCGCTTTCAACTGGCGGAGGTCATCGCCCGTAAAGAGCGCCTGGTGCAGCAACTGCGCGATGGCGTGCTGTACCTGATGCACCGCCGCAGCGTGACCGTCGTCAGCGGCGAAGCCGAACTACTCGACCGGCAGACGGTGCGCGTGCAGTCTACCGATTATCGCGCTCCCGCGCTCATTCTGGCCGCCGGTTCCAGCCATGTGCGGCCGGACATCCCCGGCATTGACCTGCCGCACGTGCTGAACACGACACAAATGCTGGACATGACCACTATGCCGACCGGCCTGGTCATCCTGGGCAGTGATGGCATCGGCATGGGCTTCGCCACCAGCTTCGGGCTGGCCGGCGTGCCGGTGACGGTGATCGAAGCGGGGCCCGAAATTTTGCCCGCGCTGGATGCCGAACTGGCCGCGCTGCTGCGTAAAGAAATGCCGTATGTCACCTTCATCACCGCAGCACAGGTGGAGCGCATCACC
>JALOOI010000348.1 GCA_025454495.1 Anaerolineae bacterium
CGACCGCCTGTTTGTAGTGCCCATCGCGCAGCATGAAGCGATGATCGGGCGTGCAAACAATCGTTTCGCCGTTATCCAGCGTCAGCCGGATAACCTGAGCCTGGCGGTTGGTGATGCGGGCATGGAGCAGGCGCTCCAGACCGATGGTACCATCGTGGCGCATGGTATAGCCGAAGTGTTCTTTGCCGTCTGCCTGTTCCTGCACCAGGTCGCTGAACCGAATATGGCGACCATCGGCCAGGGCAACCAGCGTCTCGCCGGAGAAACAGCCACCGGCACTGTCGCCTTCCACGATGTAAATCTCTGCGCCCGTCCCATGCCGCGAACAATCCGCCAGCTTGCCGGGCAGGGTGCTGCTCTCCAGCAGGCTGGGCCCGCTGCGTACCAGATCGCGGGCTTTTTTGGCCGCTTCCCGCGCCCGCATACTGGTCATGCATTTTTCGACGATCCTGCGCCCTTCGCGCGGGTTCAATTCCAGAAATTCGGTGAAGGCTTCCGTGACCACCTGCGACACCATGCCCTGCACTTCGGTATTGATGAGCTTGACCTTGGTCTGGCTCTCGAAGGAGGGGCCCGGGTGCTTCACGCTGACGACGGCCGTAATGCCTTCCAGCGTATCGCTGCCGGAGAAATTGGGGTCTTTGTCCTTCAGCAGCCCGGCTTTGCGGGCATGGCGATTAATCACCCCGGTGATGGCCGAGCGCAGCCCGGTGAGGTGCGTGCCGCCATCCGGCGTGAGGATGGTATTGGCGAAGGCCATTTCGGTGACGGTGGCCCCGTCGGTGTACTGGAAGGCGACTTCGATGCCCACGCTGTAGGGGGCTTTGCCTTCCGGCGTGTATTCCACATCGCGCTCAATGGAGACGGGCGCGTGCAGGGCGCTGCGATTGCGGTTCAGATAGCTGACGAAGGAGGTGATGCCGCCTTCAAAATAGAAGGTAATCTCGCGGGCAATGGGCTTCACGCGCTCATCGCGCAGCGACAGCCGCACGCGCCGGGTGACGAAGGCCATTTCGCGGAAGCGCTGCGCCAGCGTATCAAAGCTGAAGTCGTTGCGCTCCATGATGCTAAAATCTGGCCGAAAAAGCTGGATCGTCCCGGTCGCTTCGCCCTCGGCCACCGGCCGCACGCGCCGCAGATCGTACAGCGGCCGCCCGCGCGAATATTCCTGTTCCCATACATAGCCATCGCGGATGACGGTGGTACGCATCTGGTCTGAGAGCGCATTCACCGCCGAGACCCCCACGCCATGCAGCCCGCCGCTGACCTTGTACGCGCCGCTGCCGAACTTGCCGCCCGCGCCGATCACCGTCATCACCACTTCCACCGTGGGCCGGCCGCGATCTTTGTTGATGCCCACCGGAATCCCGCCGCCGTTATCCTGCACGGACACCGCATAATCATCGTGCAGCGTGACCAGGATATGGTCACAGCGCCCGGCCAGCGCTTCATCGATGGAGTTATCGACGACTTCATACACCAGGTGATGCAGCGCTCTGGCATCCACGCCGCCAACATACATCCCCGGCCGCAGCCGGACATGCTCCATCGGATCAAGTGCGCGAATGTCCGCGTCAGTTTGCTGGCGGATGGAAGGGTTCTCTTTATCGACCATGTTTGCTCCTCGCTGAGATGGCGAACAGGTGGGCAGGGGTGGCTAAAAAAGGCGCGGAAAACCGCCGGTTTACGGGCGGCTTTCTTCATTAATTATAGCACACGCGGCGGCATTGCTCAATCGTCAGCCGCAGCGGACAGGTGTTCGTATGCCGCCGGCGCAGATGGCTCTGTCAGCGGGTTCTAAACAGATCGCCGGCGACCTCGCTTGACACAATTCCGGGCGGCCAGTAGAATCGTTCTCGATTGCCCCTGTAGCTCAGAGGACCAGAGCGACGCTCTTCTAAAGCGTGGGTCGGGAGTTCGAATCTCTCCAGGGGCGTTCCGGCGCGTTATGGGCCTCAGCGGGGCGGGGGTTTGAGCACGATGATGGTGCCGAACTGTGTCGCCCGCCACCCGGATACGGCTGCCTCCATCTGCGGCGCATAGATCACCACATAATCCGGCTGCGGGGCGGTGCCGGCCGGGTTCTGATTGGCATTGTGCAGGTTGTGCCGCACTGCCAGCAGAAAATCATACGGGGTGCCGGCGCGGTACAGCGGGTCAACCGTGCCCCAGGCCGGAAGCCACCAGAAATCAGGCAGTTGCGACATAAAATCATAGGCGATCACCGGATCGCGGGCCTGTGGCGGCCAGTCTGCGGCGATATAATCCACCGCAGCTTCAATATGGCGGTACAGCCACACATTCTGCACGGTGTGCCGGGTATCATCATACTGCATCACCCGGCTGATGCGCTCCGCGGCCCCGCCCACACAGTAGATCAACAGGAATAGCCCCGGCAGCCCGCCCGCCGCCCGGCGCAACCGCCCGGACAGCGGCCGCAGCAGGTCGAACAGCCCGCCGGCCACCAGCACCATGCTCGGCCCCACCAGCCCGATATAATACGTGGACTGAGACTCCGGGGTGGCGCGGGTGAGGACGAGGCCGGCCACCGGCACCGCGCAGAAGAGCAGCAGGGCGACGGCCTGGCCGTCCCGCGTTTGCGCCAGCCGCTCCTGCCAGCGGGCCGGTGTGCGCCCGCGCCACAGCCGGAACAGCGCCCGGCCGCCGGTCAGCAGGAACAGCAGCGCCAGCGCCGTATTCAGCCACCACAGCGCCGGTGTGCTGTAGCCACTGGCGGCGAACAGCAGCAGCCCGGCCAGCATTTGCCGCGGCGCGTCCAGCGCCCACAGCAGCGCTCGCTGCCAGCGCGGCGGTACCCCGGCGGGATCGGTGGCGGGGACGGCCGGCGGCGGCGTTTCTGTGTTCGGCCGCGGGGTGGTGGCCGGGCCGGGCGGCGGGGCCGGAGTCTCTGCCGGGTCCAATTCCGCCGCGCTGCGGTACTGCGCCAGCACCGCCGCCGGGATGGTCGGCTGGCGGGTGAGGAAAGCCCGTA
>JALOOI010000349.1 GCA_025454495.1 Anaerolineae bacterium
TCAGCCCGGCGCGGGTGTTCAGCGGGGCCGGCAGCAGCCAGTTATCCAGCAGGCGGGGCCGGCCGAACTGAGCCGCCAGCGACAGCAGCAGCGGGGCCGCGGTGGGGGTGGTTTGTTCGTCCAGGGTGCGGGCATCGGCCACGGACACATAATCAACCTGTGCCAGCGGTTCCGCGTGCAGCACGGCCAGCGCCGCGCCACGCAGCGCGGCCGGGTCGCGCTCGCCGGCCGCATAATGATCGGCGGCGGCCTGCATCGCTGCATACAGCACAGCAGCTCGCGGGCGCTCCGCCGGCGTTAAATACACATTGCGCGAACTGAGCGCCAGGCCATCGGCTTCGCGCACGGTGGGGCAAACAGCGATCTCCAGCGGAAAATGCAAATCGCGCACCATCTGGCGGATCACCACCACCTGCTGCGCGTCTTTCTGGCCGAAATAAGCTGTGGTGGGCTGCGCCAGGTTAAACAGGCGGGCCACCACCGTGGCCACCCCGCGAAAATGCTCCGGCCGTGCGCGGCCCTCTCTCCCCTGCGATACTTCGGCCACCGTGATATACGTCTGGTAGCGCGGGGGGTACATCTCCGCCGGCGCGGGGGTAAACACCACATCCACGCCGGCCGCCGCCAGCAGCGCCAGGTCACGCGGCAGATCACGCGGGTAGGCAGCCAGGTCTTCCCCGGCGGCAAATTGCAGCGGATTGACGAAAATTGTGGCGATCACGTGGTCATGGTCGGCGCGGGCGGCCGCCACCAGCGCCAGATGCCCGGCGTGCAGATAGCCCATCGTGGGCACCAGCCCCACCGTGCCGGCCAGCCCGGCCCGCACCCGGCGCAGTGCCGCGATGGTCTCAATGACCTGCATCGTCGGCTTCTCCTTCCAGCAGGGCCAGCACCGCCGCCTCCATGGCGAAGCTGTTGGCCTCGGTCGGGAAGCGCCCGGCCAGCACGTCCGCCCGGTATTCGGCAATGGCGCTGCGCAGGAGCGTTCCGGCATCGATATAACGGCGGGTATGTTTCGGGTTCAGGGCATCGTACAGCCCCAGAATATCGTGAAACACCTGCACCTGGCCATCACAGCCGGCCCCCGCGCCAATACCAATGGTGGGGATGTGCAGCCGCCGGGTGATGAGGGTCGCCAGCCCCGCCGGCACCAGTTCCAGCACCACCGCAAACGCCCCCGCCGCCTGGATCGCCGCGGCATCGGCCAGAAGCTGGCGGGCCGTCTCGACATCTTTGCCCTGCACGCGAAAGCCCCCCACCTGGTTCACGCTTTGCGGCGTAAGCCCGATGTGCGCCATCACCGGAATCCCGGCCTGCACCAGCGTCTGGATGGTGCCGGCCATGCGGGTGCCGCCTTCCAGCTTCACGCAGGTGGCCCCGCCCTCCTGCATCATGCGGGCGGCGCTGCGCAGCGCCTGCTCTGGCGTGCTGTAGGTCATAAAGGGCAAATCGCCCACAATTAACGGGCGTGTCGTCGCCCGTGCCACCAGCCCGCAGTGATACACCATCTGCTCCAGCGTCACCGGGATGGTGGAACTGTGGCCCTGCACCACCATCCCCAGGGTATCGCCCACCAGCAGCACCGGCACCTCGGCCTGTTCGCACAGCCGGGCGGAGGTGGCATCGTAGGCCGTCAGCATGACGATCCGTTCCGACTGGCGTTTCATCTTTTGAAGATCACGTATGGTTAAGCGCATCACACTTCATTCCTGGTTACGCGCCGCCGGGGGTGGGCGTGGGCGTGGGGGTCACGGGCGGCGCACTGATATAAATGTTCACCATGCAGGAGGCCACCGGGAGCTGGCTGATGTCGAACACCATCAGGCGGAATTGATACAGCCCTTCCGCATACCCGGCCGGGGCAAACTGACTAAAATCAGAGACGGCCGTCACCGGCTGCAAGGTTTGATCGACCACGCCGTAAATATTGTTGGTGCCGGGGCCGCTGATTTCGATTTTGGCGAAGGCGAAATTATCGCTAAAAGCCGTGCCCACCACCCGGATCGGCTGAAACACGCGCATTCCGTTGGTGGGGATTTGCAGCGTGGCCCGGGGATCATTACAGCCCTGCACCAGCGGCGGGTTGGGGATGATCGTACCGACCGGCGTGGGGGTCAGGGTGGGCGTAAGCTGGATGACCGGGTTGTTATCACCCCCCAGCGGCGGCACCGGCACCACATCAAACGCGCCCCCGGCCGCCGGCGGCGGCGTGGAGGTGACAAACGTGCCATCTTCGCGGGCGGCGGCCTGCTCCGCCCGGGCGATGAGCAGGCTGTCTTCCTGCTGCAAAAAAGGCAGCACCGAGCGCTGAACGCCCAGGATGAGCAGCGCCAGCAGCAGCAGCACCAGCAGCAGCGTCAGCGCGTTCACCTGGCGCAGGCGGGCCAAATCCCGCTCCAGTTCAAAATAGGTGGAGCGATATTCCGACCGGGCGGCCCGCCAGCGCCACAGCAGCCACAGGCACAGCGCCACCACCAGAAAATACAGCCCCGGTGCCACCCGATCAATCAAAGCGACCAGCGTCATCATGCGGGCAGGGCCCTCAACACACCGCGAAGGAGCGCCATCAGGCGCGGGACAACCAGTTTCCCCGTCTCCAGCACTTCTTCATGATTAGTTTCAAGCGTGGTATCGTTTGCGTCAATAGCCACATTGGTAATGCTGGAAATGGCCAGCACCCGCATTCCGGCATGGCGGGCGACGATGACTTCATGCACGGTGGACATGCCCACCGCCTGCGCCCCCCACCCGCGCAGCATACGAATCTCGGCGGGCGTTTCAAAACTGGGGCCGGCGACCGCCAGATACACGCCCTCCCGCAGGGGGATTTTGTTCATCAGCGCCACGCTGCGGGCTGTCTCGCGCAGGTGACGATCATACGTCTGCGCCATACCGGGGAAGCGTGGCCCCACCTGCTCGTCATTGGGGCCGATCAGCGGATGCAGGCCGGCCAGGCCCGGCAAATTGATGTGGTCTTTCAGCAGCATCAACT
>JALOOI010000146.1 GCA_025454495.1 Anaerolineae bacterium
ATGCGCTGGCGGGCTTCTTCCAGCGCAATCTCCAGTTCCATAATGCGCGTCTGAAAATCCTGAAAGGCGTTCATCCGGCGACCTCACCTGTGACGGCAAAAAATGAATGCAGCGCCGGTAATTATAATACGAATGCCGCCGGGCCGCGAAGCCTTCAGGCATCGCGCAGGTGCTGCCAGCGGGCGCTGAACAGGCGCATGAAGGCCTGGTGCAGCGCGTCCGGCGGCCGGTCGGCCCGGTGGATGAAGACCGGGTGGCTGACCAGGCGCGGCATATCGACCAGCGTCAGCCCCACCAGGTCGCCCTGCTGCAAATGGGGCAGCACGTAGCTTTCCGGCAGAAACGTCAGCCCCTGGCCGGCCAGCACCAGGCGCAGGGCCATCACCATGGGCACGGCCAGCACCGCGCCGCCGCTGCCGGGCCGGCTGTGTTCCACCAGCGCATCCATGAAGGCCGTCATCTCCGGGAACATGGACACGCGAAAAATGGTATGGCGATACAGGCTCTCCATGGGCAGGGGGCCGGGCAGCGCGGCCAGCGGGTGGCCCGCGGCCACCACCGCCCGCACGGGGTCGGCAAAGCGCAGCGGCTGCGCCAGGCGGCTGTCGAACACCGGCGCATTCACCAGCCCCAGGGTCATCACATGGTCATGCAGCATCTGTAAGATGGTGCGCTTATCACGCTCGCGGATGAGCACATCCACCGCCGGGTATTCGCGCCGGAAGTCTTCCAGCACAGGCACCAGAAAACTGAGGACGAAGGGGGCCGGGGCCGCCAGCTTAATAGTGCCGCTGCGCCCGGCATGGCTGTTGTGCACCGCCTGCACGCTGTCCAGCCGCAGCGCCAGCATTCGCTCCGCATAGGGCAGGAAGATTTCGCCCGCGGCCGTCAGCACAAGCTGCCGGCCCCGCCGTTCAAACAGCGGGCCCCGCAGTTCCACTTCCAGCGCGGCGATGCGCTGGCTGATGGCCGGCTGCGTGAGGTGCAGCCGCTGCGCGGCGCGGGTGAAGGTGCCTTCGCGGGCCACGCGCACAAAGGCTTCGACCTGATCCAGTTCCATACGCGGGCACCTCCACGCTATTTATCCTCTCCTCATTTTAAAGGCTTTATCTCCCTTTGATACGGCATTTTTTCATCCAGCGCTTATGTTGCATGGTTATCATAAAAATGATTTTTAATGGTAGTGGTGAACCCTGTATGCGATTTCTACTCCTGCTGTGGCTGCTGCTGTTGACGGGCTGTGCCCCGGCGGCCGAAGCAGCCCTTACGCCAGTAGCGACGGCCGGCCCCGTCTCGCTGACGCTGGCCGATGCCCCGCTGGCCATCACGCTGGATAAGCCGGCCGGCTGGTATGTGTACCCGGCGGCCGAGCACCTGGTGCTGACCGAATATGAAACCATGCTGGCGCGGGATGGCCGCCTGCGTGGTATTGTGCTGCATGTGTGGGCCCAGGCCACCGCTGACGGCCTGACGACAGCGCAGGTGTTGCAGGCCGCGCTGGCCGAGCAGCGCCAGCAGCACGCCCTGGGCAGCACGGTGCCGGCCGCCTTCCGCTGGAACGGCTACGATGCCGCCTATTACACGCTGAACAGCGGCGATGGCAACATTACCCTGGTGCTGGCGCTCACCGTGCCGGAGGCGGGGCACCTGGTGGCGCTCAACCTCAGCGCCCCGGCCGACCAGGCACAGCGCCTGTATGCCTACCTGCCGCAGATGATGGCCGCGCTGCACATTAACGGCGTGGCGCTCACCGCCAACGCCATGCAGTTCCTGCCGCAGGTGCTGGCGCTGCCGCCGGGCCCGGCCCCGGCCGGGGCTGAGCCGCAGTCCGCCATGCAGGCCTCGCCGCCGGCAGCCACCCCGGCCCCCTGACCCTGACCATCACCCTGACCCTGACCGCCGCCCGCCACCCCACCCCCACCCTGGCGGGCGGCACCTGTATTACAACCCGTGTCGGCCATCGTCATTGGTGCCGTTTCATTTCCTGATTAAAATAAGATGAGGATCATTGTGCTGGTTCAGGAGACAGGACGCTCTTATGAAGTTGAAACTGCCGGGGCTGGTGATGCTGTGCCTGCTGCTGGTGAGCGGGGCGCTGGCCCAATCGCCCGATCTGGATACGGTGTACGACGATAACGGAGTCACGTTTGCTTACAATTCTGACTGGGAGGTGGAAGTTGACGATATTTCGGTGGTGATGTTCGGCACCTACAACCGTGCGTCGGTGGTGCTGGCCGTCTACTTCCCGGAATGGATCACCGGGATGCTGAGCGACCCCGATGATTTGCCGGCGGCGCTGGCCGCCCTGATGATCGACTTTGAATTTACCGTTGACGACGTGCGCCCCCTGGGGCTGAAGCACGGCCGCGAGACCGTCATCGCCGGCGTGCAGGTTGATGCGCTGGATGGCTATGCCCTGCTGAGCACCCTCAGCGATGGCAATTATGCGCTGATGCTGGGCCTGGGCACCGAAGACACCCGCGAAGATGCCCGCGAAATTTTACTGCTGATGGCCGAAACGCTGGATGCCGGCGGCACCGGCGGCCCGCGCACCACCACCGCCAATCCCACCCCGGGCCCGGATACGGACGTACCGGCGACGCTGGACGATTATGGCGGCGAGTGGGAGACGGCCATCGCCGAACTGGAGCGCGGCGGCCTCATCAGCCGCGGCGGCAGCCTGGTGCTGGAAGAAGATTATGCTTTCTTCGATGGCGTGGGAAGCTGGTTTACCTCCCTGGGGCAGGGGCGCACGCATCAGGATGTGGTGGTGGCCGGGGAACTGACGTATACCAGCGGCAGCACCACCGAATATGAAGCCTGCGGGCTGCTGGCGCGGGTGCAGGCTTCGAACCGGGGGGCCACCATTTTTATGGAAGTGGGGCTGAACAACGACGGCCAGGCCTATCTGCTGGATGCCCCCACCACCGGCGATACCGTGGGGCTGGTGCTGCAAGCAGGGGTGGATATGGATACGCCGCAGCACTTCCTCATTGTGGCCCGCCGCGACCAGGTGTTTATTTACCTCAACGGTGAACAGATCACCGATGGCACGGAACGCATTGAGGCCCGGTCGGGCAGCTATGGCGTGGCCTTAATCGGCAAAGGGCGCGATTCGCGCTGCGAAGCCCGTAATCTGTGGGTGTACCAGTCGCCCTATCTGGAAGAAGGCGTATGCCAGATTACCGCGCCGCGCACGGCCAACAAACGCAGCGGCCCCGGCACCAGCTTTGGCCAGGCGGGGCAGCTCCGCGCCGGGGCTTCGCTGACGGCGGTCGCCTTCGCGGTGGATGCCGGCGGGCGGCGCTGGTGGAAGCTGGAAGATGAGACCTGGGTGCGCGAAGATGTGGTGACGGCCGCCGGCGATTGCGACGATCTGCCGGAGGAATAAGCCCCGGAACGCGCGGCCGGCCGACCCCCATCCGGCCGGCCGCGCGATCTGGCACTATATGGCTGCGCCGGAGTATGGTCTAATAAAGGCTATTGACTCACGGATGCCTGCCCCACACCGGCCTTTATGACAACTGAAACAACTGTTCCGCTCAAGCACGATCCGTATGCCGCCCTACGTTTTCGGGATTTTCGCCTGCTCATCGGCGGGCGTTTCGTGGCCCAGGTGGGCGAAATGACGGTGAGTGTGGGCATCGGCTGGGAGCTGTATGAACGCACCCGCGACCCGTTCGCCCTGGGGCTGGTGGGGCTGGTGCAGGTGCTGCCGGTGATGCTGCTGTCGCTGCCGGGCGGTTACATCGCTGATCGCTACAATCGCCGCCTGGTGACGCTCCTGTCGCAACTGGTGCTGGTGGCCTGTTCGCTGGTGCTGGCGTACCTGTCCATCACCGATGGGGCGCTGCCGTGGATTTATCTGTGCCTGGCGGTCATTGGCGCGGCGCGGGCCTTCAACAACCCGGCCGAGGGCGCACTGACCCCGGAAACGGTGCCGGAGGAACACTACTTCAACGCGGCCACCTGGAGCAGCAGCGTGTGGCAGTTTTCGGCCATCACGGGGCCGGCCATCGGCGGGCTGCTCATCGCGCTGGCGGGCAGCGCCACGCCGGTGTACATCTTCAATGCGCTGGCGGGCCTGGTGCTGGTGAGCGTGCTGCTGCTGCTGCGCACCAAAGCCAAAAATTACGCCCTGCCGGAAGAAACGCCGCTGCAATCGCTGCGGGCCGGGCTGCGTTTTTTGCAGTCCACCCCGGTGATTCTGGCCTCCATCACGCTGGATATGTTCGCGGTGCTGCTGGGGGGCGCGGTGTTTTTGCTGCCGGTGTACGCCAGCGACATTTTGCAGGTGGATGCCGTGGGCCTGGGCATTTTGCGGGCTGCGCCCTCCATGGGGGCGCTGGTGATGGCGCTGTACCTGGCGCGACGGCCGCCCTTCCAGCGGGCCGGCGTAACGCTGCTGTGGGCCGTCGCCGGCTTTGGCGTGGCCACCATCTTCTTTGGCCTCTCCACCTCCTTCTGGCTGTCCGTGCTCATGCTGGCGCTCACCGGGGCGCTGGACAATATCAGCGTGGTGATTCGCCATACGCTGATCCTGACGCATACGCCCAATGCCATGCGCGGGCGGGTGGGGGCCGTGAACAGCGTCTTTATTGGCGCATCCAACGAACTGGGCGGCTTTGAATCGGGCGTGGCGGCGGCGCTGCTGGGCCCGGTGGGCGCGGTCGTCCTGGGCGGGGTGGGCACCATCCTGGTGGTGGGCGGGGTGGCCTGGTGGTCGCCGGAACTGCGCCGCCTGGGCGCGATGCAGCCACCCGAAACAGGCGAGACAGGCTGAGGACAACACGATGGAAACGACGTTTACGATCGACCAGGGCGGTGAACGCCTGGATAAACTGCTGCTGCTGCGCCTGCCGGAACTATCGCGGGCCCAGATTCAAACGCTCATCCGCGACGGCCTCATCACGGTGGACGGCCGCCAGATTAAAGCCGGACATAAGCTGAAAGGCGGCGAAACGGTGTTCGTCCGCGTGCCGGAGGTGGAGGTGCGCCCGCCGGAGGCGGAAAATATCCCGCTGACGATCCTGTATGACGATGACGATCTGGCCATCATTGACAAGCCGGCCGGGCTGGTGGTGCATCCCGGCGCGGGCAACCCCACCGGCACGCTGGTTAATGCGCTGCTGGCCCGCTACCCGCACCTGGCGCAGATGGCCGCCGACGATGACAGCGACGACGAACCGCGCACCGGCATCGTCCACCGGCTGGATAAAGATACCAGCGGGCTGCTGGTGGTGGCCAAACACACGGCCGCCCTCACCGCGCTGATGGAACAATTCCGCGAGCGCCGCGTGGCCAAAACCTACATCGCCCTCACCGAGCGCACGCCGAAGACGCTGTTCGGCACCATTGATGCCCCCATCGGGCGCGACCGCCAGCAGCGCCAGCGGATGAATGTGATGCCCGGCGGCCGGGCCGCCGTCACCGAATTTCATGTGCTGGAGACGCACTACCGCGACGGCCGGGCGCTGCTGCGCTGCCACCCGCACACCGGCCGCACCCATCAAATTCGCGTGCATCTGGCCTTTGTGGGCTGCCCGGTGGTGGGGGATACCGTTTACGGCCTCAAGCGCAAATATCCCGATTTTAAGCGCCACTTTTTGCACGCCGCCGCCCTCAGCTTTGACCACCCCGCCGACGGCCGGCGGCTGACGTTTGAAGCGCCGCTGCCGCCAGAATTGACGACGCTGCTGGACTGGCTGCGCGAACCCGCCTGAACAGACAGGAGTCCCGTATGACCGCCCCGGCCGATTTTGAACCCATCGCCCCGAAAGAAGCCCGCGCCCGCATTCAGGCGGCCATCACGGCCCGCCTGGGCCCGGACTGGCAGCGCGAAGAATCTGGCTGGCTGCTGGCCCACGACAGCAGTTACCTGGTGCGCCTCAACCGGGGCAGCATCAACCTGGATATTGCCTGCGATTTACTGGGCGAGGTGACGATCACCGAAGTCGAAGCCAATCCCCTCCAGGTCAGCGGGCGTTTCATCGCCTGGATGGTGCTGGGGGTATCGCTGTTCGTGGCGTTTTTGCTGGCGCAAATTGCCGGCATCTTCCAGCCGCGCTAAGGCGCACGATACACCGGGAAGAAGTTTGGCAGCGTGTCCGTCTGCCGGGCGTGCCGCCACAGGTCACACAGGGCAGCATAGCGCGCCTCGTCGTGGATGCGCCGGCCGGTGTAAAAGGGCAGCCGCCGTTTGCCGATCTGCGCTTTAAACACGAACAGGCTGTCATCCGGCGCGGCGCTGCGCCCCCCGCCCAGGTGCAGCAGATGGTAGCCGGCCGCCCCCCCCGCCGCCGCCACCTGGTGCAGCATCAGGTTATTGGGCGCGTATTTGCGGTGTTCCAGGTCGCTGCCGCTGAGATGATAATGAATGATGTGACCGTAATACATAAACAGGCCGCTGGCGATGGCCTGCCCCTCCAGCAACACCACGTACAGCCGCAGATAGCCCGGCTGCGCCATCTCCAGCATAGCTTCATAATAGGCATCGGAAAAATAATATAAATCCTGGGCCTGCAAGGCATCCATCGTCTGGAAGTACAGGCGCTTAAAGTGGGCCAGCCCTTCGGGGCCGGTCAGCTCCTGGCACACCAGCCCGGCCCGCCCCGCCTTGCGAATCTTGTTGCGATGCACCGGGTCATAATCGTTCCACAGCGGCTCTTCCACCGGGTACAGCGGCACGGCCGCCGTCTGGCGATTAAGCTGCACGGTGTACTGCGGCCCCGCCAGGCGATAATTATCCAGCAGCGGGTGAAAACGGATAAATTCCGTCACCACGCCCCGCGACTGGCACCAGGCATGAAAAGCCTCCTGGGCCCGCTGCACAAAGGCGGGGTCGCCGATGGTGGCCAGCGGCCCGCCGTAGCCATACACCGTGGTGCTGTCATACAGGGGGTCGGTCAGCGGCTGGCCGCCCACCTGCCGGATGGCCCGCAGTAAAAAAGGATGCACATACAGTTGTGCGCCTTCCTCCGCCACGAACAGCAGCGCCTCACCATCGCCATTCCGCTCATAAGCCCGGTGATATTCCGGGGTGAAATAGATATCGCTGTGCGGCAGCCGGGCCAGCAGGGAATGCCATTCAGCCGCTGCTGCCGTGGTAAGGACGTAAGCATGGAGAGTCATCAGGAAAGCTTAAAATCCTGTCGCTGCGCTATATCACCGGCCGGCTGTGGCTGATAGCGATTTCTATAAGAGACGATATTGTTATTGTACGAGATGAATAGCTTTTTGAGCCAGTTAAAATGGTGCTAAAGTCCGGGGGCACGGTAGGCCGGAAAATAGTCCGGCAGTTGCGCGGTGCCGCGCTGCTGCAACCACACCTGCGCCAGGGACTGATACATGGCTTCATCGTGGATGCGGTAGCCGGTGTAGTAGCGGGCGCGATGGGGCGATAATTTGGCTTTAAAGCTCATCAGGCTGTCATCCGGCGCGGCCGTGCGCCCGCCCCCCAGGTGAAACTGGCGATAGCCGGCCTGCGCGGCGGTGAGGGCCACATGATGAAACAGCAAATTGTTGGGGGCCAGGTGGCGCATCTCGAACAGGCTGCCGCCCAGGTGGTAATGCACCTTATCCTGAAAGAAAAAGAAGATGGCCGCCGCGATGAGATCCCCCTGGTAAAACACGCCGAAGATGCGGGCGCTGCGGCCGGTGTGGTGGGGCACGGTGTGGAAATCTTCCAGCAGCGACTGAAAATAAGCCTCCGAAAAATAGTACATGGGGTGGGCATTCAGCCCCTGCATGGTGTGAAAATACACCGTTTTAAACTGCGCCAGCCCCGCCTCATCGCTGATCTCGCGGCACACCAGCCCCTCTTTTACCGCTTTGCGTACCCGGTTGCGATGCACGGGGGCCGCCAGGCTCAGCAGCTCATCTGCCACCGGCGACAGCGGCATGACCACCGTTTCGCGGTTGAACTGCACGGTGTACCGGTTATCCACCAGGCGGTAATTATCCACCAGGGGGTGAAAGCGAATGAATTCAGTGATGATCTCGCGCTGCTGGCACCAGTCATGAAAGGCATCATCCGCCCGATGCACAAAGTCCGCCGCGGGGGTGCTGGCCAGGGGGCCGCCGTAGCCATAAATGGTGGTGCTGTCGTACAGCGTGTGCGGCAGCGCCTGCGTGCCGATGCGCGCCAGCGGCCGCAGCACAAAGGGATGCACATACAGCGCGTCCGCTGCTTCGGCCACGAACAGCAGCGCTTCGCCATCGCCATTACGCTCATAGGCACGATGATAATTGGGCGTGAAATAAATATCGTTGTGCGGCAGCCGGGCCAGCAGCGCGTGCCAGTCCTCTGCCTGTGCGGTGGTTAAAAGGCGATATTTTATGGCCATGCGGCACCCTGTAATAAATTGACGGCAGCCCGCCCTGGAGGGTATCGGGCGCACCGTTCTCAATGATGTTAAACTATTACAATGAATTGCACAATCCATTGTACGTCAGAAGGCCGCCGGGAATCCAGTTAAAATGCTGCTAAAGCCGGCGCACCGGCGGCCGGCTGTGCGTATACACCATTAATGAATACCTGGCTTACTTTTTAACCTGTATCAATCCTTAACGACTGTTACAAAAAAAATCACCTAATATAATAAGTGCCCTTTGACCATGCTGTAATATCACAGCCCCCGGTCAGCCTGTGCAGCAGGATGGAGTGCAGCCTGTTCATGCTCATGCCGACGCTGAAACCTTTTTGCGAACTCATCAGGATAGCACACTGCGGGCCAGCCGGCCGGAAAGCTGACTGCCTGCCCATGATTAAGGATGGGACTGTGCCGGTAGAGATACGCCCGGATGTGGACAACCACTTAATTCGCCTGTCGCTGAGCGGGCTGGTGACGCTGGAAGAAGTGCGGGCGATGATTGCGACGCTGGTGGGGCTGCTGGATGGCGCTGCCCATGCGCCGGTGCATATTTTGTGCGAGCTGAGCCAGATGAAGATCGTGCCGCAGCAGGTGACGGAACTGCACCGGCTGCTGAAGCCCAGTATGCATCATCCGCGCTGCGGCTGGAGCGTCATTTATGGCCTGTCCAGCCTGACGGGCAGTTTCATCATCAATACGCTGATGAGCCTGTTCCAGGCGCGGACCAGGCTGGTGGCCACGGAACAGGAAGCGCTGCATTTTTTGGCCGGGCAGGATGCCGTGCTGCGGGCCGCTTTAGCCGCGCGGCAGCAAATTCAGCAGGAGACGGGGAATGCCCTTTGAGGTGGCGTGGTCGCAGCCAGAGCGCGTGATTCAGGTGGTCTTCAGCGGCCAGGTGAGCCTGGACGACATCACCGGCGCGGTGAGCCAGGTCAATACGCTGCTGGACAGTGCCCGGCCGCCGGCGCATATCCTCATCAGCCTGGCCCCGGTGATTACCTTCCCGCTGGACATCGGCAGCGTCAGCGCGGCGCTGAAGATGTCTATGGGGCACGCCCACGCCGGCTGGACGCTGATGTACGGCAGCAATAAGCCGGTGGTGCGCTTTGCCGCCAACATCATCATGCAGGTGAGCCGGGTGGATTTTCGCCTGTTCGAGACGGAAGCCGCCGCCCGCCAGTTTCTGGCGACGCTGCTGGATGAATGAGATGGGCCCGGCCGCCGGGATGGCGGTTGATCAATCACACGCACAGAAGGTACGCTGTTATGCCCTTTCAATTAAGCTGGTATGTCCCGGAGAAAGTTATCCAGCAGGATTTATACGGCGATTTGACCATCGAGGAAGTGGAGCAGCTTTCGCTGGCACTGGTGGTCATGCTGAATGAGAGCCACGCCCCGCTGGTGCATGTCTTCTCCGACATCAGCCGTATCAACAGTTACCCAAAGAATCTGGCGGCATTGCAGCGGGCCACCCGCCCGCATATGAGCCATCCACGCCTGGGCTGGGGCATTATCCTGGGGCTGGGCAGCCCGGTCACGCGGTTCATTGCCAATACCCTCATGCAGATGTCCCGGACCCGCACCCGCAGCCTGACGACGATGGCCGAAGTTCATGCTTTCTTGATCGAGCAGGATGAAAACCTGGGTGCACTACTGCCCCAACTGCCAGCCCGGTGAGGTTCGGTTCATGCCGGTCGATGTGCACGGGTATCTGGAGCCGTATGTCATTCGGGCCTGCTTCAGCGGCGAGGTGAGCCTGGAAGATATGCAGCAGGCCGCCGCGCTGCTGGATGCCCGCATCGCCCCGCAAACAGAGCCGGTGCATGTGCTGATTGACCTGACCGATGTCAGCGCGTATCCCTGGAATTTAGCCGCCGTGAACGCCATCTTAAAGCCCTATCTGGGGCACCGGCACACCGGCTGGACGATTTTTTACGGTCAAAAAGAACCCCTGATTCGCTACGCAGCCAACGTCCTCATGCGGGTCAGCCGAATACGCTTTCGTATTTTTGATACTGAGCCTGAAGCACTGCATTTTCTTCAGGAAATTCTCGCCCGCTAATAAGAACACCTGTCAGAGGACATATGCCCATCACAGTAAGCTGGTATGCCACGGGGCACATCATTAAGGTTGTCGCCGCCGGTGATGTTGATATGGACGGTACCGCCGCCATGTCTCACGAAGTCGCCGCACTCATGGATCAGGCGGCCGGGCCGCTGGTAGCCACCCTGTTCGATGTGACGGCTGTGGGCCGCTACCCCACCAGCATCGCCACCGTGTACCGCCTCTGTCAGCCGCACCTCAGCCATCCGCGCTGCGGCTGGATCATCATTTACGGCTTCAACAACCCGTTCACCCGCTTTCTGACCAACATGGTGATGCAAATGAGCCGGGGGCGCTCCCGGCTGGTGACGGATGAAGCCGAAGCGCTGGCCTTCCTGGCGCAGCAGGACGAGACCCTGTGCGAACTGATTGCGCTTAACAACAATGCACAGCCCGAAAGGAACTAACCCATGGCCCTTACCGTAAGCTGGTACGTGGAACACCGTATTATCAAAGTCGCTGCCACCGGCAATATTTCCCCGGAAATGGTGCGCGAGATGTCGCGCCAGGTGGTGGCGCTGCTGGATGCCAGTTCCTTCCCACTGGTGCATACCCTGTGGGACATGTCCGCGGTCGAACAATATCCCAAAATTTTGAGCGAACTTCAGGCGGTGACGCGCCCGTACCTGTCACATCCGCGC
>JALOOI010000350.1 GCA_025454495.1 Anaerolineae bacterium
TCCAGTTCCAGCGGGCGCAGCGCCCACCGGCCGGCCGTACCGCCGCCGATATGCTCCACCACCAGGCCCAGGCTGTGCAGCAGCAAGCGCAGTTCCGGGATCACGAAGCCGCGTTCCAGCGCGGTGAAGGTCACGGCCGCATCGCCCGCGCCGGTGGTCAGCGTGCTGGTTTCCGTCAGCGTGTGGGGGTCAAAGCGGCCGGCAGCAACATCCGCCGGCTGGTGCAGCCGGATCATCCGCAGGGCATTCAACACCGTGAGCAGCATTCGCCCGCCCGGCTTCAGCGCCTGGTACAAATGCTGCAACACCAGCTTATCATGCTCCTGGGGATCGCTCCCGGTGCCGATCAAACCAATGGCTCCTTCGCAAACGCAGTACAGATGATCGAACGGCTCCGGCGTGGTGTACTGTGTGGCATCGGCCTGCTCAAAGCGCAGCGTCACCAGGTTCTCGCGGTCGGCGGCCTGGCGGGCCTGCGCCAGCATTCCGCTGGAAAGATCCACCCCCGTCACCTGGTAGCCGCGCCGCCCCAGTTCCAGCAGGTGCCGCCCGGTGCCGCAGCCCATATCCAGAATGCGGTGCCCGGTGTGCAACTGAAGCTGCGCGATGAGAAAATCCACCTCAGCACGGGTCGCCTGGACGAATGGCTCTTCCATATAGCGCCCGGCATGACGATCAAAAAAAGTTTGCCATTGATTGTGCTGGTTCATGCGCCTGGTCTCCTGTTGGTGGGCCGGAGTATACCCTGGCGGCACCGCGGCCAGGCCGGGGGCCTTCCCTGTCCGGCGGGTATGGGTGGGGGGAGCGGATGCCTGGGTGCGCGGCCGGAAAAAAGCTGGTGGGTCCAGCAGGATTCGAACCTGCAACCGGGCGGTTATGAGCCGCTTGCTCTGCCGTTGAGCTATAGACCCGTCGCGGTACCTTCATCATACCCCGCCCGCTTCCTGCCTGTCAAGATGGCGGACTGGCTTTTTCTGAACCACTGTGACCTGCTGCGGTGGCACAGCGGCGGGCAGTCGTGCCTGCCGGGCGGGCGGCTTTCTGCTATACTGGAGACCGATTGGCGCTGTTACAGGAAAAACGCCCTATGAAGCGGTTGCCGGGTTCGCCCTGTGGATATTGTGTGACGGTAGTGCTGAGTCTCAGCCTGCTGCTGGCGGCCTGCCGCCCGGCGGCGGAACCGGCCCGCATCCTGGAGCTGGACGATCAACCGGCGGCGCTGCCACCCGCGGGAGCGATGATCTTCGTCACGCCCACGCCGGCCCCCACCCTGGTGCCCACGCTGGCCATCATCCTGCCCACGGCCACGCTGCCGCCGCCCACGGCCACGCCCGCGCCCACGCTCACGCCGGATACGGCGCAGCAGCAGGCCGCGTGCCAGCAGGCGCTGGAGGCGCTGTACTTCAGCGCCGGCGATGTGTGCCTGGGCAAGCCCAACGGCTATTTTTGTAACGGCGGCCTGCCCCCGCGCACAGATCCGGCCGGGCCGCTGAGCAGTGCCCTGGCGCTGCCGGGGTCGCTGGTGGCCGCGCAGGAAGTGCAGGCGGTGCAGACCGCGCCGCTGCTCCAGGACAATGCCGGCGGGCTGATGTGGCTGCGCCTGGCGGAATTTGTGCAACTGGATGCGCTGCTGGTGGGCAGCGTGGAACTGCGCGATGTCACCCCGGCGAATATGGGCTTTTCCGCCTGGCAGTCCTTCACCGTCGTCACCGACCCACGGCCGCAGGAATGCGCCGCCGCGCCGCGCAGCACCTTCATCCTGCAAAGTTTTTACGGCCAGAGCACCCGCGTCGTCATCAACGGGGTTTCGGTGGATTTAAATGGCACGCTGGCCGTGCAAACCGACAGCGCCGAAACGCTGTTCAGCGTGCTGGAAGGCGAAGCCGGGCTGACCATCCTGGGGCAGTCGCGCCGCGTGGTGGCCGGGCAACTGCTGCGCGTGCCCTATGCGCCGGGCAGCTATGCCCTGCCCGCGCAGGCTCCGCTTCAGCCGGAGGCGCTGGTGCGGGCGCTGATCGAACATCTGCCCATCACCCTGCTGGATCGGCCGGTGCTGCTGCCGCAGCCCGGTTACATCATCACCGAAGCCAATGTGAATATGCGGGCCCGCCCGGACGCGAATTCGCTGCTGCTGTATGCCGTGCCCGCCGGCGAAACGCTGAGCCTGCTGGGCCAGAATATGGCCCGCGACTGGCTGCATGTGCGCCTGGGCAACGGCGACACCGGCTGGATGCGGGCCGACCTGGTGGGCGGGCAGCCCGGCGACATCACCGCGCTGTATGATGCCACGCCCGTCCCGCCGCAGCGCCCCGGCGACCTGGGCACGGATGCCAGCGTCATCGCGCCGCAGGGTGGCAATTTGCGCCGCGCCCCGGATGTTGGCTTTCCGGTGATTGCCACCATCCCGGAAGGCACGGCCGTCAAACTGCTGGAGCGCAGCCCCTACAGCCCGTGGGTGAAGGTGGATGTGAACGGCACCATCGGCTGGATGGCGCTCATCACCCTGGAAACCCGTGCCGCCATCAGCTTTTTGCCGGTGGATTATGCCGTGCCGCTGCCGCCGCGCCCCACCGCCACGCCGGTCTTTCGCTTTGGCGGCGGCCACGCCTACCCTGACCCCAACAGCGGCCAGTGACGCTCCCCGCGCCCGAAGGCGGGGGCTTCTACAGCACGCCTGAGCCTCACTGTACCCTGCGTTTACGGGTGCGTCCCACCCGCTGCTCTTCATATCCCCATGACTGAGGCCAGGGGCTTTCGGTAAGCCCGATTCGCCCCTGCCCAGGCCGGGGCGTTTCTGCTATAATCGGCGGCATCGATGGGGGATAGTTCAACGGCAGAACTGCGGACTTTGGATCCGTTAATCCTGGTTCGAATCCAGGTCCCCCAGTCTGGATCATCGGCGGAACATGCTCCGCCGATTTTTATTGGCCGCCCCGGATGGCCCGGCACGCCCGCCAGGAGAGCGCCATGCCCGTGGAACGGATGAAGATGGCTGACCTGGCGGCCGTCTTTGAGCGCGGCGGCGTTACCCGCGTGCAAACGCTGCTGCAAAGTGGCAACGGCGTGGATTTTGCTGGCACACTGGTCAGTCCAACACCCCGCCCCTTCTACTGTTCCATTCACAATGACCAGCTAGAGCCCAAAGTAGGCTTCTTCAATCGCCATGACTGGTACTTCTACACGCTGAAGAACGTATTTTCCCTGTCTGCCAATCAGCTTTACGTGGATCCCAATTGGACCTGGACTGAAAGTCGCTAAATCAAAGGATGCTGAACGATGATTAAAACAACCTGTATTACGATTGCCGTGTTACTGGTAATCAGTTCACTTTCTGTACCTGTACACGCTCAAACTGACATTATCACTTGGACATCTTGGAATGCAACAGGAGAGCTTTTGGCTGTCGCACAAGTTGATGAAAATCAATCGCAAATTCAAGTTGTTTCTAATGCCCAAAATGTTATAGAGAAGATCCGAGTAAGTTTTAGAATTTCATCAATTTCATGGAGCAAAACAGGGACTTATTTAGCTGGTCGCTATAGCTTTAATGATCCTATGCACATAGGACGTGATCTTTTTATATGGAGTCTCGCATCTGGCGCTCTTTCAACACATGATGAACTAGACGCGACTGTACTTGATACCAATATCTATTGGTCACCTGCTCAAGATTGGCTTGCATCGCCTAAAGTCAGTACGGTAGACATTTGGGATGCTCAATCTTCAAATATAGTGAAAACTTTGCAAATCCCCGACCATACAAGAGCCGATGTTCTTATTGGCCT
>JALOOI010000147.1 GCA_025454495.1 Anaerolineae bacterium
AAAAGTTATGCCATGACCGGCTTCCGGGTGGGCTATGTGGCCGCGCCGGTGAACGTCATCCAGGCGATGACGCAGGTGAAAGCCGCCACCACCGGCGCGGCGGCCACCCTCAGCCAGCGCGGGGCCCTGGCCGCCCTCACCGGCACCCAGGAGCCGCTGCACGAATTCCACCGCATTTACACACAGCGCCGCCGCCTGCTGATGGCTGGCCTGAGCGCCATGGGCCTCAATTACAGCGATCCGCGCGGGGCCTTTTTCCTGTGGACGAACAGCAGTTCCACCGGCATCCACGCCACCGAACTGGCCTACCTGCTGCTGAAAGAAGGGCGCGTGCTCATTTTTCCCGGTACCGGCTTCGGCGAAAACTGGGGCGGTTATCTGCGCATCAGCATCTTGCAGACCACCGATTTACTGACCGAAGCGCTGGCCCGAATGCGCCCCATCATCGAGCGCTACCGGGCGACCCCGTGAGCCAGGAGACCCGCCCATGAGCGATGTGGTAACGCTGCTCCAGGACCTTATCCGCATTCCGTCGCCCAACCCGCCCGGCGATACCCGCGCCATCGCCGCCTTCATCGCCGATACGCTGCGCCGCGCCGGCTGCGTCGTCAGCACCCCCGCGCCGGAGGCAAAACCGCAGGCGGTGAACGTGCTGGCCAGCATCGGGCAGGGTACGCCGGTCATCATGCTGCACGCCCACATTGATACAGTGCCCATCGCCGAAGATGAGGCGCAGCACTGGCACGTTGATCCTTACGCGGCCGTCATCGAAGAGGGGCGGGTGTATGGCAAGGGCAGCGTGGACGACAAAGCCCCGCTGGCCGCCATGATGCACACTCTGCTGGCGGCGGCCGCACAGCCGCACACGCTGCGCGGCACGCTGCTGCTGGTGGCCGCGGCCGAAGAAGAAACCGGCGGCCAGCTTGGCACCCGCTGGCTGGCGGAGGCCGGGCACCTGCCCCCGTGCGATTTTATCGTCGTGGGTGAACAGACGCATAACCACGTGGCCACCGCCCATAAAGGGGTCATGCGGGCCCAGGTGACGACGACGGGGCGTTCCGTTCATGCCACCAGCCCGGATCGCGGCATTAATGCCATCACCGCCATGGCGAAAGTGGTGCTGGCCCTGGAAGCCTATCACCGCGACCTGTCCCGGCGCGTGCATCCGCTGGTGGGCGTGCCCACCTGCAACGTCGGGGTCATCGCCGGCGGCAGCACCGCCAACGCCGTGCCGGATCGCTGTACGGTGTGGCTGGATCGCCGGATGATCCCCGGTGAAGACCCGGCCGTGGTGCAGCAGGAGCTGGCCGCGGTGGTGCAGGCGGTGGACGTGGCCCCGGCCCAGGTGAGCGTGGGCGGCTTCCAGACCTCCATGTGGTTCGATTCCGGGGTAAACTCGGCGCTGGCGCAGCAATTTTTGGCCTGCGTGGGCGAAGAACTGAACGCCCCGCCCGGGCCCATCGGCTATTTGCCCGGCAGCGATGCCAAACACCTGCTGACGGTGATGCGCGGCGATATGGTCATCTTTGGCCCCGGCAGTTATGAAGTAGCCCATGCTTTCGATGAATATGTGGCCATTGATGAACTGGCGGCCACAGCCCGCATTTTGCAGACTTTTATTCAGCGTACTTTGCAGAATGGATAGAGCGTGTGAGAGTCGATACGGTCATTTCTGGCGGCGATGTCGTCACCGAAACCGGCGTGGCGGCCGTCGATATCTGGATTCATGAGGGCAAAATCACGGCGCTGGTGGCCCGTGGCACACCGGTAGAAGCCACCGCCCGCATTGATGCCGGCGGGATGCTGGTCATCCCCGGTGCCATTGATATTCACTTCCACTGCCGCGCCCCCGCCCACCCCCAGCGTGGCGATTTCGCCACCGAAACCCGCGCGGCCGCCGCCGGCGGCGTGACCACCATCTTCGAAATGCCCATCTCCAAACCCTGCTGCGCCACCCGCGATATTTTTCTGCATCGTAAAAGCCTGGGCGAAGCCAATGCTTACGTCAATTTTGCGCTCTACGGTGCGCCGGGGCTGCTGCGCCGCGAGGAAGTGCAGGGCATGGCCGAAGAAGGGGCCATCGGCTACAAAATTTTCATGACCGCCGCCCCGGCCGGGCGCAATGATGAATTTGAAGGGCTGTGCCTGCCCACCACCGATGGCCTGTATCAGGGCATGAAACTGGTGGCCGAAACCGGCCTGGTGTGTGCCGTTCATGCGGAAGATAACCCGCTGCTGGAATGGCACACCGCGCAGTTGATGGCCGCCGGCCGCAACGACATCGCCACCCACAACGAATCGCGCCCGCCGCATGTGGAGGCGCTGGCCATCGCCACGCTGCTGAGCCTGAACGAAGAAATCGGCATGAATTTGCACATCGCCCATGTTAGCTGCGCGGCGGCATTGAACACACTGCGGCGCTGGAATCGTCAGGGGATGGTGGCCACCGGCGAAACCTGCCCGCATTACCTGTTCTTCACCGAAGATGACTTCGCGCGGGTGGGCCCCTACGCCAAAATTAACCCGCCGCTGCGCCGGGCTACTGACCAGGCGGCGCTGTGGGAAGGGGTGCAAGATGGCAGCCTCATCGCCATCACCACCGATCATTCGCCCTTCACCGTGGAGGAAAAAGAACGCGCCCGTACCGACATCTGGCGCACGCCCCCCGGTGCCCCCGGCGTGGAAGAACTCGTCCTGGGGGTGATGGATGCCGCCCTCACCGGCAAACTGGAACTGCTCCAGGCGGTGAAGCTCATCAGCACCAATGGGGCCAAACGCTTTGGCATTTACCCGCGCAAAGGGGCCATTGCCGTCCATGCCGATGCTGACCTGGTGCTGTACGACCCGCAGCAAAGCACCACCATCCATACCGATATGCTGTTCAGCCAGGCGCGGGCCTGCGACAAATTGTATGAAGGCATGACCTTCCGCGGCCGCGTGCGCCGTACCATCGTCAACGGCCGTACCGTGTTCCACGATGGCGCGGTGGTCGGTGAGCCGGGCTGGGGGCAGTTCGTGCGTCCGAACCGTGAGCAGATTCACAGCAGCTTTTAAGGGATACCATGAGCTATTCGATTGATTTTGGCGAATACTTCCTCTTTGATGACCTGACGGCCCATCTCCAGGGGCTGGCCGCCGCTTACCCGGCGCTGGCCACGCTGGCCAGCCTGGGCCGCAGCCATCGCGGGCGTGACCTGTGGTGCCTGACCGTGACGAACCAGGCGACGGGGCCACACGACGAAAAACCGGCCTTTTACATCGACGCGCACATCCACGCCGAAGAAGTGGCCACCTCCCACACGGCGCTGTATACGGCCTGGTATCTGCTGACGCGCTACGGCAGCGATGCAGAAGTGACCTGGCTGCTGGATCATATGACCTTTTACATTCTGCCGCGCCTGAACCCGGATGGTGCCGAGATCAGCCTGACGACGGCGCATCACTGGTGCGGCAACGGGCGCTACCTGCCCGGCGCAGAACAAACCCGCGGCCTGTGCCAGATGGACATCAACGGCGATGGCTACATCGTGCAGATGCGCCTGGAAGACCCGGCGGGCGAGTGGAAAATCTCAAAGGAAGACCCGCGCCTGATGCTGCTGCGCGAACCCGGCGAGCAGCACGACGGCCCTTATTATCGCCTGTACCGCGAAGGCCTCATCAAAGGCCCGTGGGATGGTGTCACCATCGAGATCGAAAAACCGCGCGATGGCAACCTGAATCGCAATTTTCCCACCGGCTGGATCGACGGGCGGCGGCAGTATGGCGCGGGTGATTATGCCCTGGATGAGCCGGAAGCGCTGGCCATCGCCCAATTTTTGACCACGCACCCCAACATCACTGGGATGCAGTGCTACCACACCCATGGCGGCGTGCATCTGCGCCCGTCCCTGGTCGCGCCGGATAGCACGCTGCCCCGCGGCGACCTGGCGCTGTATAAGACGATTGGCGCAATGGCCACCCGCATCACCGGCTATCCCACCATCTCGGTCTATGAAGAATTTACCCCCGATCCCGACCAGCCCCGCACCGGCTCGCTGATGCAGTGGTCGTATGATGAGATGGGCATCATCACCTTTTCCACCGAATTATGGAATCCTGAGCTGGCGGCCGGCATCGCTGACCCGGCCAAATATCAGGTACGGGCGCGTTCCACCGCCGACGAGATCAAACTGCTGCGCTACAACGATGAACACCTGGGCGGGCGCGGCTTCATCCCCTGGGCTCCGTTCGATCATCCGCAGCTTGGGCGGGTGGAGATCGGCGGCTGGACGCATATGTATACCTTCCGCAACCCGCCGCCGGCATCGTGGGCCGCCACTGACACGGCCCGCCGCTTCCTGCCGGACACAATCCACCAGAACTGTCTGTTCACCCTGCGCCATGCCGCCTGCACGCCGCTGCTGCGCATCACCCGCGCGGAGGTGACGGCCCTCGCGCCCGATCTGTATAAGATTACGGCGGTGGTGAAAAATGAGGGCTATTTGCCCACGTATATGACGCAGCGGGCGCTCAAACATCAGTTTGCCACCGCGGTGAAGGTGGCGCTGGCGCTGCCCGCCGGGGCCGAACTGCTGATGGGCGACGCGGTGCAGGACATCGGCCACCTGGCCGGGCGCGAAGAACGCACGGCCACCTGGTCGCCGTGGCTGCGGGAATGGAATACGCCGCAGCGCCAGGTAGCATGGCTGGTGCGGGCGAGCGCGGGCACCCCGCTCACCATCACGGCGGCAGCGCAGCGGGCCGGCACACAGCGCCGCCAGGTGACGCTGTGACCACGCTGCTGAGCCAGGCCTTTTATCAGCGCAAAATCGCGCAGATTCAGCAGGCGCTGGCCACCGCCGGGCTGAAGGGCATCCTGCTGCTGGACGCGCCTAACGTGATCTATGTCTCCGGCTTCTTTCATATCCCGTCCGAGCGGCCCCTGGGCTGCTTCATCCCGCAGGCGGGGTCGCCGGTGCTGTTCGTGCCGCTGCTGGAACAGGAAAATGCCGCCGCTGCCTGGTCGGGGGAAATTCGCACGTATTTTGAATACCCCGGCGAAGAACATGCCGTGCTGTGGATGGTGCGCGAATGCGGCGTGCAGCCGCTGGCCATCGACCATATTGAGCATGAGTTGTTCCGGCGGCTGCCGTCCAGTGTGCAAACCAGCGATCTGGTAGACCGGCTGCGGTGGGTGAAAGAGCCAGAAGAACTGGCGCTCATCGAACAGGCGGCCGGCTATGCCGATTACTGCCTGGAGCAGGTGCGTGACCACGCCGCCGACATCATCGGGCAGGGGGGCACCGAACTGGACATCCTCAAAATGTGCCTGGCCGCCACCACCGCGAAGATGCAGGCCGAAGTGGGGCAGGTGTTCAAACTGCGCGGCGGGGCGGTGGTGGGCACCGTCCACAGCGGGGCCCGGGCCGCGCTGCCGCATGGCTCGCCGCTGTCCCGCCAGCCGCAGCCGGGCGAACCCATCATCGCCGGCATCGGCGCGAATGTGGGCGGCTACCACGCCGAAAGCGGGGCCACCTTCGTCTATGGCGACCCTCCGGCCGAAGTGCTGCGCTGCCTGCACGCCGCCGCCGCCTGTGATGCCGCCACCGTCGCGGCGCTGCGCCCCGGTGCCACCTGTGCCGCCGTCAATGAGGCCGCGCTGGCGGTGCTGCGTGACCGGGGACTGGGCGCGGCCATCCGCCATCGCATCGGCCATGGCATGGGCCTGCAGGGCCACGAAGCCCCCTGGCTGGCCCCCGGCGACCTGACGGTGTGCCAGCCGGGCATGGTCTTTTCCTGTGAGCCGGGCATTTACCGCCCCGGTGTGGATGGCTACCGTACCATCAATACGCTGATCGTGACCGATGCCGCGGCCCGCGTGCCGAGCCGCTTTCTGGCGCAGCATCCGCCGGAAAAACGCATCCTGGCCCGCTAATACTATCGACTGTCTGTTGCAAAGGATACCACCATGCCCGAACCCGCCGCCTGGCGCTACCAGAAAATTATCGCCCCGATGTTTGACCTGCCCGCGCTGCCCCGCCTGTTCATCAATGCCCGCGTCCTCACCTGTGTGGGCGATGAAGTGATCGAACCGGGCTTTGTGGAGGTCGAAAACGGCAAAATTAAAGCCGTGGGCCCCATGAGTGACCTGGGCAGCCGTGAAGCGACTCAGGTGATCGACTGTGCCGGCATGACGCTGCTGCCCGGCATGATGAATTCTCACGCGCATCTGGCGTGGGACGGTGTGCATGATCTGGCCCGCCAGTCCATGGATGATGCCGTCGAGATCAGCGCCTATAAATCGGCCGCCAACATGCTGAAGAATTTACGCGCCGGCGTAACCCTGGTGCGTGACCTGGGCATGAACACCAGCAATCTGTTCGCCAAACAGGCGGTGGAACAGGGCATTTTCCCCGGCCCGCGGCTGCTGGTGTGCGGCCAGGCCATCATCCAGACCGGCGGCCATACCTACTGGTGCTGCCGCGAAGCCAGCGGCGCGGATGAAATGCGCCGGGCCGTGCGCGAACAGGTGCGCGGCGGGGCTGACCTCATCAAAATTATGGCCTGCCACGATACGCTGGAATTTACCGATGCTGAACTGGAAGCCGTCATCGACGAAAGCCACCGCAACGGCATTCCGATCACCGCGCACGCCACCTACAATGAATGCATTCAGCGGGTGGCGCTGTTCGGCGTGGACTGCATCGAACATGGCGGCTCCATGAGCGATGAGACCATTCAAATCCTGCTGGATAAAAAGCTGCCCATCGTGACCACTTTTGCCCCGCTGGTGCAGCAGGCCAACGAAGACATCGCCCGCAAATTCAACATCCCGGAATGGAAGATCGAGGAGCGCAAGAAGGCCGTGGCCAACCCCGCCCGTTACGCCGGGCTGGTGAAGGCCGCCCGTGCCGGTGTGCCCATCGGCTTCGGCACCGATGCCGGCAGCCCGGCCGTGGGGCATGAAGTGGTCGCGCCGGAGATGGCCTTCATGGTGAAAGTGGGCGTGGTGGCCGATCATTATGCCGCGCTGCGCAGCGCCACCAGCGTCGCCGCCCGCATCAACCGGGTGGAGCAGAAACTGGGCACGCTGACCGCCGGCAAAGAGGCCGATCTGATCGTGGTGGCGGGCAACCCGCTGGCAGACCTGAACGCGCTGAATCAGGTGCAGATGACTTTGATCGCCGGCAAAAAGATGATTGGCGTGGGGGCATGAACCTGACCTCGTGGCTGACCGGGCCGCGTCGCCCGGTCATGCTCATGCTGTGTTACAGTGCGCTGTTTCACGTCGGGCTGATGGGCATGGCCGATGTGGTGCTCAATTTTTACTTCGTCAGCCTGGGGTATGAGGTGCAGACCATCGGGCTGCTGCAATCCCTGCCGCGCCTGGGCGGGCTGCTGACCGGGGTGCCGGTGGGGCTGCTGGCCAACCGCATCGGCACCTACCGGGTGGTGCTGTATGCCACCCTGGGCTACAGCCTCACCTATGCCATGCTGGTGCTGCTGCCGGCGCTGCCCACGCTGATGCTCAGCTACTTCCTGATTGGCTTCATGTACGGGGCGCAGCAAATCGCCCTCATGCCGCTGATGATGGCGCTGGCGGAAAAAGACTTTCGCACGCGCTTTTTTGCCTATCACAACGTCGTCAGCCTGGCTTCTATGGCCGTGGGCAGCATGGTCGCCGGCCGGCTGCCGGCCATCATCGTGGGGCTGTTCGCCGGCATCGCCCCGGCCGCCTTCACCGCCAGTGCCACCACGCCTTTCGCCTATGGCATCACCCTGCTCATTGCGGCGGTGCTGACGGCCCTCAGCGTGCTGCCGTTCCTGCTCATCCGGGTGACGGCCGACCATCCCGCCGTGTCGCTGGAGAAGCTCAAAAAAGTGCGTATTCCGTGGGGCTTTTTGCTGCGGCTCAATTTTCCGCTGCTGCTGTTCGGCTTCACCGGCGGGCTAACGTTCCCGTTCTACAATCTCTTTTTCCGCACGCAGTTCAACCTGCCGGATGCCACCGTCGGCACGATTTTAAGCGCCGGCTGGCTGGGGATGGGGCTGCTGCCGCTGCTGAACCCCTGGCTGGAGGCGCGTTACGGGCGGGCGGTGGGGCTGGGCATCGTCATGGCGATTGCTGCGGCCGGCTTCATGGTGCTGGGCCTGGCCGGGGCGCTGCTGCTGGCGGTGGTGGCCTATCTGGTGGCGGCCTCGTTCCGCAATGTGTTTCAAAATTTGTTCCAGCCGTTGATGATGGACTACCTGCCGGTCGAACTGCACAATATGACCACCAGCATTGGCATCGTGCTGTGGAATATCGGCTGGATGTTCGCCACTGCCACGGGCGGCACCCTGCAAAAGGTCATCGGTTACGGGGCCATGATGCAGATGGTGGCCGTGGGGGTGCTCCTCACCGGCATCAGCGTTGTTGTCATTTTCCGCCAGCGTGAGCTGGACAGTCGCCAGAACAGGGTCAACGTATGACAGAGCGAATCACGGGTATTTTTAACATTCTGGCCACCCCCTTTGATGAGCAGCGCCAGGTCGATGTGGCCAGCCTGCGGCATCTGGTCAATTTCCAGCTTGATAAAGGGGTGTACGGGCTGACGATTCTGGGGGTGCTGGGCGAGGCCGCCAAATTGAGTGTCGATGAGCGCCGCCTGGTGCTGGAAACCGTCATGGAGACGGCGGCCGGGCGGGTGCCGGTGGTGGTGGGCACCAGCCACCCCGATCTGCCGACCTGCATCGCGCTCAGCCAGGCAGCGTTTGCGGCCGGCGCGGCCGGGGTGATGATCGCGCCGCCGCCGCTGAAAAATCCGGCTGATGAGGACATCATCGCGCTGTACAGCCGCGTGGCCGAAGCCACCACCGGCGCAATTGTGGTGCAGGATTTCCCGCCGGTGAACGGGGTTATCATGTCACCGGCGATGCTGGCGGCGCTGGCCGCGCGCGTCCCGGCGGCCCGTTACCTGAAGCTGGAAGACCCGCCGCTGATGGAGAAAATCAGCGCGGTGCGCCAGCACACCGACCAGTTCCAGATTTTTGGCGGCCTGGGCGGCATGTTCCTGCTGGAAGAACTTCAGCGCGGGGCTGCCGGCACCATGACCGGCTTTGCCTTCAGCGAGGTGCTGGTGGCCGTGTACGAGGCCTTCCGCGCCGGCGATCAGGCGCGGGCCGCCAGCCTCTTTGACCGCTATCTGCCGCTGATCCGCTACGAAAACCAGCCGGTGATTAACCTGACGCTGCGGAAAAAGCTGCTGCACCGCCGCGGGGCCATCGCCACACCGCTGCTGCGGCCGCCGTTTACGCCGGTGGATGCTGCCACCGATGACGAAATGGAGCGCCTGCTGCACCGCTGTGGTATTACCGATCCCGCGCAGAAACTGGTATTCTCATCACCGGAAGATTTCATCCAGGCAGGGAGCAGGGAACCATGGATACAGGATTAAAAGATCGGGTGGCGCTGGTGGCCGCTGCCAGCAAGGGACTGGGCTTCGGGGTGGCGCGGGCGCTGGCGCACGATGGCGCGAAAGTGGCTATCTGTGCCCGCAGCGCGGCCGAAGTCGCCGCCGCCGCCGAAAAACTGCGGGCCGCAACCGGCGCGCCGGTGCTGGCCACCGCAGCCGATGTGACGCAGGCGGCCGACGTGCAGGCCTGGGTGGCGGCCACGGTCGCGCAGTGGGGCCGCATTGATGCGCTGCTGGTCAATGCCGGCGGGCCGCCCGCCGGGCTGCTGAAAGATTTCACCGATGAACAGTGGTACGCTGCCTTTGAACTAACGTTGATGAGCACCGTCCGCCTCATTCGTGCGGCGCTGCCGCATATGTCCGCCGGCAGTGCCATCCTCACCGTCACGTCATCGTCGGTGCAGGAGCCGATCGAGCGCCTGGGGCTGTCTACCGTGATGCGTTCCGGCGTGGTGGGGCTGGTGAAAACGCTGGCCGACGAACTGGCGAAGGACGGTATCCGGGTGAATAACCTCATCCCCGGCCGCATTGATACCGACCGGGTGGAAGCGCTGGACAAAGCCGCCGCCGCCCGCAGCGGCAAAAGCTTTGAGGATGTGCGGGCCGCCAACCTGGCGAAAATCCCCCTGGGCCGCCTGGGAACGATTGACGAATTCGGCGCGGCCGGGGCCTTTTTGCTGTCGCCGGCGGCCGCCTACATCACCGGCGCATCGCTGCGGGTGGATGGCGGCATGATGCGCTCGGTGTAAGGGGGCTGACCCATGCGTATCACCGACATGAACTGGATGCAGGTGGAAGCCTATCTGAAGCAGGATGATCGGGCGGTGCTGCCGGTGGGCTGCACCGAACAGCACGCCTATCTCAGCCTGTCGGTGGACAGCCTGCTGGCCGAAAAAGTGGCGCTGGAGGCCGCCGAACCGCTGCATATTCCGGTGTTCCCGGTGCTGCATTACGGCATCACGCCTTATTTTCGCGCCTATCCCGGCAGCATCAGCCTGCGCGTGACCACCTATCTCAACATCATCCGCGATATTCTGGACAGCCTGGCCGAACAGGGCTTCCGGCGCATCCTCATCGTCAACGGGCATGGTGGCAATACCCCGGCCCAGACGCTGGCCTATGAATGGCTGGCCGATCATCCCGGCGTGCAGGTGCAGTGGCATAACTGGTGGAGCGCCCCGCGCACCTGGGCCCAGGTGCAGGCGATTGACCCGGTAGCTTCTCATGCCTCGTGGATGGAAAACTTCCCGTGGACGCGCCTGCCCGGCATCGCCATGCCCGCCGAGCAAAAAGCCCCGGTGGATGTGGAACGCCTGCGCCTGCTGGCCCCGCAGCCCCTGCGTGATCTGCTGGGGGATGGCAACTACGCCGGTTACTACCAGCGCCCGGATGCCGATACGCTGGCCGTGTGGCAGGTGGCAGTGGCGGAAACGCGCCACCTGCTGACCACCTGGGCCACCCCGGGCCCCTCTCTGGTTGATACGAAGGAGACCCCATGACCGCGACCGCTTATGCCGCTTTTGAAGCGCACATTGCTGAATTGAGCGATGTGCTGAACGCCATTTCCATCCTGAAGTGGGATGCCCGTACCCAGATGCCGGTCGGCGGCGCAGTGACGCGCGGCGCACAACTGGCCACGCTCTCGCGCCTGGCGCAGGA
>JALOOI010000351.1 GCA_025454495.1 Anaerolineae bacterium
CGCCCACCGCCACGCCGGAGCCGCCCACCGCCACGCCGGAGCCGACCGGCACACCATAACGGCTGCGGCCCTCATCCCCCGGCCCCTTCTCCCAGGGGGCGAAGGGGTGCAGGGCGGGGCGACGTTTTGTCTTCTTTTCTCCGTGCCTCTGCGCCTCTGCGTTGAATCCTTCGCCCTCATCCCCCGGCCCCTTCTCCCGCGGGGCGCAGGGGTGCAGGGCCGGCCGGTGTTTTTCCCGTCCCTCGCCCGGGGGAGAGGGAAACAGGGTGCGGGCTAATCTTTCGCCCTCATCCCCCGGCCCCTTCTCCCGCGGGGCGAAGGGGACCAGGACAGGCCGACGTTTTTTCCGTCCCTCGCCTGGGGGAGAGGGAAACAGGGTGAGGGCTGATCCTTTTTCCCGTCCCTCGCCCGATGGGAGCGGGAAACAGGGTGAGGGCACCGTGCCGCTGCGTTAAAATCTTCTGCCGGGGCCCGCTATCGACAGGCGGCGCGGCGCTCTCTACAATGCCGGCAGCGGGTTGACGACAGCAGCACAGGGGGTATCATGCGGGCTTTCCTGAAATCTCTGGTCATCATTCTGGGGGCGGCGGGGCTGTGGCGCTGGCTGGCCTGGCGGCGCGGCGCACCGCCGCCGGTGGAGCCACAGTCGCTCATCCTGAAGCCGGAAGAAGCGCAGCGGCCGGGCCGCTTTTTGCCCCTGGCCAGCATCGCCAACCTGCGCGATATTGGCGGCTACCACACCACCGACGGGCAGATGGTGCGCTGGAACCGGGTGTATCGCGGGGCGGCGCTGGCGAACCTGTCGCCGGAGGATGCGGCGGCGCTGCATGAGCGCGGCCTGAAGCTGGTGTGTGACCTGCGGACGCACGAAGAAATCGCTGCTGCGCCCGACCGAATGCCCCATGCGGGGGTCGAATATTTACACCTGCCCGCGCTTCAGGAGACCAGCCGCCTCAACCGCCTGCGGATTATGCTGCTGGAACGCGACCGCCTGCGCGATACGCTGGTGGATGCCTACACGCGCATCATGATCGACAACAATGCCGCGCTGTTCGGCACGCTGCTGCGCCGCGTGGCCGATGAAGACGCGCTGCCGCTGCTCATCCACTGCACCGCCGGCAAAGACCGCACCGGGATCGCGGTGGCGCTGCTGCTGCGCCTGCTGGGGGTGCCAGAAGACACCGTGATCGAAGATTACAGCCTCAGCAATTTGTACTACGATTATTTTCGCCAGGTCACGCGGCCGGTGCTGCGCCAGCTTGCCTATTTTGGCATCACCGAAGCCGAAGCCAGCCCGCTGCTGCTGGCCGACCCCGCCACCCTGCGGGCCATGTTCCGCCATCTGGAAGCCCGCTATGGCACGGTGGCGCAGTATTTACAGACCGCCGCCGGGCTGGATGCCGCCACCATCGACCGCATCCGCGCCAGCCTGCTCACCACCCCCTGAACCGCGCCGGGCCGCGGCGGCCTGACGGCCGCCCGCCGTTTCCCCAATGGATATATCCAGTTTGTCTGGACATTCTGCCGGCGCGGGTGTAATGTCAAAAAATCACATATGTGCATATGCCACTGTCTCAAAGGTCAACATACCTCATGCCCTCAGTATCTTCTGCCTCACGCGCCAGCCGCCTCGTGAACGGTTCACCGCTGTACTATGGCTGGATTGTGTGGTGCGTGGCCACCATTGGCTGGATTGCCACCTCACCGGGGCAGGCGTTCTCCATTTCGCTGTTCGTGGATGATTTTATCCGTGAGTTCGGGCTGGATCGTACCGGGGTTTCGGCGTTGTTTGCCGCCGGCACGCTGATGGGGGCCCTGGGCCTGACGTGGGTCGGCCGCGGGATTGATCGCTATGGCAACCGCCGCGCGGCCGTGCTCATTACGGCGCTGTTCGCGCTGTCGCTGCTGGCGTGGACGCAAATCCACAGTGTGTGGGGCCTGCTGCTGGGGCTGGTGGCCATTCGCAGCCTGGGGCAGGGGGCGCTGTCGCTGGTGAATACCACCGCCATCGCCTCGTGGTTCTGGCAGCGGCGCGGCCTGGTGATGAGCCTTTCATTAATGTTGTTTTCGCTGTGGCAGGCGGCCTATGTGCCGCTGGTGCAGCGCCTCCTGGAGGGCATCGCCTGGCGGCAGGCCTGGCTGCTGATGGGGCTGATCGTGGGCGGGCTGGTGCTGCCGCTGCTGTGGCTGCTGCTGCGTAATCGCCCGGAAGATTACGGGATGCTGCCGGATGGCAAAGACCTGTACACCAAAAGCGGCACCATGCGGCGCATTCAGGAAGATAACTGGACGCTGGCCGAGACCATTAAAACGCCCATCTTCTGGATTTTCATCTTCGGGCGCATTGTATCGCCGGCGTGGGGGTCGGGCCTTATTCTGCACAATGTCTCCATCTTCACCTCCAACGGGTACGATGCCCGCACCGCCGCCGAAACCTATGCCCTGCTGATGGTGATCGGCGCGGGGGCTTCGCTGTTCTTCGGCTGGTTGATCGACCGGATGCGGCCGGGGCCGGTGATGTCCATTCAACTGGCGGCGCTGTCGGTGGCGATGGTGGCGGGCATGTCGTTGCAGCAGCCGGGGATGATCTGGCTGTATGCGGTGGGCTTCGGGCTGGTCATGGGCGGCGGCGGCGTGTTCGATACGTCGGTGTGGACGAATTTGTTCGGGCGGGCGCACCAGGGCGAAATTCGCGGCTTTGTCTCCACCATTCTCATCGCCGCCACGGCGGTGGGGCCCATCCTGTTCGGCCTGAGCTATGATCTGCTGGGCAGTTATACGCCGGTGCTGGGCCTGGGGGTGCTGCTGGCCGCGTGCCCGATGGTGCTGGCGCTGTTCACCAGCCGGCCGCGGCATCGCACGGTGCCCGCGCTGAACGTCACCGTCAAGGCGCAGCCGGCCGCCGGGGATTAAGGGGCGGCGTTTTGCTCTGCGCCCGCTGCGCCCTCATCCCCCGGCCCCTTCTCCCGTTGCCCTCATCCCCCGGCCCCTTCTACCGTGGGGCGAAGGGGTGCAGGGCCGGCCGACATTCGGCATCTTTTCTCTGTGCCCTCTGCGTTGAATCCTTCGCCCTCATCCCCCGGCCCCTTCTCCCGGGGGGCGAAGGGGAGCAGGGCGGGGCAACGTTTTTCCTGTTTTCTCCGTGCCTCTGCGCCTCTGCGTTGCATCCTTTGCCCTCATCCCCCGGCCCCTTCTCCCGGGGGGCGAAGGGGTGACTTTTTTCTCCGTGCCTCTGTGCCTCTGCGTTGCATCCTTTGCCCTCATCCGTGCCCCACCCGACCAAACAGCCTGTCAGGGTGACTTTACAGGGACTTTACACACTGATAAAACTTACAAAGTATTTCGTGGCTATGCTGTGGACAGATGAGGAACGCAGCCCGCGTTCCCGATGTCAGGGAGGAAAATCATGAAGACTTTACGCCATCTGGTGCTGCTGAGTGTGGTGATGGGACTGCTGGCGCTGGCGCTGGTGCCGG
>JALOOI010000352.1 GCA_025454495.1 Anaerolineae bacterium
CGCGCATTGTGTCTGTGCGGATGGACAATGTGGCCACCACGCTGGACGACATCGCCGGTGTGAACGAAAAGCTGCTGACGCAGTACCTGGCACCGGGGACTGCGCCGGTGCATATCGTGGTCACGCTGTCGCCGGGCAGCCGGGTGCCGCTGAATTTGCCGGCGCTGTTGAATCGGGTGAATTACATGCACCATGACGCACTGGGCCGGGCGGTGCTGGTGCGCCAGCATGGCCGGCTGCCGGTGATGGAATATGTCATCAATATTCTGGCCAGTGTGACCGGGCTGCATTTTCGCATGGTGGACACCTGGCCGGAGGCGCAGCGGCTGTTGCAGGCGGCAGATCCCACGCTGGCCGGGGTGACTTTTC
The DNA here is from genome assembly GCA_025454495.1 of Anaerolineae bacterium. Lineage (GTDB taxonomy): Bacteria > Chloroflexota > Anaerolineae > Aggregatilineales > Phototrophicaceae > JALHOR01. The sequence continues at coordinate 370 of JALOOI010000352.1, forward strand.
CGCCTGCGCCCGCGCCGTGATGATCGAGAGACAGGAGAACACCGTCTATGGTCTATACCATCGCCACCCTGCCGGATGAACCCATCATCATCGTCACCTTTACGCCACCGTTTGACCCGCTGGTGGAATTTCTGGAAACATATATCGCCATCGGGGCGCTGGTGGCCGACATGCCGCAGCCGGTCATTTACCGGGTGGTGGACATGGCGCAAACGCCGGTCACGTTCAGCCAGGTGGTGGAGGCGCTGGCAATCGCCACGCGCTCGCCCCGGGCCCCCCTGCGCGATCCGCGCATGAGGTCGGTGTATGTGGCCACCGGCGAGATGGCCCTCCTGGCCCGCGAAAGCCTGAAGCAGCCGCAGTATGGCGGCTTTCACATTGATCTGTTCCCCGCGCAGGCCGCTGCGCTGCAATTTGTGCGCGAACAGTTGACGCAGGGCCGCGCGGACTCGTGACGGCGACGGCGACGGCAATCCCCGCCACACCGGGAGCCAGCGGCCCGGCCGGGGTCTATGAGGGATACAGCATGACCGACAAAATCTTCTGGCAGGACCCTTACCTGACCACCCTGGACACCCACCTCACCGGGGTGGACGGGAATGAAGTGACGCTGGCGGCGACCATCCTGTATGCCTTTAGCGGCGGGCAGGAGAGCGATGCCGGCAGCATCGGCGGCTGTACGGTGCAGGCCGCCCGCTGTGAGGGGCACGAGATCATCTATACGCTGCCGGTCGATCACGCGCTGAAGCCAGGTGAGCCGGTGCGGCTGCGGCTGGACTGGCCGCGGCGTTACGCGCTGATGCGGCTGCACTTTGCGGCGGAACTGGTGCTGGAACTGGTGACGCGCACGCTGCCCGGCATCACCCGCATCGGGGCCCATATCGCCGCCGATAAAGCGCGGATCGATTTTGTCTGGCCCACCCATCTTACGCCAATATTGGCCCCGGTGCTGGCCGGGGCCCACGCCCTCATCGCCGCCGATCACCCCATTTACAGCGGCTTTACTGACCGGGCGGCCGGGCGGCGCTGCTGGCAGATTGAGGGTTTTGCCCGCGTGGACTGCGGCGGCACCCATTTACGCCGCACCGGCGAAATCGGCCCGCTGGCGCTCAAGCGTCGCAACATCGGCAGCGGCAAAGAACGTGTTGAGATTTATCTGGCACCATCCACCGGCACGACAGGACAGCCCCATGCCACGTTATGATGTCGTCACCCTGGGCGAAGGGATGATTCGCCTGACCCCGCCACAGCAGCAGCGGCTGGAGCAGGCGCAGGAGCTGCGGCTGCACGTCGGCGGCAGCGAAATGAATACGGCCGTGGGGCTGGCCCGCCTGGGCCTGCGTACCGCCTGGCTGTCGCGGCTGACGCGCAACCCCCTGGGCGAGCGCATCGCGTTCACCCTGCGCGGCCACGGGGTGGATGTGAGCCAGGTGTGCTGGACGGATGCCGACCGCATCGGGCTGTATTTTGTGGAAGAAGGCCCTGTGCCGCGCGGCAGCCAGGTGCTGTATGATCGGCAGCAGAGCGCCATGAGCCGGATGCAGCCGCAGGAACTGCCCGCCGACCTGTTCACGCCCGACGGGGCGCGGCTGCTGCACGTCACCGGCATCACCGCGGCGCTCAGCCAGAGCGCGGCCGCCACCGTGACGCAGGCGCTGACGCTGGCGAAGGCGGCCGGCTGGCGCATCAGCTTTGACATCAATTATCGGGCGCGGCTGTGGTCGCCGGCCGAGGCGCTGGCGGTGTGCCAGCCGCTGTTGCAGCAGGCGGATGTGATCTTTGCGCCGGTGCGCGATGTGGTGCTGCTGTTCCAGCCGGCCGCGCCCCTCAGCGCCGAACTGGCCGCGGAACTGCTGGCCGCCCGTTACCCCGGCGCGGCCATCGTGCTGACGATGGGCGGCGATGGGGCCCTGGTGCGTGATCCGGCCGGGGGGTTGTGGCGGCAGCCGGCCTTCACGGCCGATACGGTGGATCGCATTGGTGGCGGCGATGCCTTCGATGCGGGCTTTTTATACGGCTATTTAAGCACCGCGCAGCCAGAGCGCGTGTGGACTACCGCGCTGCGCTATGGCGCGGCCGCCGCCGCCCTCAAATACACCCTGCCCGGTGATCTGCCCCTCATCCACCTGGACGATGTGGAGCGCCTGCTGGCGCAGCCGGAGGCGGGCAGCATCCGCCGCTGAGGGGGGTGCGGGAAGGATCATCATGATTTACGGCATCCATGATGTGGCGTAAATGGGTGCTGCTGCTGTTCGGTAACGATAGCGGCAAAGAGGGGAGTGCATTGTGTATAGTTTAATCAACTATCAACACGAAATACTCTTTCAAACGAAAAACTCTGATTTTGCGTATTTTCGAACTTTGTAGTGATAACGTGTAATCCAACAGATACTCCTGTTACATTGATACAAATATTCGTTGACGCAACCGGAGTTCCAGCGCGATGGCACAGACGAAACGCAAACATGACCCCGCGGCACTGCGCCGCTGCTGGCGCGGCTTCATCCCGCTCACCGTTGCGCTCGCGCTCATGGTCAGGTTCCCGCTGCGGATTGTCATCGGC
>JALOOI010000148.1 GCA_025454495.1 Anaerolineae bacterium
TCGATACAGGTACAGCGTCAGGCCGTGGTATTCCGGGCGCTGCGCCAGTTCGTAGAAAGCGGCCGCGCTCACCGGGGCCGGCGCGGGCGCGGCGGGCGGGGCCATCACGGCCGGTTCACCGGGGGTCATGCTTCATCCTCACCGCCGGCAGCGCTGTCGTCAATGGTATACTGTTGATGATCGCGGGCGAAGCGGCGCACATCTTTCAGCGCGGCCTGGTAAATGCCGAACAGTTCTTCATCATCGCCTTTAAACCGGCGCAGGGTTTGCCCGGCGCAGGCGGCACAGCCGCGCATGGCCCGGTAGCTGTCGGTTTCACAGGTCAGGCAGCCATTCAGCCGCACCATCATCAACATGAACGCCAGCGTTTCTTCATGATTTTCTGGCAGCGTCAACACGCGCTCCACCAGCCGCGCCCAGTGCGGGCCGCGCAGCCCGCGCAGGGTGCCGATGGCGCTGTGCGGAAACAGAATGTCGTTGTTGGCGTACATAGCCAGCCTCTAAAACCGGGTTTATAATTCCGGGCAATACTTCCAGCATACGGGAAGTTGTGATATTTCTCAACAGGACGATTGCCGCGGCCGGCGCACTGCCCCGGCACGGGGCCAGAATAGACCGCTGATGATGACAAAATACTGCCTGCTCTGCCTGCTGCTGCTGCTCACCGGTTGTTCCGGCGGGGCGGTGGTCTTTGCCCCTGCGCCGCTGCCGCCGGATGCCACGCCGCGCACCTACACCGCGCCGGGCGGGGCGTTTACGCTGGTGCTGCCGCCGGACTGGTCGGTGTATGAACAGGCGACGGCCGCGCTGGTTTCGGCAGCGTTTACCCCGCCGGGCGAGACGGCTCCGCAGGTGCAGGCGGTGGCGCTCAACGTGGGGCAGCCGCTGGAGCCGGACGCGCTGCTGGATGTGGTGAACCAGTATCAAACGCAACTGCGACCCGACCTGGAACGCTACACGGAGCAGGATCGCCAGGTGATGGCGGATGGAAGCTGGCGCATGACCGGCATCCGGCTGCTGCCGGGGGGCGTGCCGCAGCAGGTGAATACCTTCCTCCAGAGCCGGGGGACGCTGCTGGGCCTGCTGGAAGTGAGCGTGCCGGCCCTGCCGGGGCCGCAGCAGGCGGTGCAGGGTTTCATCAACACCTTTAGCCTGGCGGAAGCCACCACGCTGGCCCCGGCCGCGCTGACGGCGCTGGCGGGCGCGGCGGCCGTGGGGCTGGAAGTGGTCAATGTGACTCCGTGGACAGCGCCGGATGGTGTGTTCTTCATCACCGGCGAAGTGGCCAATCATTCGGCGCTGCCGCTGGCCGGGGTGCCGGTGCAGGCCGTGCTGACGGCCGACGATGGCAGCGGGCTGGCGGAAGCGGTTGATGTGGTGATGGGCCACACGCTGCCACCGGGCAGCTTTGCGCCGTTCAGTTTGCGTTTTGGTCAGGGGCAGCCGCCCGCGGCCACCGGCTACACCCTGCGCCTGGGCGGCACTGACCTGCTGCCGGCGCTGCCGGTCATCGGTGCTGAGGCGCTGACGTGGACGAATGAAACGCGCTTCTCGCCGGATGGGGCGCTGTTCATCGTGGGGCAGGTGAGCAATACCGGGGCTGCGCCGGTGCAGGGCCTGAAGGCTGTGGCCACGGTCTTCGATGCCGCCGGCCGGGTGATCGCCGCCGGTTTTAGCGAGGTGGCCGGGCCACCGCTGCGGCCCGGCACCGCCACCGATTACAGCATCCTCATCCCGGAGGCGGGCGGCAGTCCGGCCAGCTACATCGTGGCGGTGCAGGGGCTGCCCTGTGCTGAGGACTGTTGAATGCCGCTGACGCATCTGTGGTTTGGCCTGCACGGCACCTTGATCGATGCCGCCGCCCTGGCAGACTGCACCTGGCGGCGCAGCGCGGCCCTGCTGGCCGAGCGTTACGGCGGCGACCTGGCCCGCTGGCAGGCGGCCGGTCAGCGCCTGCGGGCCGACTGGCACGCCTACCATGCCGATTTGAACTTCAGCGGCGACGACGGCATGGCCGATTACGCCGAAGCGCTGTACCGGGTGGCGCGGGCGTGGTTTCGCCTGGCGCAGATGCCGGAACCGCCGCCGGCCGTGCTGCGGCACCTGGCCCACGAACTGCCCGCGCTGGCCCCGCTGGAATGCCCGGCCCTGTACCCGGATGCGGCGGCCGTGCTGCCGGCGCTGGCGCAGGCGGGCTATGCCCTGGGCATCGTCACCCATGCGCTGGCGGCCCAGGCCCGCGCGATCCTGGCGGGCAGCGGCGCGGCCGGGCTGTTTCAGGCTCCCATCATCGGGGCGGATACGGCCGGGCAGTTTGAACGGGATGAGGCTTTTTTGCGGCTGGCGGCGGCGCAGGCGCAGGTTGCCCCGGCGGCCTGTGCCGTCATTGACGCGCACCTGCCGGCGCTGGAACACGCGGCCCGGGCCGGCATGATGGCCGTACACCTTCAGCGCCAGCCGCCGGCTGCGGTTGCGGTGACGGCGGGCCCGGCCGTGCCGGCGCTGCCGGATTGTTACGGTTTGCCGGCGCTGCTGGCCGCACTGACCGGCTAATCTTAACCGGGGCGCAGCCCGGCTTCCAGCACCAGCGCCAGCAGCGCTACGTACTCATTGGGCATAAAACCATCGTTGGAGGCAATGGCACGGGTGATCCCGGCGCGGGTGATGGTGAGGCTGTAGGTGTATTCCTCCACGGTGGCGGCCGGGTTCAACAGGGTGGCCTGCATCCCGAAGAAATTCACCGTATTGATGGCCGTCTGGATGGCCTGCACACGCTCCGGCGTAATGCGCCCCGCCTGTCCGTTGAAGGTGAACGAACCATCGCCATTGAGGACGATTTCGCTGCGCTCCGGCGCATCGCCGCCGCGGGTACGCACCAGTTGAATCTGGGTGAACAGAATATCGGCATTGGGGTCTTCGGTTTCCGAAGCGACCAGGGTGCCCGCCCCCGGCACGGCCAGCGCCCCCGGTTCGTCCGGGGTCAGGGGGGCACGGGTGACGATGAGCAGCCCTTCGGTGGCGGCCGGCGGCACGGTGGCCGCTGCGTCCGGGAGGGGTGTGGAAGTGGCCGGAGCGGGTGTACAGGCGGCCAGCAGCAGCACCAGGACGGGTAACAGCATGAGTGAGCGCATCAGCAGAACTCCCTGAGTGGCATAACGCAGCCATGCCGCTTCAGCGGCACGCTGCTTACAGCATACACGAAATCCATCCCGCCTGTCTGTGCGGGTTTGTCAGGAACGCGCAATCGTCACCTGGTGGGCGTGGCGAATAAAATCGAGCTGGCGCAGTTCTTCCAGCACCGGCGCGGGCAGTTCTTCATCCAGCGTGACCACCGTCAGCGTGTGCCCGCCCGGCTGGGCCCGCCCGGTGTGCCAGCTTGCAATATTCACCTGGTGCCCGGAGAGCAGCGACCCCACCCGCCCGATGACCCCCGGTTTATCGTGGCTGCCCAGGATGAGCAGCGCCCCCTCCGGCACAAAATTCATGCGATATTCGTTGATCTGCACGATGTGCGGCTCTTTGTGATCCAGCAGCGTGCCGGTCATGGTGATGGGTTCGCCATCTTCCAGCGTAATCTGGCAGGTGACGATGTTGGAGTATTCGCCGGTTTTGAGGCCTTTCACCTGGTGAATGTGCCAGCCGAATTCGGCCGCCAGCATGGGCGCGTTGATGTAGCTGACTTTATCGCCCAGCACCGGCGCGATCAACCCGCGCAGGATGGCCACGCTCAGCGGGCGAATCAGCCCGTTCATGGCCTCGCCGCGCACTTCCACCGCCACCCGCCGCACGCGATGCCGCGCCAGGGTGTGCAGCAGGCTGCCCATGGCTTCGCCCAGGTGCAGGTAGGGGCGCACCGTTTCGTAATTGAGGCCCGGCAGCAGCGGCATATTCACCACGTTACGGTAATCTTTGTCGCGCAGTGCGTCCAGCACCTGCTCCACCACCCGCAGCGCCAGGTCCTGGGTGGCTTCGGCCGTATTATCGCTGATGCGCGGCGTGTGGATGACACCGGGCAGGCCCACCAGCGGGCTGTTGTAGGGCGGTTCTTCGGCATAGACATCCACCGCCGCGCCGCCCACCTGGCCGCTTTTGAGCGCCTGCACCAGCGCCGCTTCGTCAATGAGGCTGCCATGGGCGGTATTGATGAGGCGGGCCCCCGGCTTGAGGCTGGCCAGGCTCTGCTCATTCAGCAGGTGGCGCGTTTCGCGGGTGGCGGGCACATGCAGGCTGATGAAGTCGCTGGCGGTGAGCAGTTCACGCAGGCTCACCAGTTCAATGCGCTCATCGGTCACTTTGTCTTCGCTGATGTAGGGATCGCAGGCCAGCACCTGCATCCCGAAAGCCAGGGCCCGCAGCGCCACAATGTGCCCCACGCGCCCCAGGCCGATGATGCCCAGGGTTTTACGGTAAAGCTGGGTGCCCGCCTGCCGCTTGCGATCCAGCAGCCAGTAACCATCGCGCAGGCTGTTATGGGCGGTGGTCAGGCGGCGGCTCAGCGCCAGCATCAGCGCCAGGGTGTGCTCCCCGACGGCGATGGCGCTCACCCCCGGCGTGTGCATGACGATGATGCCGCGGGCGGTGGCATGTTCAATATCCACCCCGCCCAGGCTGGCGGTCATGCGGGCCACCAGGCGCAGCCGGGGGGCCTGTTCCAGCAGCGTCCGGTCAACCGGCACATCTTCGCGGCAGATGAGGGCGTGCGCCTCCTGAAGCTGTTCGCGCAGGGCCGGCCCCGAAGGCGGCACCAGGCTAAAAGTCACGTCGCCGGCGGCTCGCAGCAGCGCCAGGCTTTCTTCGGTGAGGTCAGTGGCGATGATAAGGCGATACTCGGTCACAGGGCAGGCTCTTTAGCGGCAGGTTGAACCGGGCAGTTGCAGCGCTATTCTGCGGCGAAACTGGCCGTTTGCACAGGGGCGATTCGGCTGGCCGCAGCGCCCCTGTGCCCTCATCTGCCGGGCCTGCTAATTGTTACGGCGATACTCATAAGCCAGGGTGATCTCGCCGCCGGCCGGGATCGTCACCTGCCAGCGCAGCAGATCATCGCCCTGGCGCTCTGGTTCGCCATCGAAGCGCAGCGCGGTCGCATCGAACGGGTACGCATCCACCACTTCGATGCTCACGGGTTCATCGGCGAAGTTGTTCAGCGTCAGCCGGATGCTGTACTGCGTATAATCGCCAAAGGCATTGTTGACGTACAGCGTCTCTTCGGTGCGGTTCACGCGCACATTTTGCAGTGCGCCCACGGTCACGCTGCCTTCGCTGCCGATGGGGGTCAGTTCGATGCCATCGCTGCCCAGGAACAGCCCGTTCTGGTAAGACCGCACGATGCCATCGGCAAAGGGCACGTCGGCTTCGTTCAGCAGCTTGTAAATGACGGTCACGCTGCGGTCGGTGGCGGCGTTCCACAGGTTCACGCGGCGGGCCAGCGGGCTGGCGCTGGCGATCTGCCGGTACACCAGGTCGCCGGGGGCCAGCGCCAGGGTGCCGGCTTCATAAATGTACTGGATGGTGGCCGCGCCGGTGAGGCTGACGGGCTGCGCGGGTTCGGCATAGCCGGCGATGTACTGGTTCATGGTGGCGGGGGCCGGCGCGGTGAGGGCGCTGCTCAGGTCTACCTGCCCGGCGATCAGCCGCACGCGCACCGCCTCCGCGGTGAGGGCGCTGTTGCTGATTTCAGCGAAGAAATCAAAATCCGCCCGCGGGCTGCCCTCGGCCCCCAGGAACAGATCGTATTTGGGCTTCCAGGCGGTGCCGCTCATCAGGTATTCCAGCGTGATGACGCGGGCTTCGTCCCCGGCGCGGCTCGCCCACTGGAGGGACGGGGCGCTGCCCTGCGTCAGCCGGTAATCCGGCACGCGCCGGTCATTTTCGCGCAGCACCAGCGTATCGGCGAAGACGGTGGCCGGCAGCACAATGCTGACGGCCGTGCCCCCCGGCAGCCGAATCGTATCGCGGGCATAGGCGATGTTGTTATAAAAAATGGCGATTTCGTCCGGCTGGCTGGTGTACTGGATGGTATCCTGGGCCAGCAGCGGCGTGAGGGTGGTCAGCAGCAGCAGCACACTCCACAGCAGCGCAAAGCGTTTCATTGGTGCATCCTCTCTAAAAAGCATGTTTCCCTGCTGAGAGGACGCACCCCGCGGTTGATTTGTTCCCTGGCGGCCGTTTTCAGGCTTGCAGCGCGGCCAGCACCTGCTGCAAATCCGCGAACACATGCGGCGTAATGGCCCGCAGTTCGGCCGGGTCGCTGTGGAAATCCGGCACGGCATAGCAGGTCATGCCGGCGGCGACGGCAGCGCGGGCCCCGTTGGGGCTGTCTTCCAGGGCCAGGCAGGCGGCCGGCTCCACGCCCAGGCTGCGGGCGGCGTACAGGTACACATCCGGCGCGGGTTTGCCCAGGGGCACGGCATCGGCGGTGTACAGGTGCGGGATCAGCGTCGTCCAGCCCTGCGATTCCACCACCGCTTTGATGATGGACATGGGCGAACTGGAGGCGATGCAGTAGGGGATACCCAGGTGAGCGGCATAATCAATCAGTTCGCGGGCCCCCGGTTTGGGCACCACCTCTTTCGGGATCAGTGGCAGCATGACGGCCTCCATGCCCGCTTCCAGTTCTGCCACGCTCTGCGGCAGCCCGTAATGCGCCTTCAGCCGGGTGAACATTTCATCCAGCCGCAGCCCGATAATTTGCTGCCGCACTTCGTCGGTGTATTCAATGCCCAGGGTGCGAAAAAAGGCGATTTCGGCATCGCGCCAGACGACTTCCGAATCGACCAGCGTGCCATCCATATCGAAGATGATCGCAGCGAATTTAGCGTTCAAGAGGTTCCTCGTCCCATGTGGTAAAAGCGGTTGCAAAAAGCTGCCGGCGTGCAGCGTCGGCAAACAGAACGCCCCCGGCCAGCGCCAGGCGAATCCCTTTGTCAAACACGGCCTGGTGGGGTGTGCCGCGCACACGGGCATACCCGGCGGAACCGCCGGCCAGCGGCAGCACCGGGGCCAGCGAGGGCGTGGCGATGAAAATGTCGGAGCCGTCGCGCACTTTATCGCGGGCGATCACCCCGCCATAACCCACGAACAGATCCACCACCGGGCGCGTGGCCAGGTCAGACGTGCCATCGCCGACCATAAAGCGCCGCCCGGGCCGTTCCCCTGCCAGTTCCTGGATAATCTCCGGCTTGCCGCTGGAAATGGTCAGCGGGCCTTCCACATATTCCAGGTAAGTCTGCTGATGCTGTGCGCCGGGGTTATCGCTGCGCCACCATTCGCCAGAAAGCTCGTTGTATTCCAGCGCCACCGCCCGGATATTGTCCCCGGCGATGCCCAGGCGGCGGCCAAACCCGCGCACCGCATCGATCAACCCGCCGCTGATGATGAACACCTGCCGCCCCATGAAGTGCAGCGCGGCCACCACCTCGCGGGCATCTTCCACCATGGTTGCGTAATACATGGCTTCGACCTCTTTAAGCTGGCCCCGCGTCGGCCGGATGGCCTTCAGGCGTTTGCCGTAGACTTCCGCCAGGTCCAGGTCGCCATTCATGGCTTTGTTGGTCAGAACGCTGACGCGCTGCTCTTTGCCTTTCAGCCGGGCCAGTTCGTCAATGCCTTCGATGGTCGAAAGGGTGCTGTCGCAATCAAAGAAAACCAGGTCATAGCCTGCCCAGCGTGCTTCGGTCATGCGCTATCTCTATCCCCCGGCAGGGTTATTGTGGCAAGGAAGGCGGCCCGCGGGGGCCACGCGGTTATTGTACAGCGGCCCGGGCCGGATGTGTAGCAGTGTTCCATCGCCGGGGGGGCGCAAAACGGATGATAGAAACGTTAATCTCCCCGGCCCGTAATTGCCCGGACTGCCGTCACGAATTATAATTAAATTCTGATTAGATTATTCCCGCAGGGGGCGTGGTTGTGGCACGTAAACCGGCTGACCAGTCAGTGAATAAAATGGATATTCTGTTAGCCGCCGCCGATGTGCTGCGCCGCAATGGTTATGAAGCCACCACCATGAAAGACATCGCCGCCCAGGTGAATTTAACCGCCGCCAGCCTGTATCATCATTTTAAAAGCAAAGATTTTTTGCTGCTGTCCGTGCTGGAAACGGGCTTACAGGTGGCCATTGACCAGATGGAGCGCATCCTGCATACGCCGCAGCCCTGCGCCGACCGGCTGCGGGCGATGATTACCGGGCACATTGTGGACGTGACGGCCAACCCGGCGGTGGGCGCGGCCATGGTGTTTGAAATTCGCTCCCTCATGAACGCCCGCCCCGGCATCGCCGGCAGCATTCACAGCGATGCTGCTTTTATCGAGCGTCGTGATGCGTTCTTCCGCCAGCGCGATGCGTTTGAAAACCTGTTCCGCCGTATCATCAAAGAGGGCATCGCCGCCGGCGAATTTCGGGAGGTGGATGCCGCCGTCTTCACCCGCGCCATGCTGGGGGCGCATAACTGGGTGGGCGTGTGGTATCGCCCCGGCGGGCGGCTGACCGGGCAGGAAGTGGCGGCCATCATGGCGGATACCTTCATCACCTCCCTCACCGGCGGGCTGGCTGAGGGGCAGCCTGCGCCGCTGCACCGGGCGCAGCCCGGCCGCTGAAGACACTTAACCATTTTTTTGCAAAGGGGTTTAAAGATGACCTTATTAGCCGGAAAAACGGCCATCGTCACCGGGGCGGGGCGGGGCATCGGCGCGGCGACGGCGCTGCTGTTCGCGCAGCACGGGGCCCGCGTCGTCATCAGCGATATTGACCTGGCCCCCGCCGCGGAGATCGCCGGGCACATTGTCGCCGCCGGCGGCAGCGCGCTGGCGGTGGCGGCCGATGTCACGCAGGCCGCCCACCTGGAAAACCTGGTCGAGCAGGCGGTGCAGCACTACCAGGGGATTGATGTGCTGGTGAACAATGCCGGTTACACCTGGGACGGCGTGCTGCACAAAATGACCGATGCCCAGTGGGAAGCGATGCTGGCGGTGCATCTCACCGCGCCCTTTAAGCTCATCCGGGCGGCCGCGCCTTACCTGCGCGAAGCCGCCAAACAGGAGCTGGCCACCACCGGCGCAGCCCGTCCCCGCAAGATCATCAACATCAGCAGCACCACCGGCACCCGCGGCAACCCCGGCCAGGCCAATTACGCCGCCGGCAAGGCCGGCATCATTGGCCTGACGAAGACGCTGGCCAAAGAGTGGGGCCAGTTCAACATCCAGGTGAACGCCATCGCCTTCGGCTACATTGATACGCGCCTGACGCAATCCAAAGAAAAGGGCGATTTTACCGAGCGCGACGGCCAGAAGATTGACCTGGGTATCCCGGAGCAAATGCGCCAGATGGCCAAAATGCTGATTCCGCTGGGCCGCCCCGGCACCCCGGCCGAAGCCGCCGGGCCCATGTTATTCTTCGCCAGCCCGCTGTCCGATTATGTTTCCGGCCAGGTGCTGGAGATCGCCGGGGGGATGTGAGCATGACCGACATCCTCATCACCGGGGCCAACCGGGGTATCGGGCTGGCGCTGGTGGCTGAATACCTGGGGCAGCCGGGGACGCGCGTTTTTGCCGCCTGCCGCCGCCCGGAGGCCGCCGCCGCGCTGCTGCACCTGGCACAAACCCACCCGCAGCGGGTGTTCCCGCTGGCGCTGGAAGTGACAGCGGCGGCCGCGCTGCCTGGCTTCATACAGTCCCTGCGGGCGCACACCGCGCGGCTGGACATCCTCATCAACAATGCCGGCGTGTACCCGCCGGAGGCACAGCAGGCGCTGCCCGCCGTCACCGAAGCGCTGCTGCTGGAGACGCTGCACATCAACGCCGTGGCCCCGCTGCTCATCGTGCAGGCGTGTTTACCGCTGCTGGCGGCCGGCAGCCGCGTCGTCAACATTTCGTCCGATATGGGGTCGATTGGCGGGCGCACCTATCGCGGGGCGCACCCCTACGGCATGAGCAAAGCGGCCCTCAACATGGCCAGCCGCGGCCTGGCGCTGGAACTGCGTTCACAGCAGATCATCGTGGTCGCCATGGATCCCGGCTGGGTGCGGACGGATATGAGTCCCACCGCCCACATGCCCGCCGCCGAATCGGCCGCCGGCATCGCCCGCGTGACGGCCGGGCTAACGCTGGCCGATACCGGCACCTATCGCCGCTGGAACGGCGAAACCGTGCCGTGGTGAGCCAGTGCTGCCGTGAACAACAGCAGGCAATCGAAGGGCTGAGATAGCCGGCCGCAGTGCGTGAAAAGTTGTTTTTAAAGACCCGGTAACACGAAAGGATTGACCATGACCTATCAGATTAAAAAGGCCGCTGTCATCGGCAGCGGCACCATGGGCGGCGGCATTGCCGCGCTGCTGGCCGGTATCGGCGTGGAAACCATGCTGCTGGACATTCCCGCCAGAGACACACAGCCCGGCGATGCGCCGGCGAAGCGCAATGCCATCGTCCTCAATAACCTGAAGACGCTGCAAAAAATGCGCCCGGCGCAGTTGTTCAGCGCCGACGACATTCAGCGCATCAGCACCGGCAATATTGATGATGACCTGGCTAAACTGGCCGATGCCGACTGGGTGATTGAGGTCATCGTCGAAAAGCTGGATGTGAAACAATCGCTGATGGCCAAACTGGCCGAAGTCATCGGCCCGCAAACCATCGTCAGCACCAACACCTCCGGGCTGCCCATCAACCGCATCGCCGACGGCCTGCCGGCCGATTTCACCCGGCGTTTTCTGGGCACGCACTTCTTCAACCCGCCGCGCTACCTGAAGCTGCTGGAAGTGATCCCCCACAACGATACCGATCCGGCCGTGATCGATTTCATGCTGGATTTTGGCACGCGGCTGCTCGGTAAAGGCGTGGTGCTGTGCAAAGACACCCCCAATTTCATCGGCAATCGCTTCATGTCCATGTCCGGGATGCAGGCGATGAATTACGCCATCGACCATGATTACACGGTGGAAGAGGTGGATGAGAT
>JALOOI010000353.1 GCA_025454495.1 Anaerolineae bacterium
ATCTCCTCTCTTTCGAGATCGACGATCAACAGTTTGATGGCATTCTCCACAGCGATTTGCAGCCCAAAATCCTTAAAAATCGTATCATAAGCTAACTGAGGGATAGCCAGATACAGCGTTTTTTGAATGCGCCGAAGCTGAAGCAGCGAACGATACACCAGATATTGCCCGAAAGCAGTATACAGTTCAGCCAGCACCTCCCCGGTAAAACATTTTACTTCGACAATAATAATGGTTGCATCCGCTTTTTGCGCCTGAATATCGGCGATCAAAGGGAAACGTCGTCCCGGCAGATAGAGCGCGTATTGCCTGGGGTAAATCTGCCAGCCGGCTTTTTCCAGCGCCCGGATAATCTGTGGTTCGCAGTGATCGTGAACGGGCATCACACCTCCACCTCAGGCGCTGCTGGCAGCGGCGGCGGGCACCGGTTCGCCCCGGTAAGCCAGAATAATCTGTGAGCGCGGAATACCGCCATTCACCAGCAGCGCCTGCACCAGGTGTTTGTTCAGGCTGGTATCCTCCTCAATGATGACGTGTTCCCCCTGCACCCGCGCCAGCAGGAACACCCACACCGGCACCGCCAGCGACCGATCCGGCTCCACCACCAGCACCGCATACGTCTGCCGGGCATCATCCAGCACGGCGTACAGCGTGGCCGTCTCTGCGGAACCGGCGTACAGTGCCACTTCGCGCCGCACGATCTGCGCCAGGGTGGCCGGCGGTCTCATTCGGCTGGCTCCGTCACTTCGCGCATTTGCACGAACAGATAATGGATGATCTTGTGCGGGTAATCGTCTTCCACCTTCAGTTCGGTGTAAAAGATGCCGTCGTTGTTTTCCGCCGTGACGATGACGATGGCGTGTTCTTTGTTGGCGGCCAGCACCTGCTTCACCTTCATTCTACCCAGGCGGCTGAAAAGCGCCTGAAAATCTTCCAGGCGCTGCCCGACCGATTCGGCGGCCAGCAGGCGCTCATGGTAGCTGTCGGCGATGTACTGGCGCAGGCGTTCCACGCTGCCGCTGTTGTAAATGGTCATCTGCGCGATGAAGCGAATGCCGGCGCTGCTGGCCCGCAGCGCGAGTTTGTCATTTTCCATCGTCTTTACCCCTGTCCCCGGTAGCCCGGCCCGCGCACCACCCGCCCCGGCAGCGCCCCGGTATGCTCGCCGTCCCGCAGGACGTGCCCGCCATTCACGAAAACATGCACCATGCCGGTGGCGTACTGGTGCGGCTGCTCAAAGGTGGCGTAATCCTGCACCCGCGCCGGGTCGAACACCACCACATCGGCAAAATAGCCCGGCTTCAGCGCCCCGCGCTGCGCGATTTTGAGCACATCGGCCGGCAGCGTGGTCAGCCGGCGCACGGCTTCCGCCAGCGATAGCAATTTTTCCTCGCGCACGTAGCGGCCCAGCACCCGCGCAAACGAGCCGTAGGCCCGCGGGTGCGGGTGATACAGCGTGAACGGCTCTTCAGGCGCGATGGAGCCGGCATCGGAGCAAAAGCTCACCCACGGCTGCTGAATTTGCAGGCGCAAATTATCCTCGCTCATGCTGAAGTAGATGGTAAACACGCGGCTGTCATCCTCCAGGATCAAATCCAGCAGCGTCTCTTCCGGCGGCGTGCCGCGCTGCGCCGCCACCTGGGACAGGCGCTGGCCGGTGTAGGGCTTCAGCGCCGGGTTTTTAAAGCCGGCCAGCATGATCTGGTCAGGCGTGTTTTCGGCATACATATTTTCCCACTCGCGGGAGGGCACGCGCATGGCCGCTTTCAGCCGTTCCCGCGTCTGCGGGTCGCGCAGGCGGGCCATCAGCGCTTCGTGGCCGCCTTCATGCGCCCACGGGGGCAGGCAGGAATCCAGCCCGGTGCCGCTGGCCGCATAGGTATACATATCCGCCGTGATGGGCAGCCCGGCCGCCCGCGCGGCGCTGATGCGCCGGATGGCCTCCGGCATTTTGCCGTGGTGGGCCCGCCCGGCCGCCTTGAGGTGGTAAATTTCGCCCCGCACCCCGGCTTCGCGCACAATGTGCATGAATTCGTCCAGCGCTTCCAGCAGCGTCGCGCCTTCGCCGCGGATGTGCGAGATGTACACGCCGTCATATTCCGCCACCACCCGCGCCAGCGCCACCAGTTCATCCGTTTGCGCGTAGCCGGCCGGCGAATAAATGAGCGCGGCGGACAGGCCCATCGCGCCTTCGGCCATCGCCTGGCGAATGAGCGACTGCATCAACGCCAGTTCAGCCGGCGCGGGCGGGCGATCATCATAGCCCATGGCGTACACGCGCAGGGTGGATGACCCCACAAACGAGGCGACGTTGCAGGCCACGCCGCGCCGTTCCAAAAATTCCAGGTATTCGCCCAGCGTCGTCCATTCAATCTCATAAGCCGCCTCTTCTTCGCTGAGGATGGCGTGTTTGCGGGCCTGCTTCATCGCCGGGCTGAGCGGCCCCATGGAGGTGCCTTCGCCCATCACCTGAAGCGTCACCCCCTGGCGAATTTCGCTCTGCGATTTGCCATCCATGATGAGGCTTTCGGTAGACCACGACAGCATATTGATAAAACCGGGGGCCACCGCCAGCCCCGCCACATCGATCACCCTGCGCCCGGTCAGCGTGCCGGGGTCGCCTATGGCAGCGATGCGCTCGCCGGCCAGGGCCACATCCGCCACGAAGGGCAGGCCACCGCGGCCGTCGTACACCGTGCCGTCACGCAAAACCACATCGTGCATGTTCTATCCTCGGCCTGTTTTTGCAGGCATCCCTGGTGGGTAAGCGCCGGGGGTTAGTCCCGGAAGGCCGGCAGCACATCCCGCGCCAGCGCTTCCAGCCCGGCCAGGTCGTCCAGGTCCAGCCATTGCAGCATAAAGCGCTGGATGCCGGCTTCGGCAAACTGCGCCAGCCGGTCAATAATCTGGCGGCCGGTGCCGGCGATGA
>JALOOI010000354.1 GCA_025454495.1 Anaerolineae bacterium
ACCCTCCGGGGTAATCAGCCCGGCCGGGCCGACCACTTCCGGGATCGCACCGCTGTCCGAGCCGATGACGGGCACCCCCAGGGCCATGCTGTCCGCCAGCACCGCACCGAACTGTTCTTTCCAGCGCGGCGTGGTCAGCGAGGGCAGCACGAAAGCATCCAGCGCGGCATAAAAACGCCACAGATCATCGCGCGGCAGCAGCCCCAGGTAAAACACCCGGCCGGCCAGGGCGGGGCGCTGCATCCAGCCATGCAGCGCGGCCTCATCGCTGCCGCTGCCGGCCAGCAGCAGTTTAAAGTGCGGCGGCAGATGTTCCAGCGCCGTCAGCAGCACCGGCCAGCCCTTCTCCGGCACGATGCGCCCGGCATACCCCACGATAAAATCGCCGGGTGCGCGGTCAAAGGGCAGCGGCAGCGCCGACACCTGCGGCGGCGGTGGCAGGGCCCCGGCCACCAGCGTATGCACCGGCACACGGCGCGGCAGCCCCACCGCCTGAATGCCCTCGGCAGAAGCCGTGGCCACTGCCAGCAGGCCATCCAGCCGCGACCACAGCAGCCGTTTGAGCATCTGCCGGGGGGCACTCCCGCGCCCGAAGATATTTTCGCACACCGCCGTCACAATGCGCGGGCGACGATCCAGCCAGTAATGGCGTAAAATGTAGAACAGCGCGTGGCTGGTGGGTTCTTCCTGCACCCAGATGGCATCTGGTTGCAACCGGCGGAGCTGCGCGTGCAGCCACTGCGCCTGCTGCCGGGGCGGGCCGGGCGGCTGGTAAGCCAGCGCCGGCGGCACCCCGCGAATTTGCAGCAGCGCCGGATCCGCACTGCCGATGCTGCGATGCACGTCCGGCAGCGGTGGCGGCGTATCCGCGATCACCAGCGGGGTGACGTGGTACTGCTCGCCCAGGCAGATGAACGCCTCCCGATGCACCGGGTAAAAGGCCAGCCGGCTGTACAGCAGCAGTTTTGGCGGGCGCGGAGTCATGGGGTCAGCCTCGCTGAAACCAGAATAAGCCGCAGGCATAGCCGGCCTGATCGTAATCCTGCGGGCGCACGTGCAGCCGCAGCCGACCGCCATCATCCACCACCGAAAATTCGGTCAGCGTCAGGTCAGCCAGCCATTCGATCACCTGCGTGGGCGGATGAATGCGATGCGCATTATACTGCACCAGCGGCTGCCCCACCGGGGTAGAGAGGAACAAACTGCCGCCGGGGGCCAGCACCCGCGCCAGTTCGCGGCAGGCATCGCGCGTGCCGGTCACGCTCAGCGGGTCGCCATAGCGCCCCAGACCAATATGCTCCACCACATGCATACACGACAGCGAGGCGACCGACTGCGCCGCCAGCGGCAGCGCCTGCAAACTGCCCGCCAGCCCGTGCAGGCGCGGCAGGTCACAGCGCAGCGGGCGAATATCCACGAACAGCACCGGCAGATGCGTCGTCAACTGGCTGACGTAGCGCACATCCGACCCCACATCCACATGCAGCGCGGCCCCGCCGGCGGCGATGCGTTCCATGGCCCACACCGCCTGATAAAAATAATGCGGGTCAAAGCCCGATGCTGACACAGCATCCCACAACTGCGGGTAGCTTTGCAGGAAGCGCGTTGGTTCAGCGCCCGGCAAACGGGCATACTGCCGCCAGCGCCGCCACAGCCAGGCAGAGCGCCCCGGCAGCCGCAGCAGCGCGTTCAGCGGCACCGGGGCCAGATAGTAGCGCCAGGTATGTTTAAGGACGCGGGCCGCTGTGCGGAGCATAATCTCATCCCCTGTTTAGCGGGCTGCCAGATAGTCTTGCTGCACAAAAATCGTATTCACAAAGGTATCAGCATACACTTGATACCCCATCGCTACCACAAGATCAATCAGGCGCTGCTGTTTCTGGCCGCTGCCATCGCCGCGATATTGCAGCGTTTCCAAACACAGCACCACCGGGCGCACCGGCAGCGGCTGCATCGATTGCAGAATGACCTCATCCATCCCTTCGACATCCAGCGACAGCAGTTCCGGGCAGCCGCCATGCCAGTATTGCGCCAGCACCTGCGCCAGCGTGCTCACCGGCACCGGCTGTGTGGCCAGAATGGGGATGCCCTCCTCTGCGGCCAGCCGCCGGGCTTCGGACGACGAAAAGGTATTGAGGGTGGAGGTATTCATGCGATAAAACATCAGTTCACCCGACTGCTGCGCGATGCCAATGTTCAAATTAATATCCTGGGGCCGATGACGTATGAACGCCTGGAATAAATCCGGGTCTGGCTCGATATTGATGCCCCGGCTGCCCTGCTCATAGAACAACGCCGTATTGCTGAGATAATAAGGATGATGTGCGCCAATATCCAGATACGATGGATGCTGGATATGCAGGCGGTCGAACAAAAAACGCAGGATTAAATCCTCGCCGGACTGGGCATAGGCCAGCGGTGCGAAACACAGGGCGGTCAGGAACGAACGTACACGGGTAATCATGAAAGAAACAGACATGCGGAAGATTGGCTAGACCGCCGAAGGCACCGGAAATGGCAACCGCAAAGTCCGGGAGATAGCGCGGCAGGGAGCTACGTACGCCCCGGACACGGCCCGAGCAGAGAAGTTCAAAAAAGGCTCAACCACCGCAACCGTGCCTGCGCCGTCCTCACTCCCTCTGACCTGCTCCCTACACTACTCCAGATGCGGCGTGTACTCGCCCACGATGGCCTTGAGCTGCTGCTTGATCGCGTTGGGGCTCGATGTGTAAAGGATCGGTTCGAGCTGATCGATTGCGCGCGCGCTGGCTTCCGTGAAGTCCCCCTTGGGCACAAACCGCATGATCCGCGGGTGCTCGGTCGGCAGGTGGCTCTCGTCGTGGTGCTGGAGTTCCTCGTAGAGCTTTTCGCCCGGCTTAAGTCCGGTGAACTTGATTTCGATGTCTTCCCCG
>JALOOI010000149.1 GCA_025454495.1 Anaerolineae bacterium
GCCATGCCTTCGCCGGGCGGCGCAGCGGACAGCGGCGGCAGCGCGGTACCGACCGCCGCCGGGGCCGGTGGTGCCGATTCATCGATCCGGCCCCCGGTGCTGCTGGTAGCGGTCATCGGGATGAAAGAAGCCACCGAAGTCGCCAGCGGGGCATCGCCCGGGCCCCCGCCGGCCCCCTCGCTGGCCGGCGGCCGCGTCATCGTCGGCAGGGGGGTACCCGTCGCCGTGACGGTCGCGGTTGCGGTCACGGTCGCGGTCGTGGTTGCGGTATACGGCGGGAAACTGGTGAGCGTCGCGGCGGCATCGGCGGCGGCGGTGGCGGTAAATTGCGCCACGATCGCGGTGGAAGTCAGCGCGAAGGCATCCAGCCCGCCGGCCGCGGCGGCCGTGCCGGTCGCCCCCTCAATGATGGCCGTGGCGGTGAGCATGAACGGATCGGTGGTGAAGCCGACCGTGGCCGCCATCTGCGAGGCTTCCGCCACCACCTGCGTCGCCGTCAGCGCCAGCGCCACATCCACCGGGGCATACACCGGGGCGCTGCGGCTGCCCAGGCCAATACCGACCCCCAGGGTGAGGGCGAACACGGCCGCGGCCGCCAGCCCCATGATCCCGAAGCGGCGCGGGCGGGCTTTCGTTTTTTCCTGCGTCTCCAGCGTTTCGTTCATCGCGGTCTCCAGTCGTCCCCGGCCGCGCAGGCGAGCGGCCTGCACCTCCGGCAAAGTTTGCTGCGCGTCGTACACCAGCAGCCCGGTTTCCAGCAGCCCGCGCAGCTCCCCGGCCAGCGCCGGGTAATCCGCCAGGATGCCCGCCAGGGCTTCCCCCTGCGCCAGCCGGTCAATGCACCGGTCTAACGCTTCAATGAGGGCTGCGTCCTGCGTTGTCTCATGGTCATGGTCATGCTCAGTCACGGCTCACCTCCGGCTGTGTATCGCTCAGCAGGCCGCGCAGCGTGGCCACCGCCCGGAACTGAAGCGACTTGATGGCACTCAAGCTCTTGCCCATCATGTCGGCCGTCTCTTGCAGGCTCAGGCGCTGGCCAAAACGCAGCAGCAGCACCTCCTGATGATCGGGCGTTAACATCCGCAGCGCATGGCTCACACGCTGCCTGTCCAGCAGGTCTCCCGCGGCAACTTCGGGATTGGTCTCCGGGGATGCGGGCATCCAGTCCTCCACTTCTGCCAGGGGCACCTGGCGCTGACGGGGCACAGAATCGGCCAGAAGATGCTTCGCCACCTGGAACAACCAGCCGCGCAAATGCTTTTCGGGGGCGCGGGGCGTGCCCGCACACTCGATCAGCCGCACAAACACATCGCTCACGATGTCTTCGGCCGCCGCGGCATCCGCCAGCCGCAGGCGCACGTACTGGAACAGCGCGGCAAAGTGGGCTTCATAGGCGGCCAGCACCGCCTCGCGCTCTCCCTGGCGAATACGCAGCAGCAGGGCTTCATCGGTCACGGCAGGCGAAACAGGCAGCACAGGCAGTCTCCCGGATGGCACGTCTTATCAGACATGTCTGCAAAGAAGACGCTGCCCCCGGTGAAAAAGTTGCGGTGATTTTGCGGGGAAGGCGGGCGGTGCTCAGCCGATGCGTAACGCCACCACCACCAGCCGGTCGGGGTAAGAATTGCTGAAGAAATCATACGTGCCACAGGTAATCAGCGTCAGCCGCTCATCGCCGGTGGGCAAAATGGGGGCCAGGTCATCGGGCGTGGTCGTCCACGTCTCGGTCACGGCATAGCGCCACACCTCGCCGTTCATCCGCAGTTCGATCACATCGCCCATCTGGGCCTGCCGCAGCCCGGCGAAGGGCCCCACGCCGCCGTCGGCCATCTCCACATGCCCGGACAGCACCACATTGCCGCCATCGGCCGGCAGGGCCGTCCCCTGCAAATGCCCGGCGCTGCGCCCCAGGCTGCGAATATCCCAGCTAATGCCATCCAGATACACCTGCACAATGGGCGCATTGATGCCGGCGGCCGGGAAAAACAACGCGGCATCGGCCGGGATGTCTGGCGCGGCGGTGGGGCGGGCCGGCGGCGGGTCGCCGGCGTTCACCGGCAGCGGGGCCGCCGTGGTGGTGGGCGCAACCGGGAACACCAGCGGCACATCCGCCCCCGGCCCGGGGCGGCTTTCCAGCAGCAGCACCACCACCCCGGCCAGCATCCCCAGCACCACGATGAACCACAGCGGATACCGCCGCCCGCGCTGCCTCAGCATTGTTCACACTCCTGCCTCACCCGTGCTTTGCTTTCATTAAACAGCGATCGCCCGCCGCCGGCAACCATCAACCAGCGCGGGCGATCTGCTGTCGGCACGGCCGCCGGTACACACCGGGCGGCCGGCCCTTCCCCCTGCTGCCGCAAGGCGCAGCTTACATGCCGCCGAGCAACTGGATCAACTGTTCCGTCGGCAGTACCTGAGCGCCGGCCGGGATGGCGATGGTGGTGGCATTGTAGCCGCCGTAGATGCCTTCAAAGCTAAAGCTGATGATGCTGTCGCCGGCGCTGCCCTGGCCGCTCATGGCCAGCACATTGCTCAGGTCCACGGCCAGGTTCAACGCCAGATAGGTCGATTCGAACGTGGTGGTGTTGATGCGCTGCGTGGCGCTGACGGTGATGTCGCTGCCAAAGGTCTGGGCCACGGCGATCACCTGCTGGAACTGGGCATCGGTCATCGGCTCGGTGCCCGGTTGCAGGGCGGCCTGCGCATCGATCTGTTCGCGCAGCAGCGCCTGGAAGGCTTCATCGGTGAACAGCCCGGCAATATCCACGCTGGTGGTAAATTCGGCTTCGCTGCCGCTGCCATCGTCCGTGCGGGCGATGTTCACATACTGCTCAATGGCGGCCACCTGTTCCGGGGTGATGTTCATGGCCGTGGTCCCGCCGCCCGCCTGCAGGCCCTGGTTAAAGCCCTGCATGAAAGCGTCCATGACCTGCGGATCGGACAGCGCCTGCTGGCTGATGACGTTAATCGCTTCCACCAGGTTAATGCCGCCCCAGCCGCTGATGTTCTGCTGCGTCAGCATCCCGCCGGAAAGCGCATCCAGCGGATCAAAATTGATGTAGGCGATGCCATCCACCAGCGACATATCCAGGGTGATGGTGCTCACCGGCAGGCCGGCCTGCTGCGCCACTTCTTCCGGCAGGCTGATGTTCAGCAGCATTTCGCTGTTCAGCGCCATGATAATATCGTTCACCAGCCCAAAGAGCGCGGCCGGGTCGGTCGGCATATCGGTCATGGTCGCCAGGCCCATCAGCGTTTCCATGTTAAAGTCATAGGCGGCATCGCCGCTGAAGCCGATGGTAATATCCGGCGTATCCGGCACGCCCGTCAGCACAATCGAGCCATTGTAGTCCACGGAACCGGAGCTAATCTCCATGGCGGCGGCGCTGCTATCGCGCAGGATCTGGCAATCAGCTTCGGCGAGGGTGCCACAGAAAACCGGGGTTTCCTGGGCCGCGGCGGGCAGCGCCAGCACGAAGGCCAGCACCAGCATCGTCATCAGCAGCAGTTTTTGGCGGATCATCAGTTATCCTTTACAGAGTATAACGACACGTATTAATTGCTTTCACTGCTTACATCATAGCATAAAATTTGAATGGTTGAATTCTTAATCGGGCTTTCTTTATCTGTTTTTAACAGGCTCTTTGCACAGCGCCCGGCCGGGGGCGGCGACCGGCCGCGGCCCTCCCCTTCGCGCGGCGGCGGCCTGGGGTATAATGCGGCCAAAACACACGGGAGGCCGGATGATGAAGCTGTTGCGCCCATTGATGAGTGTGCTGGTGCTGCTGGTGCTGCTGGCGGCGTGCAGCCCGGCCGCGGCCCCCACGGCCCCGGCGGCCACCGCCGCCGCCCCGGCCATCGCCCTGCCCGAAACCTACAGCGCCCAGGACATGCTCGGCGGAATGCTGACGGTGCAGTACCCGGCCACCTGGGCCACGCAGGGCCAGCCGGAGGGGCTACAGGTGCAGCTCGCCAGCCAGGCGGA
Organism: Anaerolineae bacterium; assembly: GCA_025454495.1. Classification (GTDB taxonomy): domain Bacteria; phylum Chloroflexota; class Anaerolineae; order Aggregatilineales; family Phototrophicaceae; genus JALHOR01. Next base: position 3,989 of record JALOOI010000149.1, read on the forward strand.
TCTGTTCACGGCCACGCCGGGCACGCTCGCCGCCGGCCAGGTGCAGATGGTGGTCAGCGCATTGCCCAACAGCCTGGCGGCCGGGGCCGTCAGCGGCGGGGCAGCGCTCACCCCGCGCGCCTTTCTGGAGAGCTTCCTGGCCCAGGTGCGCCAGACCAGCCCCAATCTTGCAGTGAACGCCATCACGGAGCTGACCCTGGGCGGCTACCCGGCCGCGCAAACCAGCGGCACCGCCCCCGAAGGCGATGCCCTGCTGCTGGTGATCGCCCGCGAGGAGGCCTATCTGCTCATCTTCGGCACCACCGCCCCCGGCGAACTGCCGGCACAGCAGCCGCTGCTGCTGGCCATCGCACAGACGGCCGATTACGCCACCGCCGCCGAATAACGTGCCCTAATCGGACGCAGGCGCGGCCCTGGTTGCCGCCGGGGACGGGGTTGAGGTTGCGGTTGCGGTTGGGGCGGCGCTGCTGTGCTCCTGCAAACGCTGCTCCACCTTATCCATGCTCTCGCCGCGCAGCAGCCGCTGTGTGGCCTCGTGGAACTCCACCCCGGCCGCCGGCGACGACGCGCCCACCTGCTCAAACATCTGGCCCACCTGGCGGCTGTCGCCCGAATCCAGCACGGAGAGCATTTCCCCCGGTGACAGGCGGCTGTAATCCCGCGCGGGCGATTGCACGGCCACCCGTTTAATCACCCGCGCCAGGTCGGCGCTGCCGCAGGCCGGGCAGGCCCGCACAGCCGCTTCATAGGCCCGGATCGTCTTGTACATCAGCGTAAATTCAGTGCTGCACACCCGGCAGCGAAAATCATACAGGGCCATCTTTCCTCCTGCCTTCGCCCGCTTCAACCGGCCACAGCGACCGGAGAACCTCACGCCACCACAAAGCGCACATACCGCCGCGAATCCCGCGCCCGCAGCAGTTCCGCTTCCGGCGCATCGTGCGCCACCCCGAACAACCGCGGGAACACGTCCGGCGTAATCTCCCGGTGATAGCGCTGGAACAGCGTATCAATCTCCGCGGCATCGGTAATCAGCACCGCCCGGGCCGCCATCTCCTGGCCGCGCACATTCAGCCGCACCGCCGGGTTCGCCTGAATATTGCGATACCAGTTGCTCTTGCCTTCCGGGTTCAGCGCGATGAAGTTGGGCCCCTCGCGCAGGTAGCCCACCGGCGTGGAATACGTCCGGCCGGTCTTACGGCCCGTCACCGTCAGCACCAGCACATGATCGCCCATCGCGCCCATCCAGTTACGGCGCAGCAAAAATGCCTGCAACCGCATCATCCATTTGGCCATCGCTGGCACCCGCATCACCGGTGTTTCGGCCATTGTCTGCTGCTCCTGTGCTGTGTTGAACGCTCTTGATTGTGCCACGCTTCGCGCCGCCGTGCATGAGTCCCGGCTGTGTGCCGTGGTTTTTAATCTCTTCTTTATATGCAGACAATTGCAGAAGATAATTTCTTTCTGCTACAATTAATCTAATCGTCATTAGATTGTCGCTTAAGACATTTTGGAGAAATCAATATGGTGGACATGCTGGAAAAAGTAAACGGACTCCATTTTGGGCTGACCGATGAACAGTTGATGCTCCAGAAGATGGCGCGTGATTTTACCGCCAGAGAAATTATTCCGGTGGCGGCGGAATATGACGAACACGCGAAATTCCCGCGTGATATTTTTGAAAAACTGCGCGAAATCGGCCTGGTCAACATGAACATCCCGGAAGAATACGGCGGCCTGGGGGCCTCGCTGCTGGATGAATGCATCGTCGCCGAAGAACTGGGCTACGGCTGCACCGGCATCAGCACCAGCGCCAGCACCAACGGCCTGGGCGACCTGCCCATCGTCATCGCCGGCAGCGACGCACAAAAGCAGTACTGGCTGGGCGAGCGCCTGGTGGACAAGGGCGAGCTGGTGTCCTACTGCGTCACCGAGCCGGCCGCCGGCTCCAACGTGGTGGGCATGGAAACCCGCGCCGAAAAACGCAATGGCAGCTACCTCATCAACGGCACCAAAACCTTCATCACCAACGCCAGCTATGCCAATTTCTTCACCGTCTTCGCCAAGACGGATGCCGCCGCCGGGCATCGCGGCATCAGCGCTTTCGTGGTGGATCGCAACACCCCCGGCATCACCATCAGCAAAAAGTTCGACAAACTGGGCCAGCGGGCTTCCGATACCGCCCAGATCACCTTTGAAAATGTCGAAGTCCCGGCCGAAAACCTGCTCGGTAAAGAAGGGCAGGGCTTCCTCATCGCCATGAAAGTGTTCGACTACAGCCGGCCCGCGGTGGGGGCCGCCGCCGTGGGGCTGCTGCGCCGCGCCATGGATGAAAGCATTAAGTATGCGAAGGAACGCGAAACCTTCGGCGTGAAAATTTACCACCACCAGGCCGTGGGCCACAAAATCGCCCAGATGGCCATGGATTATGAAGCCGCCCGCCTCATGGTGTGGCAGTCCGCCTGGATCGTGGAAGCCGGCCGGCCGGATGCCCGCCTGAGCGCGGCCGCCAAAGCCTTCGCCGCCGACCGGGCCATGGCCGCCGCCATCGAAGCGGTGCAGGTCTTCGGCGGGTATGGCTACATGAAAGAATACCCGGTGGAAAAACTCATGCGCGATGTGAAAATCTTCCAGATTTACGAAGGCACGTCGGAAATTCTGCGGAACATCGTCGTGCGCGAACTGTTCAAATAAGCCGCTGTGCCGGGGGCGATCAGTGGTCGCCCCCGGCCTTCACAGCAGCCCCACCAGCGGCAGCACCGCCGCCACCACCGCCAGCCACAGGCCCGCGCTCACCACCAGCAGCGCCCGCGGCCACCGCGCCGCCAGCAGCGTAAAGGGCAGCAGCAGGCTGTAGCCGGCCAGGTACGGCACCCACAGCAGCCCGCCGCACACCCCCAGGACGGCATCCTGCCGCCGCCACGCCTGCCACAGCAGCAGCGCCCCCGCCACCAGCGACAGCGCCACCCCCGCGCCACCGAACGCCGACCCCAGAATCGCCAGCGGGGCCGCGTTCACCAGCGGGCTAATGCCATACACGTCCAGGTTGGCCAGCAGCGCCGCCGGCCAGTTGCCCCACACCACCAGCGACAGCAGCAGCGTCACGCACACCACCACCAGCCAGCCCCGCAGTTCCCGCCCGCTGAAGCTCGCCAGGTAGCCGGCCGCATTCTGGGGCTTAATCAGCAGCAGCGGCGCACTCCACGGCCGCGGCAGCAGCAGCCCCAGGGCAATCATCCAGTCAATATTTAGCTCCAGCGCCGTATTCAGCGCCAGCGGCGACGAAAACACCACCAGCGCCGCCAGCCGGCCCTGTTCCGGCCGCCCGTACCGCCGGATCACCAGCGCCAGCAGCACAAAATAGACCAGCATTTGCGCCAGCACCGCCACCGGCAGCGGCAGCACCCGGAAAGGCAGCAGCAGCAGCAGCGCCCACGGCGGGTTCACCAGCCCCGGCGTGGCATACGGGTCGCGCCAGTCGCCGGCCACAAAGGTCGAAAACTGGTCATCCCACACCAGCAGCGGGATGCCCGCCGCCGTCACCGCCAGCGCCACCCCCCACCACAGCAGCGCCCACAGCAGCGCCGGCCCGCCTGTTGTCCACACCTTACCCATCATCAGCAACAGTTTCATACCAAATCTATACAATTTTTATGACTGTTCGCTTGCCGGATATATCGTACCGTGATAAAGTACGTTTGTGAATTGTAACGTTCTATGCCGGGCAGGCAGCACCGGGAGAAGCCCCCATGCCAGAAAAAATCCTGATTGTGGATGACGAAGAAGCTACCGTGCAGCTCATCAGTATCCTGCTGGAGAAGCGCGGGTTTGAAACCATCAAGGCCTTCCGTGCCGAAGAAGGGCTGCGTAAAGCCTATCGCTACCAGCCCGACCTGGTGCTGCTGGATATTATGATGCCGGATATGGATGGCTGGGAAGTGTGTAAGCGGATGCGCGAAATGTCCGACGTGCCCATCATCTTCCTCACCGCCCGCAGCGATGTAAAAGATGTGGTGCGCGGGCTGGAGATGGGCGCGGATGATTACATCGTGAAGCCCTACGATAACGATGAACTGGTGGCGCGGGTGCGCGCCCACCTGCGTCGTTCCCCCCGCCCCAGCATGAGCGAAGAACTCGTCTTTAACGATGGCGAATTTCGCATCAATTTTATGAATCGGGAAGTCTTCGTCCGCAACGAAATTAAACACCTCACCCCCAAAGAATTTAACCTGCTGGCGGTGCTGGTACGCAATGCCGGCCGCGTCGTCACCCGCACCGAACTGGTGACGCAGGCCTGGGGCGAAGAATATGGCGATGCCATCGACAGCCTGAAATTGTACATCCACTACCTGCGCCAGAAAGTGGAAGTGAACCCGCAGCAGCCGGATTACATCATCACCTCGCGCGGCGTGGGCTATCGCTTCGTCAACCGCTGAACCCGCCGCCGTCCGGGCCGGTATGGGCAGCAGCACACCAGGCACAGCGGCCCGCGCCAGGGTGCCGGGGCTTACGCATCCAAATTGAGGGGCAGCACACGAACTTTTATGACCTCTCTGCACCCTCATCCCCGGCTCCTCTCCCGGACGGGCTGCGCCCTGGGCGAGGGGAGACAACCCCTGTACCAGGGTGCACTTCGCAGGGGCACGCTGCATCGTGCCCCTGCCAGGGGAACAGGGGGGTGAGGGCGAAAAAGCCGCCCGTCGTGAATGGGCTGCCGGTGCCCCGCCAGAGGGCGCTTTTTGGCCTTTCCCGCGCCGCGTGCTAGAATAAGTGTGCGATCCTGATTTCACGCCGGACAAATCCTCATGACAGGCACTCCCAGCGATCACATCTATCATGGCGACTGCATCGACATTCTGGCACAGCTTCCACCGCAGTCGGTCGATGTCATCTTTGCCGACCCGCCCTACAACCTGCAATTGCAGCACACCCTGCTGCGCCCCAACCAGACCCCGGTAGCGGCCGTGGATGATGCCTGGGATCAATTTGCCGATTTTGCCGCCTACGATGCCTTTACCACCGCCTGGCTCAGCGCCTGCCGCCGCGTGCTGAAGAACACCGGCACCCTGTGGGTCATCGGTTCTTACCACAACATTTACCGCGTGGGCAGCATTGTGCAAAACCTGGGCTACTGGGTGTTGAACGATGTGGTGTGGATCAAACAAAATCCCATGCCCAATTTTCGCGGGGTGCGCTTCACCAACGCCCACGAAACGCTGCTGTGGTGCAAAAAGTCACGCGGGCAAAAGCGCTACACCTTCAATTACCACGCGCTGAAGACCATGAACGACGATAAGCAAATGCGCAGCGACTGGGAACTGCCGCTGTGTACCGGCAGCGAGCGCCTGAAGGTGAACGGCCACAAAGTCCACACCACGCAAAAGCCCGAAGCCCTGCTCTATCGCGTCATCCTGGCCAGCACCCACCCCGGCGATGTGGTGCTGGATCCGTTCTTCGGCACCGGCACCACCGGCGCGGTGGCCAAAAAACTGGGCCGCCACTACATCGGCATTGAGCGCGAAGCGGCGTATATTCAGGCCGCCCGCGCCCGGCTGGAGCGCATCGCGCCCGCCGCGCCGGATGACCACCGCTACCAGGTGACGCACTCGCGCCGCAGCGCCCCGCGCATTACCTTTGGCTCGCTGCTGGAGCAGGGCCTGCTGCTGCCCGGCCAGCCCCTGTTTTTCCAGCAGGATCGCGCCCGCGCGGCCCTGGTACGCGCGGATGGCTCGCTGCAACTGCCCGGTGGCAGCGGCGGTTCCATCCATCAACTGGCGGTGGCCGCCGGCAATTTACCCGGCAGCAATGGCTGGCAGCACTGGTACTATGAAAAAGACGATGGTACGCTGGAAGTGATCGACGCGCTGCGCCAGATGCTGCGCCAGCGGGCCCTCACCGTCCATGAAACAGGTTTGCCGGTGTTACCATGACGCTATTCCGTTGGCTGCGCCCCCTGCTCATCATCCTCGGCCTCACGGCCTGTATGCTCACCGGCAGCGAACTGCTGGCCCGCGCCCTGCTGTGGCGCAGCAGCGCCCTCACTGACCGCGTGGAAGTCGCTTTCGGCTACAGCCCCGGCGGCTATGGCGACCTGCTGCCCAACATCAACAGCGTGGAGCGCCTGTACCCCATTCGCCCCTACTTTTTGCAAACCAGCAGCGTCGGGCTGCGCAACACCGAAGAATTGAATGACGATCCGGCCGTGTTTCGCATTCTGGCCATCGGCGATTCGTTCACCTATGGCTTTTACGTCCACAATCAGGAAGCTTTCCCGGCCCGCCTTCAGGAACGCCTGCATGAGCTGCTGCCGGGGCAGTTTCAGGTGTTAAACGCCGGCATCCCCGGCTACACCATCACCGATGAACTGAGCTACCTGGAGGATAAAGGGCTGCGGCTGGAACCCGACCTGGTGATCCTGGGGGTGTATACCAACGATATTTTTGATCTGTCGCCGCCGATGCGCCAGTATTTCGCCCGCGAGGTTGTGCTGGGGCAGGCGGCCCCGGCCGCGGCCGCGCCGGATGCGCTGCGGACCTTCCTGCGTGACCAGGTGGCGCTCTACAGCCTGTGGCGCAACGTCCGTTACGGCTTTGTGGAATGGCAGGTGGAGCAGCAGGTGGCGCAAATCATCCCCGATCTGCCGGGGATTCACCGCCTGTACGAAGACATCACCTTCCTCCAGCCGCAGGCGCATCAGCCGCTGTGGGATGAATACGAGCAAACGCTGCGCCGCCTCATCGCCACGCTGGCGGCACGCAATATTCCGCTGGTCATCGTCGCCTTCCCGGATTTATCGCAGCACCCGGCCGCGCAGAATATGCCGGATAC